>NZ_JAIUMC010000054.1 GCF_022565775.1 Natronospirillum sp.
CTGGCTTGCCTGCGCTTCGGCGTCGACCGCTTTTTGAAGGGGCCTGCCGGCCCCGAGCGCGGCCAAGGCTCACAGCCTACATATCAGGACCCTAAAGCAATGTCACCGGCTCGCAGAAGGCCCCGGCGCTGGCACGCGCTTCGATGATCAGAGGTTCGCAGCCGGTGGTGCGCTCATAGTCAGCCTCCACGGCGCGGATCAACTGCGGCACTACTCGCTCCGGCGCCACCGCCACCACGCAGCCACCAAAACCGCCGCCCGTCATGCGGGCGCCGGCCTCGCCCTTGCCTGCGTCCTGCAGCAGGGCAACCAGTGTGTCTATTTCCGGCGTGGTGATTTCGAAGTCATCGCGCATCGATACATGCGACGCTGCCATGATCGGCGCCAGGCGCTCGAGATTGCCCTCGCGCATTGCTGCGGCGGCTTTTACCGTGCGCGCATTTTCCGTCAAAACATGGCGGGCCCGCCGGAAAACATTCGGGTGCAAGTCTTCCTCTGCCGCCAGCAGGTCGGCCAGCTTGACCTCACGCAGGCTGGTCGCACCGAAATGACGGGCGGCCTCCTCGCATTGCCTGCGGCGCATATTGTATTCGCTCTCCACCAGGCCGCGGCGCACACCGCTGTGTACGATCAGGATTTCCCAATCTGAAGGCATCGAGATGGGTTTGCTGGTCAGGTCGCGGCAGTCGATCAGCAGCGCACTGTTGGTCTGGCCCCTAGCCGAAATCAACTGGTCCATGATGCCGCAGGCACAGCCGACAAAGTCGTTTTCGGCGGCCTGGCCGATCAGCGCGGCGTCTGTGGGGTCTATGGTATCGCCGCTCAGTTCAAGCAGCGCCCGAATCAATGCCATTTCGAGGCTGGCCGAACTGCTCAGGCCGGCACCTGAAGGGATATTGCCCGTCATCAACAGCTCACCACCGGCCAGGCGATACCCGCGCTGGCTCAGTTCGCCGACCACGCCACGCAGATAGTCTGACCAGGGCGCGTCTTCGTCGCGCTGCTGATCGGCCTGCAGTGGCACGATGACGGACTGCCCGGCAAAGTCCTGCGCGACAGCCGTCAAATGGTCATCTGACGTGGGTCTGAAGGCCACCCAGGTGCCCAGATCAATGGCCGCAGGCAGCACAAACCCGAGATTGTAGTCGGTATGCTCGCCAATCAGATTGACGCGGCCGGGAGCGTGCGCAATGCCCGCCGGTGGGTGGCCAAAGGCCGCCTGAAACTGCTGGTTGACCAGATCATCATTCAGATTTTTCATTGTGGGGTTCCGGCTGCGTGCTCGGCCGACGCGCTGAGCATGAAGTGGGTTGTGCTCTGGCTGCGCAGGCGCTCTGCTGCCTGCTCAGGGGTAATATCACGCTGGGCTTCCGCCATCATTTCGTAACCGACCATGAACTTGCGCACACTGGCACTGCGCAGCAAAGGTGGGTAGAAATGGGCGTGAACCTGCCAGGGTGCCGTGTTCTCGGCGTTGAACGGTGCCCCATGCCAGCCCATGGAGTAGGGGAAAGAGCAGCGAAACAGGTTGTCATAGCGCGCGGTCAGGTGGCGCAGCATCTGCGCCAGGGCAAGCTGCTCGTCGTTGGACAGTTCATTGAGCCGTGGCCGATGGGCGCGTGGCAGCACCAGGGTCTCGAACGGCCAGGCAGCCCAGTAGGGCACCAGCGCCACCCAGTGCTCGTTGCTGTCGACCAGGCGTGTGCCGGCGGCCTCTTCTTTTGCTACATAGTCCAGCAGCAGCGGACTGCCGTGGGTGGCGTAATAGTCTTTTTGCTGTTCATGCTCGCGCGCCGCCAGGGTCGGCAGGTAGGGCTGGGCCCATATCTGGCCATGCGGGTGCGGGTTGGAACATCCCATCATGGCGCCCTTGTTTTCGAAGATCTGTACCCACTGGTAACGTTTTCCCAACTCATCGAGCTGAGCTATCCAGGTGGAAATCACCGCCTCCGCTTCGACTTTGGACAACAGGGCCAGCGTCTTGCTGTGGTCGGGGGAAAAGCAGATTACACGGCAGGTGCCCCGGGCTGATTCAAAGCGAAACAGGGGGTCTTGATCGCCCGCAACCGGAGCGTCCTCGTTGAGGGCGGCGAAATCATTGTCGAAGACAAAGGTCGTCGCATAGTCGTCATTGCGCTCCCCATTGGCTCGTTCGTTCCCTGGACACAGGTAGCAATCCGGGTCATGGGCAGGCGCTTCCTGCCAGTGGTTTTCTTCTTCCATGCCCTGCCAGGGCCTTTTGGTGCGGTGCGGCGACACCAGCACCCAGTCCCCGGTCAGCGGGTTGTGTCGCCGATGCGGATGTTCGGTGGTGTGGAAAGTCTGTTGGCTCATGCGGCGTTCCCGATAGATGGAAGGTGGGTTGGCCCACGCTGCTTGTTATTGTCTCGCAGAGTGCAATTATGTGTGATAAAGAAAACGTTTTCAACATTGTCGAATAATCGTTCTGCTCTCAAGGTTTTCAAGTGCATCAGGCACCCTCCATGGAACCGCTGTGGCGCAATGAGGTTGCCTGGAAAACGTTTGCCATCTAGACTGCGAACTGAGTGTTTTTTTGGAATACAGGCGTGGCCAATATCAAAGATGTGGCTCGGGCGGCCGGGGTGTCAGTATCAACCGTATCAAGGGTCGTCAATGGCTCGGCCAAGGTCGCTCCGGAGAAGCGGGAAGCGGTTCTGGCTGCCATGTCGACCATGAACTATCGCCCCAACAGTCTGGCACGGGCGCTGGTCAATCGGCGCTCCAACTGTATCGGCCTGATGGTCGGTGAGCTGGGCTCGCCGTTTTTCGCCCAGATGATGGCGGGTGTGGACGACGTGGTGGTGCAGGGTGGCCGGCACTTGATGATGACCTCCGGTTACAATGACCCGGCGCGCGAAGAAGAAGCCCTGGACATGCTGCAGCAACGCCAGTGTGACGCCCTGATACTGCATGCCAAGGCGCTCAGCGACGAACGCCTGCAGGAAGTGGCGGCCGGGCCTGTGCCGGTCATCTTCATCAACCGGCTGGTGCCGGGCTACGAGTCCTGCAGTATCTATCTGGACAATCAGCATGGCGCCTATCTGGCGACCCGCCACCTGCTCGGCCGCGGCCATCGCAGTGTTGCCTTCATGTGCTCCAGCCTGACGCATGTTGCAGACGGCCATCAGCGTTTGGCCGGCTACCGGCAGGCGCTGGACGAATTCGATATCGAGTATGACGAGCGTAAAGTCGCCTGGGCCTTCCCGAATGAAGACGGCGGCAATGAAGCCATGGGCGAGTTGCTGGGGCGCAATGTCAGTTTCAGTGCCGTCATGGCCTACAACGATGTGATGGCCGCGGGGGCCATCGGCCTGCTGCTGGACAGCGGGTTTGAAGTACCGCATCACATGTCAGTGGTGGGCTTTGACGATGTGGTGATTACCAAGTATCTGCGCCCGCGGCTGACCACAGTGCATTACCCGATCGAGGAAATGGGCCGCACAGCAGCCCGGCTCGCCTTGCAGATTCTGGAAGGAAAGCCCCGCCTGCCGGCCGCGCAACTGAACTTCACGCCCCGCCTGGTGGTGCGCCACTCGGTCAAGACCTGGCGCGATCAAGACGGGCGATAACCGTTCGGGTTTTTCTGCTGCCAGCGCCAGGAATCCCGCAGCATGGATTCGAGGTCTCTGCGGGCGGTCCATCCCAGTTGCTGTTCTGCCTTGGTCGGGTCGGCATAGCAGCAGCCGATGTCGCCGGGTCGGCGCGCTGACACCTGGTAGGGCACCTTGACGGCATTGACCTCGGAGAAGGTGCGCACCAGATCGAGCACGCTGTAGCCCTGCCCGGTGCCCAGATTGTAGGCCTCGCACGGGCTCTGCCGATCCAGATGTTCAAGGGCCTGTACGTGGCCATCCGCCAGATCGAGAACGTGAATATAGTCCCGCACACCGGTGCCATCCGGGGTGTCGTAGTCCTCCCCAAACACCGACAGCTTCTCCAGTTTGCCCACCGCCACCTGGGTGATATAGGGCAGCAGGTTGTTCGGAATACCGCTCGGATCTTCGCCGATATCGCCTGATTCATGCGCGCCGGCCGGGTTGAAATAACGCAGCAGGGCTATACGCCAGCGTTCGTCTGCGGCCGCCAGGTCGCGCATCATGGTTTCAATCATCAGCTTGGTTTGCCCGTAGGGGTTGGTGGCACTCAACGGGGCCGATTCGGGAATGGGCACCTGGTCCGGGTCGCCGTAGACGGTGGCCGAACTGCTGAACACCATGCGCCTGACATCTGCCGCGTTCATCGCTTCCAGCAGGGTCAGGGTGCCGCTGACATTGTTCTGGTAATAGGCCAGAGGCATCTGAGTCGACTCGCCAACGGCCTTCAGGCCGGCAAAATGAATCACTGCACTGATATCATGCTCGTTGAACAGCGAGTCGAGCAGTGGGCGGTCACGAATGTCACCCTCGACGAAGGGTATCGCCTGCCCGACGATCTTTTCGACGCGCAGCAGGGCCTCTCGACTCGCGTTGCTCAGGTTGTCCAGCACCACAATGCGGTGCCCGGCCTGGACCAGTGAAATACAGGTGTGGCTGCCGATGTACCCGGCGCCCCCTGTAACCAGTATTGTCATATCGGCTCCTTGGTGGATGGTGTCTGGTATGGCTAGAAAACGTTTTCAGGGTTCCAAGCTTACTCTGCACCGCAAAGATAGCAAGCCTTGGCAGTGCAGCGCGCATTGTCAGGCGCCGGGCTCGTATTGGCAAGGTCGGTGGTGGTGCTGTCCAAAGGGTCACAAAAAAGGGCGCCAAGAGGCGCCCTGCAACAGTCACAATAGAGGGTCACTGTGCTCGCTTAACGGAAGACCCGGGCCCGGGTGCGTTCCAGACGCTCCAGTATCTGGTCGAGGCGATCCGGGTTCACCATGAACTCCTGGAAAGCTTCCATGCCTACTGAGTACATGTCAGGAACCGTGTCCCGGTCATAGAACTGGGCGGTGCCGTCTGAAGCACTCAGCATCTGCATACCGGCCTGCAGGAAGGGGTCGTCTGCCACTTCAGCGTCCCGGTGGGTGGGCAACTGGTTCAGGGTTGCGTTCAGCATGGCCTGCTGCTCCGGACGGGCGGCGAACTCGAGGAATTTGCGGGCATCTTCCTTGTTGTTGGCGCGCGCCGGAATGTGCAGCGTATCGGTCGGAGCATCTTCATACATGCCGACCTGCGGATTGATCTGCGGGAACTGGAAGAAGCCCATGTTCACGTCATCCGGGAAGCCGGGCGTAATGAAGTTGCCGATCAGATACATGGCGGCATCGCCGCGATACAGGAACGGCTGAGCTTCCTGCCAGGTATAGGAGGCGTGGTTCTCGATAAAGAAGCCGCGATCCACCAGCTCTTTCCAATGCATGAAGACGTCACGAACACCGTCATCAGTGTAGGGGATTTCACCGGCCATCAGAGCATTGTGATAGTCCAGACCGTTGATGCGCAGGTTCAGATAATCGAACCAGCCGGCAGTGGTCCACAGGAAGCGGGTACCGATGGTAAACGGCGCGATACCGTTCTCGACCAGCGTATCACCGACTTCAAGCAGCTCTTCCCAGTTGGTCGGCTCGCTCAAACCCAGCTCATCGAACACGTCCTGATTGTAATACATGCCCCACTGGTAATAGGTGGCGGGTATACCCCACTGTCTGTCGTCAATGGTCATGGCAGCACGCGATGAGGCCATGCTTTCGTGCAGGTTGTTCTGGTCCCAGATGTCGGAAACGTCTTCGAACAGGTTGCGCTGTACGAAGAAGTTCATCCGCTCACCGGCAAACCACATGACGACATCTGGCGGATTGGTCACCAGCCAGTTACGGATGACGGTTTTGTAGCCTTCGTGGTCATACTCGTTGAAGACCACTCGGATATCAGGATACTCCTCCTGGAACCGTTCCACGATCTCGGTCCAGGCTTCACGCGGTGCCGGATCCGAGGCGTTGGAGTTGATTACGAGTGTGCTGGCCAAGGCGCTGGTCGCCATCACAGCGCTGAGCGCTGTGGCGGTGGCGATGGCACTTATTGTTTTTTTCATGGTCATTGCCTTCCTTCCAAAATGGAGGTTGTTGCTTTTCTTTTGAGCCTGGTCGCCAGCCGGACTGCATAAGCCATGCTGTAGACGCGACTCCCCGTTACTGTCCCGCCGATGCGGAGCTTTTCAGGCAAAGGGCTCCTGTGTCAGCCTTCGCCGGCTACTGTGGCAAGCCACTCCCACAGTAGATGAAAACGTTTTCCAGCCTGGTCGAGCTTCTGCGCTCTTTTGTCTGCCAGACCCCCATGGTTCCATTCGGGGTGTCACTATTTTCAAAGATAACGCCATCCAAATTCTTTGGCAACGTTTTCAATTGTTATCAGCATCTTGTCTGGCGGATGCACGACTGCCGGCCATTATCCTTTGGTCGCCCCAAGAGTCAGGCCGGCAATAAAGTGTTTCTGCATCAGGAAGAACAGCAGCACCGGCGGCAGTGCGGCCACGATGCTGCCCGCCGAGATCAACTGCCAGGAGGCGATCCACTGCCCGCTGAGCGCGGCTATGCCGGAGGTGACCGGACGCGCATGATCACTCTGCACCAGGACAAGCGCCCAGAAGTAGTCATTCCAGATGAAAGTAAACACCAGTACGGCCAGCGCCGCCAGTGCCGGGCGAACCAGTGGCAGCACGACGGTCAGGAAGATGCGCAGTTCACTGGCGCCCTCCAGTCTTGCAGATTCGATGATTTCGTCGGGCACGTTCATCATGAAATTGCGCATGAACAAAGTGCAGAAGCCAGTCTGGAAGGCGATGTGGAACAGCACCAGGCCGGCGATGGTGTCATATAGCCCGGTGCTGATGGTCAGATCACGGACTGGAATCATCAGAATCTGGAAGGGGACAAAATTGCCGGCGATAAACAGCGCAAAGATGACCAGATTGCCCTTGAAGCTGTATTTGGCCAGGGCATAACCTGCCAGAGCCGACAGGGCGACAGCCCCCGCCATGGCAGGCAGGGTGATCATCAGTGAATTGAGCAGGTAGCGCGCCATCCGGGTGCGCTGGAATATCTCGGTATAGTTTTCGATCAGCATCCACTGACTGGGCAGGCCCCAGTAGTTGCCGGCGTTGATGTCGGCCAGGCCGCGTACCGAGGTCATCATGACGGCGGCAAGCGGCAGCAGCCAGACTGCAATGGCTGTGAACAGGGCAACCTTGTAGGCCACTTGGGAAAACGGCGAACGGGTACGAATATCGACGGGATACATATTATTTCTCCGTTCTCAACATGCGCCACAGGAAGAACACGATGTAGAACATCATGATCGCGAAGAGCACGACGGCGATTGCGGCACCATAACCCGCCCGGTAGTTGAAGATACTCTGCTGGTACATGAAGTGGGCCAGCACATTGGTGCTGCCCCAGGGGCCACCACCCGTCATGGTGGCCACCAGATCGAAACTGCGCAGGGCGCCAATCACTGTTACCACCACGGCAATAAAGGTGGCCGGGCGCAATTGCGGCAGCACTATGTGCCAGAGCATTTTCAGGCCTTTGGCGCCGTCCATTCGGGCGGCCTCGAGCTGTTCCGGATCCAGATTGTTCAGGCCGGTCAGGTAGAGAATCATGCAGTAGGCGATCTGTGGCCAGAGACCGGCAGCAATGATGCCGTAGGTCGCCAGGTTCTCATCTCCCAGCAGGTTGACGCTGCGGAAACCGAAGAAATTGAGAATGTCGTTGAGCAGGCCGAAGCTGGGGTCGTAAAACCAGGTGAAGACCAGGCCTACAACAACCTGTGAAATGACGAACGGAAAGAAGAACAGCGATTTGACGACCCGAATGCCCATCACGGTCTGGTTCAGAAACAGGGCGATGAAAAGGCCGCAGACGGGGGCCAGCATGAAAAAGATCAACCAGAGGATGTTGTTCTTCAGCGAGGTCCAGAACCGCGGGTCGTCCATCAGTTCACGGTAGTTGTCCAGGCCAATGAATTCTCGGGTTTCACTGACCCCGTCCCATTCGTAGAAGCTGAGCGAGATACTCTGGCTGATGGGATAGAGCACATAGATCAAAAACATGATCGCCGCCGGCAGAAGGAACAGGGCCGGTGCAAGCAATGAATACTGGCGGGCGGTTTTCACAGTCGATCTCCAGATGCTTTCTTGTTGTCATCCACCACTGGCGGGTGGTCACACACGGAGTTTTGATTTGCAGCCATGTTTCTGCAAACGTTTTCATATTGTTGCGCCGATGTTAGCAGAAAAAATAATGTTGTAAACGGTTTTCTGGTTAACGGTTCTTCAACCAGATGGGTCTGGTCCTGTGATGCAGTAGGCACGCGATGTTGGGGTGTCAGCGGTAGCCAGGGACTCAGACTAACTAGGTCTGAAAACGTTGTCTCAAAGCGAGTCTTCCCGGTGAGTACCGGGAAGACCCTTTAGGTCAGGCCGAGGCTTTGAGGGCGAGTCGGCTGCGGTGCAGCACCGGTTCGGTATAGCCACTGGGTTGGTTGCGCCCCTCGAACACCAATTCGCAGGCCGCCGTGAAGGCCACGGAGTGCTCAAGGTCTGCAGCCATGGGGCGATAAGCGGGGTCGCTGGCATTCTGGCGATCAACCACAGCGGCCATCCGCTTCATGGTGTCCAGTACCTGCTCGGCGGTCACCACACCGTGATACAACCAGTTGCAGATATGCTGGCTGGAGATGCGCAGGGTGGCGCGGTCTTCCATCAGGCCGACATCATTGATATCAGGCACCTTGGAGCAACCGACGCCCTGATCGATCCAGCGCACCACATAGCCGAGGATGCCCTGGGCGTTGTTATCCAGCTCCGCCTGAATCTCTTCGGGTGACAGGGTGCTGTCGAGCAGGGGCAGGGTCAGAATGTCGTCCAGCGCAGCCCGCTGTCGGGACTGCAGCTTTTGCTGCACGGCAGCGACGTCAACCTGGTGATAGTGGGTGGCATGCAGGGTGGCCGCGGTTGGCGAGGGCACCCAGGCGCAATTGGCGCCCGACTCGGGGTGTCCGATCTTGGCCGTCATCATGTCTGCCATCTCGTCCGGCTTGGGCCACATGCCCTTGCCGATCTGGGCATGCCCCTGCAAACCGCAGGCGAGTCCGATGTCGACGTTCCAGTCTTCGTAGGCGGTAATCCAGGGCTGTGCCTTCATGTCGGATTTACGCACCATGGGCCCGGCTTCCATCGCGGAGTGAATTTCGTCTCCGGTGCGATCCAGAAAGCCTGTGTTGATAAAGATGACGCGGTCGCGGGCGGCCCGAATGCACTCTTTCAGATTGACCGTGGTGCGACGCTCCTCGTCCATGATACCGATTTTCAGGGTCCTGGCCGGCAGGCCCAGAGCCTGTTCGACCCGCTCGAACAGCTCGACGCTGAACGCCACCTCTTCCGGGCCGTGCATCTTGGGCTTCACGATATACATTGAGCCAGTGCGGCTGTTATGCACCGGGCTCTTGCCCTGCAGGTCATGCAGCGCGGCGAGCGCGGTGAACATGCAGTCCATGATGCCTTCCGGAATTTCCTCTCCGTCGTGCAAAATAGCGGGATTGGTCATCAGGTGGCCGACATTGCGCACCAGCATCAAGGACCGGCCGGGCAGCGTCAGGGTGCCGCCGTCGGCAGCGGTGTATTGGCGGTCGGCCTCCAGTTGCCGGGTAACCGTCCGGTCGCCCTTGCGGAAGCGCGCGGTCAGGGTGCCCTGCATCAGACCCAGCCAGTTCCGATAGACCTCCACCTTTTCTTCTGCATCAACAGCAGCCACTGAGTCCTCGCAGTCCTGAATGGTGGTCAGGGCAGACTCCAGCAGAACATCCTTGAGGCCGGCAGCGTCGCGCTGGCCAATCGGGTCGGTGGCATCAAACTGCAGCTCGGCGTGCAGCCCATTGTGGCCGAGCAGGATCGCCTCCAGGCTGTCCGGAGTGCCCTGATAGCCCTTGTATTGATTCGGGTCCTGCAGCGTCGTGGTCTGATCGCCCAACTTTATGCTGAGTTGCCCGTCGGTAGTCGTGTAGCCGGTGCTGTCGACATGAGAGCCTTCGCGCAGCGGGAAATGGCGATCCAGAAAGTCGCGAGCCCAGGCCACTACCCTGGCACCGCGCACCGGGTTGTAGGCTGATCCGCGCTCGGCGCCCTCAGTTTCGGCGATGACATTGGTGCCATACAGCGCATCATAGAGGCTGCCCCAGCGCGCATTGGCAGCGTTCAGGGCAAAGCGGGCATTGCGCACCGGCACCACCAGTTGCGGGCCGGCAAGCGTGGCAATTTCGGGGTCGACATTGGCTGTAGAGACCTGGAAGTCGTCACCCTCCGGCAGCAGGTATCCGATATCGGTCAGAAAGTCCCGATAGGCCGCCACATTCTGAGGCTGGCCGCGGTGATCGCGATGCCACTCATCAAGGCGCGCCTGCAGTGCTTCGCGTTTCTCCAGCAGGGCCCGGTTGCGCGGGGCCAGATCGGTCAGAATGGCGTCCAGTTGCGCCCAAACCTGATCGGCGCTCAAGCCTGTGCCGGGAATCATTTCCTGGGTGACAAGTTCATGAAGCTCGCGCGCGATGGCGAGGCGGCCTGTCTGAATGCGGTCAGTTGTCATGGTGGTGCAGCCCTGTTATCTGTTTTGTGTTCAGAGTTTGCTGAGAGTTATGCAGTATCCATGTCTGAACGGCGGGCGCCAATCGCGCAGGCCCATAATGGCTATAACTACAGTGAATAGGGCTTGAACTGCGCAGCGCGCAACAGCAGTGGTAGACTCAGGGCAGTAGAGTGGATGACCCAATACGGTCATATGACCGTGAAGCCTGCAAAAAAGAAGCAGAAAGAAGAGAGTGCCATGACCCCTGACTCCGAGTCGGCGCAAAGCCCAGCAGCTCGTGGACCCAGCCAGCCCGGCCTGGACCGCGAGATCGCGCGCCAGATTCTGGCTGGCTTTGATCACCATTATGATCGTTTCAGGGCCATAACCCAGCAGGCTCAGGACCGCTTTGAACGGGCTGACTGGAAGGCCGCGCAAGCCGACCACAAGGCGCGCATTAACCTGTATGACGACAGTGTGAACCTGGCGGTGGCGGCATTGCGCAAGGCACACCCCTGCATGGAAACGGTGGATGCCGACCTGTGGCGCGGGGTGAAAAAGCAGTTTCGCCGACAGATGATGCAGCATCGCCAGCCCGAATTGGCCGAGTCGTTTTACAACTCGGTGTTCTGTCAGGTCTTTGAACGGCAGTATTATCGCAACGAATTCATTTTTGTGGAGTCCTATGCCGATGATCTGCTGGCCGTCCGGGACAGCCATGCCTACACCAGCTACTACCCGAGAATGGACGGCTTTGAAGCCAATATTCACGACATTCTGCACAGCTTCAGTCTGAATCAGCCCTTTGAAGATCTGGATCGTGATATCGAGCGGCTGCGCGACAGCTTTTACAAGCAGTCAGCTGTCGACATCAAGCCGGAAGACAATCTGCGCATCGATATCCTGGACAAGCTGTTTTTACGCAACAAGGCGGCCTATGTCGTCGGCCGCATCGTAAGCAAGGAGGCCACCCAGCCCTGTGTGGTACCCCTGCTGATCAACGATCAGCAGCAAATCTATATCGATGCCCTGCTGATGGACCCTTCCGATGTCAGTATCGTATTCGGCTTCGCCCGCAGCTATTTCATGGTCGATGCCGAAGAGCCGTTTGCCTATGTGCGATTTCTCAGTGAAATCATGCCGCACAAGCGCAAGTCGGAGCTGTACAACGCACTGGGTCTGCACAAGCACGGCAAAACGGTGTTCTATCGTGATCTGCTGCATCACATGCAGGAAACGGCCGACCAATTTGTGGTGGCGCCGGGCATCGAAGGCATGGTGATGGCGGTGTTCACGCTGCCGTCTTATCCCTATGTGTTCAAGATCATCAAGGACCGCTTTGCCCCCAGCAAATACAACACCAAAGCCGGGGTGAAAGAGAAGTATCAACTGGTCAAGCAACATGACCGTGCCGGCCGTATGGCCGACACTCTGGAATATCGCCATGTAGCGCTGCCGAGGCATCGGTTTTCCGATGAGCTGATCGATCACCTGCTGGAAGTGGCACCTGCCGAAGTCGGCATCGAAGGCGATGATGTCACCATCGGCCACCTCTATATCGAACGGCGCATGACCCCACTGAACATCTATCTGGACCAGGCAACACCCGATCAGGCTCGCGCCGCCATGCTGGATTACGGCCTGGCGATCAAGGAAATTGCCGGCACCAACCTGTTTCCGGGTGACATGCTGCACAAGAATTTCGGCGTGACTCGGGTACACCGGGTGATTTTCTACGACTATGACGAAGTCTGCTATCTCGACGAGTGCAACTTCCGGCGCATACCCGAAGCGGTGACGCCAGAGCAGGAAATGGCCAGCGAGCCCTGGTACTCGGTGCACCCCAGTGATGTGTTTCCGGAAGAGTTCGGCCCGTTTCTGCTCGGCGGCAACCCGGCGCGTGAAGCCTTTCAGGAGGTGCATGGTGACCTGCTGACCCAGGAGTACTGGCAGACCCTGCAGCAACGCCTCGCCGACGGGCACCTGGAAGATGTTTTTCCCTATCACGAGAACAAGCGGTTTTGCGTGCAGTACGGTGGATTTCTGTAAGTCAGGTCAAATGACCAGACAAGCGCGTTCCCCGCGCACCATGAGCAACCGACCCGCCGCTGTCAGCAGGCGATATTGCGTCCAGCCGTAATCGAGAAATCACCTCTGTGTGAGCCAGATCACATTAATGGATGGAAATGCTCTGTTCCCGGCATTGCGCGGATAGGGTGTAAGCCGGATGTAAGATTCAGCGCGCTAGCCTTGGAAGCCTGTATGGAAATCAGGAGAAACACATGACCAAGGGACTTGAAAGTGCTGTAACGTCTGTCGACACGCAACGCAATATCTGCAAACGGATTGTTCTTTGCGGGCTGATGGTGTTCGGTATGGCAGCCTGCAGCAGTGATAACGATGAGGTGGCCATCCATACCGTCAGCTTGGAAATAGGCGCCAACGGGAGCATTGACCCGGGTTCGGCGCAAGAGGTAGAGGAAGGGGAGGCTGTCCAGTTTGAACTCCTTCCCGACAGCGATTATGAAATCGATCAGATTGAGGGGTGCAAAGGCGCTCTGGATGACACAACCTACACTACGGACGCCATCTCCGAGGATTGCACGGTTACCGTGAGCTTCAAACTGATCCCCCCGGAAGCGCCTGCTCTCAGTTTAACCCCCACGGCAATCAAAACCTTCAGCTTTAGTTGGGTCGATGTGTCGGGTGAGAGCGAATACCGTCTGCTGGAAAACCCGGATGGTGAGTCCGGTTATTCCGAAGTGGCCACCCTCCCGGCCGACACTACCGAGCATGACCTTGAGGTGTTTCTCCCCGGCCGCATCAATGCCAGCTATATCCTGCAGGCCTGCAATAGCGGCGGCTGCAGCGATTCCAGTGCGGTGCATGTCAGCGGCACCCTGGCCGAGGCCGTGGGCTACTTCAAGGCCTCCAATACCAGAGAGGGTGACCGGTTCGGCTATAGTGTGGCCCTGTCGGGTGATGGCAATACGATGGCGGTGGGGGCGCATCGGGAAAACAGTGACGCGACCGGTATCAATGGTGATCAGGACAACAACGATGCCAGCAACAGTGGTGCAGTCTATGTGTTTGCCAAGACCGACGGTAACTGGTCACAGCAGGCCTATGTCAAGGCCTCAAATACCAGTGAGGAAGATTTTTTTGGCGCTAGCGTCGCGCTCTCAGCGGATGGCGATACGCTCGTGGTTGGGGCTCCAGAAGAAAACAGCAATGCTACCGGGATTGGTGGTCATCAGCACAACAGCAATGCTGTAGACAGCGGCGCGGTCTATGTTTTTGTGCGCAACAACGACACATGGTCGCAGCAGGCTTATGTCAAGGCCTCCACCACAGAGTCGGGCAACCGGTTTGGGATCAGCGTGGCGCTCTCCGACGATGGTCATACTCTGGCAGCAGCGGCTCATCAGGAAGATGGTGGTACAGTGTATATCTTCAATCGCATCGGCACCTTCTGGTTCGAGCAGACCCATGTCAAGGCATCCAACGCGTCCGGCGGTGACGAGTTTGGCTGGCGTATCGCGCTTTCCGGAGACGGCAATACGCTGGCGGTCGGGGCGAGAAACGAGGACAGTGATGCCACCGGCGTTGATGGTGACGAGGGCAACAGCAACGCCGGTAACAGTGGTGCGGCCTATGTGTTTGCCCGCAGTGATGGCGACTGGTCCCAGCAGGCTTATATCAAGGCCTCCAATACGAATTCGAGCGATCTATTCGGGTACAGTGTCGCCCTTTCGCGAAACGGCGACACCCTGGCGGTGGGAGCCAGAAACGAGAGCAGTGATGCAACCGGCGTGGGCGGCGATCAGGACAATCAGAATATGCCAGAAAACGGGGCCGTCTATGTCTACAGTCGCAGCGGTACTGACTGGTCACAGCAGGCCTATATCAAGTCGTCCACAGCGACAAACGGAGGCTTTTTCGGGTTTGCAGTCGCACTTTCGGATGATGGCAATACCCTGGTCGTTGGCAAGCCTTTTGATGGTACACAGTCGATTGGTGTCGGAGGCTTGTCATTTCCCGCCGGTGGCGGTGGCGCAGCCGAAGTGTTCACCCGAGACAATGGCATCTGGTCGTATGAGACGATCGTCAAGGCTTCCAACACCGCCGCCGCTCAGTTTGGCTGGAGTCTAGCGCTTTCGGGTGATGGCGAGACCCTGGCGGTTGGCGCGCCTCATGAAGACAGCAATGCCACGGGCGTGGGCGGGAACCTGAACGACAACACCGCCGAAAACAGCGGCGCCGTTTACCTGTACTGAGGCAGTTTCGCGCCAGCTTCGGAGCGCGCACTTCGCGCAGACAAAAAAGCGGCCACTGCCGAGGCAGGGCCGCAAAGTTTCGATTTCAGAGGTGCTTTCGTCCCTGAGCCGGGTCTGACGAGGGCCAGTCCCGTTCACTGATGGCTCATCCCTGGGCGATCAGGCATCACGACACTGGCTACGTTAATGCAAATGAGAATAAGATGCAATAGCTTTTGTGATGCCTGCGCAATGCTAGTGTCCCTTAACAGAAGTTCGTAGGTTTCAGCGAGTCATACAAGGTTTCTGGCAAGGCGCAGCTCGCAGGGAATGGCCGTAGCCCTTTTCAAGAGCTGCAACACCGCCAGAGGCCTTGTATGGCTCGCCCTTCGGGAGCCTCTGTCAGGCACTATTACTGCGTTGCACTCCTGGCAAATAGAACCACTATTCCCGGCGGAGTGCGCCTTGTACTAGCGCCTGACAGAGGCTCTGAAATGCCACGAACTTCTGTTAAGGGACACTAGGGTCGGGCCCGCTTGGGCCCGACCTGATCAAGCGTTGTCGCGCGGGTAGGGCTGCAGTTGCCAAACCCGATCAACATAGTCCTGAATGGAGCGGTCCGAATTGAACTTGCCCATGGTGGCCGTGTTGATGATGGCGCTGCGCGCCCAGGCCTTGCGGTCCCGGTATTTGGCATCCACCTTCAACTGGGCCTCGGCGTAGCTGCGGAAGTCAGCCAGCACCTTGAACGGGTCGCCGCCATCCAGCAGGCTGTGCTTGATGGAAGACAGGGCCCGCGGCTGGCCGGGCGTGAAGTAGTCGGTATCCAGCCAGTCCACCACGGCCTTGATTTCGGGGTCGTTCAGGTAATAGTCGTAAGGGTTGTAGCCCGCACGATCCAGCGCTTTGACCTCATCCACGGTGAGGCCGAAAATGAACTCGTTCTCTTCACCGGCCTCTTCTGCGATTTCGATATTGGCGCCGTCCAGGGTGCCAATGGTCAGAGCGCCATTGAGGGCGAGTTTCATATTGCCCGTACCGGACGCTTCTTTACCCGCGGTCGAGATCTGCTCGGACACATCTGCGGCAGGAATCATCTTTTCGGCCAGGCTGACCCGGTAGTTGGGCAGCATCACGACCTTGATCTTGTCGCCGATCCGCTCGTCATGATTGATTCGCGCCGCCACCTTGTTGATGGCAAAGATGATGTCCTTGGCCAGACGGTAGCCCGGGGCTGCCTTGGCGCCGAAAATGAACACTCTGGGCACCATATCGTAATCGGGGTTTTCCAGCAGGCGACGGTACAGGGCCAGAATATGCAGCAGGTTCAGGTGCTGGCGCTTGTACTCGTGCAAGCGTTTGATCTGGATGTCAAAGATCGCATCCGGGCTGACTTCGACACCGGTCAGGGCTTTGATTTCATCGGCCAGGGCTTCTTTGTTTTCATGCTTGATCTTCATGAAGGCATTCTGGAAGCGTACATCATCGGCCAGGCCCTTGAGCTTGCTCAGCTTGCTCAGGTGGACTGGCCAGTCCTTGCTGATGTGCTTGTCGATCAGGTCGGACAGGCCCGGATTACAGGCCTTGAGCCAGCGCCGCGGTGTAATGCCATTGGTGACATTGGTCAGCTTGTCCGGCCACAGGGCATCGAACTCCGGGAACAGGTCGGACTTGACCAGCTTCGAGTGAACTTCCGCCACGCCGTTGACCGTGTGTGAACCGATGACCGACAGGTGGCCCATACGCACCATACGCTGACGGCCTTCCTCGATAATCGACAAGCGGGCCTTCACGGCATCATCGCCCGGCCATTTCCGCTCTACCTCTTCGTTGAGGAACTGGTGGTTGATTTCATAAATCAGTTCAAGATGGCGCGGCAATACGTGCTCGAACAGGCGCAGGTCCCACTTCTCCAGTGCTTCCGGAAGCAGCGTGTGGTTAGTGTAGGAGAAGACTTGGCGGCACATCTGCCAGGCGTGCTGCCAGTCCAGTTCCTTGTCATCGATCAGCAGACGCATCAGTTCCGGAATGGCGACGGCCGGGTGGGTGTCATTCAACTGAATGGAGACCAGTTTCGGGAACTGGGTCCAGTCGTCGCCATGGGCGCGCTGATAGCGGCGAACTATGTCGGCCAGTGAAGCGGCGCTGAAGAAGTACTGTTGAATCAGGCGCAGTTCCTTGCCCGCGTCTGTCTCGTCATTGGGGTAGAGGACCTTGGAGATGGCCTCTGCCTCGGCCTGCTCTGCCTGCGCATCCACATAGCCACCGGCATTGAACACGTCCCAGTCGAAGAAGTCGGTGGCGCGGCTTTCCCACAGGCGCAGAATGTTAACATTGGCGCCGTTGTAGCCGACGATCGGAATATCCCATGGAACTGCCTTGATAGTGCGCCCGGGGTGCCAGACCTTGCGTGCCTTGCCTTCTTCGTAGACCGTCTCGACATAGCCGTAGAGCTTGATCTGCTGGGCGGACTCGGGGCGACAAACTTCCCACGGGTTGCCGTATTCACGCCAGTCATCCGGACGCTCGATCTGGTGGCCATTGCGAAAGTGCTGTTCAAACAGGCCGTGCTCGTAGTGGATGCCATAGCCGACCGCCGGGTAGTTCAGCGATGCCAGAGAATCCAGAAAGCAGGCGGCCAGTCGGCCCAGGCCGCCGTTGCCCAGCGCCATGTCCGGTTCTTCTTCCAGCAGGTCCGGCAGGTTCTGCCCAAGTGCTTTCAGGGCGGTATCGGCCGCTTCAAACAGATGCAGGTTGTGCAGGTTGTTGGACAGCAGACGACCCATCAGGAATTCCATCGACAGATAGTTAACAGCGCGGGTGTCGTAACGGGAGTGCGTCTTCTGGGTGTCGGTCAGGCCAGCCATGACAAATTCATTGACCGCAGCGGCCGTAGCCTCCCACCAGGCCTGGGGGGTTGCCTTTTCCGGGTAGGTGCCCTGGGTGGTGTGCAGGTGATGCAGTATCTTCTGCTGCAGTGTTTTGGCGGTCGCCGGCGCGCGGCGCGAGCTGGCTGACCGGGTCTTGGTGCGAGTCTGGGTTGTCATGTGCTTCCCCTCTGAGTGATGACAGTGGCTCGATACTAGTCAAAAAAGACAGCAATGGAGGGTGGAGGAAGGTATTTAGGAGGTGGAAAAAAGGGTGGATAATAGAAAAAAGATGAAAGTAATAAGCTGAAAGTAAGAAGTTGTGAGTTGTACGCAACCTCCGATAACATCTCCTCGACTTTCGACTTTCGACTTTCGACTTTCGACTTTCGACTTTCGACTTTCGACAACAGAGATTGAGACCAACCCATGCCCCACCTAACTGACCAGTTTCCCGCCGCCTGGCGCCCACTGGCTGAAACTTTCCTGCAGTCCAATCAGGCCCGGGCATTGTCCGACTTTCTGGATCAGGAAGTGGCCGCAGGTCAGACACTGTACCCGCCATCAGAGCAGCGTTTTACGGCGCTGGAGGCTGTTGCACCTGAAAAGGTGCGTGTGGTGATGCTGGGCCAGGACCCTTATCACGGGCCGGGTCAGGCCATGGGGCTGTGTTTCTCAGTGCCGGCTGGCGTTGCCGTGCCGCCCTCGCTGCAGAATATCTACAAGGAACTGGCGCAGGACATTGGATTCCGGATACCGGAGCACGGCGATCTGACATCCTGGGTCGAGCAGGGTGTGTTGCTGCTCAACAGTGTGCTGTCGGTGCGGGCGGGTGAGGCCGGCTCGCATGCCAATCGGGGTTGGGAGGCACTTACTGATCAGTTGATTCACGAGTTGGCTCGGCGTCGAGACGGACTGGTGTTCATGCTCTGGGGCAGCTATGCCCAGCGCAAGGCGGCCGGTGTCGATAACGAGTGCCATCTGGTGCTCAAGGCGCCCCATCCTTCTCCCCTGTCAGCCTATCGGGGCTTCATGGGCTGCCAGCACTTCTCACAGGCCAACGCCTGGTTGCATGCCACAGGGCAGTCACCGATAGATTGGCAACTCTGATTCAACAGCGATTTCGTGTATACATAGGGTTGCATAAGCGGGCCGGGGCCGTTAACTTACTAGGTATGACACATTGGCATAACAGACACTTCGACGCTCTACGACTGCGACTATCCTGATCGCCCGCCCGGGCCTGTGCCTTTGTTCCGGCGCTCATGAGAGCGTTAATCGTAAGCCAGGATAGTGAAACACCGCATGAACACTTCAAAAATACCTGTTTCTTTTGTTCCGACCATGAGCGATCTGGTCTCTGTTCGCCTGTCCGTTTTCCGGCTGCTGTGCCTTCCCCTGCTACGACTGCCCCGCGGTTGCTGAGCCCAGTGTCTGGCGGTGCTCAGTGACCCAAGATGCTCCACAGCCGCCCCTGATGATTTGCAGAGTGCAGTTGCAGACTGCCTGAACAGCTAAAAGAACTTAAGGAAGCAATACCATGTCCGGCATCAATCAAAACGATAATGTGCGAACTGAAACCCTGGGCGATGGCGGCGCCGGTCGCTTTGACCATCGTCGCTATCCGGCTTATCCCAAACCCAAACTGACCGACCGTACCTGGCCAGACCAGGAAATCACCAAGGCACCGATCTGGTGCAGTGTCGACCTGCGCGACGGCAACCAGGCGCTGATCGAGCCGATGACGGTCGAGCAGAAGATGGTCTTTTTCGAACTGCTGGTGGATATTGGCTTCAAGGAAATCGAAATCGGCTTTCCTGCCGCCTCCCAGATCGACTATGACTTCACTCGCCGGCTGATTGATGAGCAGCTGATTCCCGAGGATGTCACGGTGCAGGTGCTGGTGCAGGCCCGCGAGGAACTGATCGAGCGGACCTTCGAATCACTGAACGGGGTGCGCCGGGCGATCGTGCATGTCTACAACTCGACGTCGACCGTACAGCGCCGTGATGTGTTCCGAATGGATCAGGCCGGCATCAAGGCGTTGGCCGTACAGGGCGCCACCTGGGTGCGCGACCATGCGGCCCGTTACCCCGACACCGATTGGCGTTTTCAGTACTCGCCCGAAAGCTTCACCGGCACTGAATTGGACTACGCCATCGACGTCTGCAATGACGTACTCGATGTATGGGAGCCGCAGGCGGACCGGCCGGTGATCATCAATTTGCCGGCGACGGTGGAAATGACCACGCCCAATGTCTTTGCCGACCAGATTGAAATCGTTCATCGCAACCTGAAATACCGCGATGCCGTGGTGCTCAGTGTGCATACGCACAATGACCGGGGCACCGGTATTGCAGCGTCCGAACTGGCCGTCATGGCTGGCGCGGATCGGGCAGAGGGCACCTTGCTGGGCAACGGCGAGCGCACCGGCAACATGGATATTCTGACCATGGCGATGAACCTCTACTCGCGCGGTGTCGACCCGGAGCTGGATTTGTCCGACATGACTCGCATCCAGAAGGTCTATGAATACTGCAATCAGTTGCCCGTGCATCCACGCCACCCTTACATCGGTGAGCTGGTCTACACCTCCTTCTCGGGCAGCCATCAGGATGCCATCAAGAAATGCATGAGTGCCCGTCAGCCGGATGACCTCTGGGATGTGGCCTACATTCCGATTGATCCGACAGACATAGGGCGCAATTACGAAGCGGTTATCCGGGTCAATTCCCAGTCCGGCAAGGGCGGTGTTGCCTGGCTTCTGGAGCGTGAGACGGGCTACAAGCTGCCGCGTGAACTTCAGCCGCTGTTCAGCCAGCATGTGCAGAAAGAGGCTGAACGGACGGCCAAGGAAGTACGCGCCGACTGGATTGTGACCGCTTTCGAGCAGGAATACATGGCACGCGCCCCCCTGCGTCTGGGGAACTACCGGCTGGCGTCCACCGAAGATGGTGAAGATCAGCTGTCGGCGGATGTCCATATGGATGGCCAGACGCAGAGTTGGATGGG
>NZ_JAIUMC010000055.1 GCF_022565775.1 Natronospirillum sp.
AAAAAACGTCATCCATGACAGCTCGACTGCGCACATCCCTGTGCGCAGACGGTCTGCCGGCCCGGTTCACGCCGACCGGCATGGCGACGTCCCAGCCACTTCTTGCGAGGAGCATGGCCAGAACCGACAGCATCAGATTTGAGGAAGGAAAAATGATCAGAACACTTGTCACCGCAACAGCACTCACGGCCGGGCTGAGCAGCCTGGTCGCAGCCCATGCCGGGCTGCAGACCACCGAAGCACCGGCCGGCAGCCAGTACCGCACCGTGATCGGCATCCCCCATGGATGCGCCGGCGCCGCCACCAACGAAGTGCGCGTCCGGGTGCCCAACGGTTTGATTGCCGTCAACCCCATGCCCAAACCCGGCTGGACACTCGAGACCGTCACCGAGCCGCTCGACGAACCTTACATGGATCATGGCCGCGAAGTGACCGAACGGGTCGCCGAAGTCCGTTGGACCGATGGCGAACTGGCCGACGCCCACTATGACGAGTTCACCTTCATGGCGCGTCTGCCGGATGAAGCAGATCGATATCTGCACTTCCCGGTGGTTCAGGCCTGCGGTGATGACACCTTGCGCTGGATCGACGTACCGGCCAGCGGTGAGGGTGTGGCCGATACCGACTATCCCGCACCGGCGCTGTATCTGAGCGAGCCGGAAGGCGGGCAGCACGGTCATGAGCACGGACACAGCCATGATCACTGAGCGCTTGCGCGACAAGGGCCGGCACCTGCTGCTGGCCCTGTGTCTGTTCGGCATGCCCCTGGTCGCCCAGGGGCATGCCGTACTGCTCAGCCACCAGCCCGCGAGCAATGCCATGCTGCGGGACACGCCGGACGAACTCACGCTGCGCTTCAATGAGCCGGTGTCCCCGGTGTTCGTGCGCCTGTTCGACCCGACGGGTGAGCAGCCGCTGGGTGATCTGGCGCCTATGGCCCGCGACGATACCGTGGTCGTCGAACTGCCGGTTGAGTTGCCCGAGGGTGGCTATCTGGTGTCCTGGCGGGTGATCTCGGCAGATTCGCACCCGGTGGGCGGGTCCTACCGGTTTCAGGTCGGCACCTCATCCATTGACTGGGGTGCTGCGGAGCAGTGGGCAGCAGATCGGGAGTCCGCACTGCTGCGCTGGCTGCATGTCGGTAACCGCTCACTCCTGTTGATCAGCCTGCTGCTGTTGGTGGGCAGTCTGCTGGCGCGGGCACTGCTCTGGCCCACCCTGACATCGGCCGAGCGACAGGCGGGCCTGTCCGATCGGCGCCTGCTTTGGCTGGGCGGCCTGCTGATGGTTACCACCCTGGCGCAGGTGGTTATCCAGGGCCTGCGCATGTATGGCTCTGGTTTGACCTGGCACAGCGTGCCGGAGGCTGTCGGACTGGGTCTGGTGTCTTCGCTTGGGCAGAGCAGCCTGGTTTTGCTGGTGTCCGTGGTGTTGCTGGTGGTGGTGCTGTCACTGGGGAGTCTGCGCTACAAACGGCCAGGTAATATCCTGGCCACCCTTATTGGGCTGGTGGCGCTGGGTTCCCTGCTGATGACCGGCCACATTGCGACGGCACCCGAAGCCCGCTGGTTGGTACCACTGCTGGCCATTCACCTCTTGGTAGCGGCCTTCTGGCTGGGCGCGATGGGGCCGCTGTATCGCGCGGCAGTCCGCGTTGATACTGCCCGCTGGCGTTTACTCGTAAAGCGCTTTTCAGCACTGGCTATTGTGACTGTGCCCATTTTGCTGCTGGCGGGGCTCGGTATGGCGTTGTATCAGGTCGATGAAGCCGCTGCGCTGCTCTCAACAGGTTACGGGCGCAGCTTGCTGCTGAAGATCGCCCTGGTGATGTTCGTCCTCCTGCTGGCGCTGGACAATCGCTTCCGACTGACGCGACAACTGGCGGCCGAAAGTCAGGGTATCCGCCAGCGCTGGCAGCGCAATCTGCGGGCGGAAAGTGCGCTGTTGCTGGGCGTGGTCGCCGTTACGGCGGCCCTGTCGACCTTCATGCCGGCGCGCAGTGGTGCGCATCACCATGATCACGACCACTATCTGCCCTATGAAAGCATGGGCGACATCGTTCAGCGCATGGTCGACGGGCAGATGCTTACACTGGACTTCCAGATGGCGCATGACAGTGTCGGTGAGAACCAGATCATTCTGGCATTCTATGATGACGACCAGATCGTGCGACCACAGGAAGTCGAAGTACGCTTCAATCTGCCGGAACTGGATATAGAAGGAGAGTGGCAGACCCTGGAGCCGGTCGGACAACTTTACCTGCAGACGGTGTCGGACATCATGATCCCCGGGGAGTGGATCATTGAAGTCAATGCGCTGGTCAGTGATTTTGATCGTGACACCTTCCGGCTGGAAGACGGCTTCTACTGAATGATGGGCAGCTCAGGGTGATCTGAGTTCAATCACGGTACGCTGGTCGACCTCCAGGTCGCTGAATATGTGGCCGAAGTGCAGGTCGACCAAATGGTCGAGTGTTCCATCGGCTTCCATGTCCTGCAGTGCCTCGGAGAAAGCTCGATGCAGTTCTGGCCTGTGTGGGCTGACGTAGAATACCTCATCCCTGGCATAACGCAGCAGCAGCCGATACTCCAGGGTGAGTTCGGGGTTTTCTGCGAGTTCTGCCTGCACTTCCTTGATTGACCGTGACAGGTAATCAAAGTCGGTACGACCTCTGGCCAGCTTGCTGAACATCACCTGCCAGTTGCCCTGCTCGACAAAATAATCGAGCTCATTCGCTGCCCAGACCTGACTGTCGATCCAGCCTCTCCCGAAACCGGCGGTCAGGTTCAGGGACCGAAAGTCGGCCAGATCCTCCACATCATCAAACAACTCCTGATCTTCGGGGCGGATCATCAGCACTCGCTCTCCTATCATTCCCCTGGTCAGGCCTACCCGGGTAGGCAGGTAACGCTGATCCCGGTCCGGGTTCTCGATCATCCACATGATATCGAGCGTGCCGCTTTCGAGCATATTTTGGGCTCGGACCTGCGGAATGGGGCCCGTCATTTCCAGTTCGTTGTAGTCCGGCATTCTGCGCAGCGCCTCATGGGTAACATCCATATAGAAGAAGCGACCTTCCAATTGCTCTGCCAGCAACGGCAGGCGCACAGTGCTTTCGGACGCCACGGACATGGCAGTAAGCAATAAAGAGAGCAAGAGCACAGACAGACGACGGACGATCAGCATGTATCAGCAACGGCTTAAACGTTCAGAATTAGGTTTAGTCGAGTTGACCGTAAAATCAAGGATTTGGCGATGGCAAGTTGTTTGGCCGCTGTCGAATTGACCAGACAGGACACTAATCGCGCCACAGTTGACGGCCCGGTGCCAGCCAGAGCAGCCCAGCAATCACCAGTGTGGCCGTCACTGCCAGCACCACGGGGAAACCGAAGAGATCGGCCAGGCCACCCAGACCAAAGGCGCCCAGTGCGGGCATACCCATGGTGATTACCGTCCACAGGCTCAGTACCCGCCCTCTGTACTGTTCCTCAACGGCCAGTTGAGTCATCGCCTGACAGCCGGTGCCGGCGATGGTCATGGTCACGGACAGCAGCAGTATCACCGTGGCGACTAGCGGCAGGGACTGCCAGAGCAGCAGCGGGTAAAGCAGGAGCGAGGTGCCGAGCAGCGCAAGCAGCACCAGATTGATCAGGCGTGCTTCGGCACCGCGCTGACGTGATATGAACAGGCCGCCCAGGATCGAACCGACACCGGCCAGCGCGGTCAGCATGGCCAGGGTGTTGGCATCACCTCCGAGCAACTGGCCTGAGAGAGCAGGGAGCAACTCGATCAGAGAGCGCCCCAACAGGCCGTTCAGGGCGGCCAGCAGCAGAATCAGCCGGATTGCCGGTGTCGAGAGCGCAAAGGTCAGTCCTTGCCAGAGGTCACTCAGCAGTGACGCTTCGGTCTTTTCGCCAATAACTGGCACATCGGGAATGCGCAGCAAAAACACGGCACCAAAAATAAAGAGCAGCGCAGACAGCGCGAATACCATGCCGGTGGTGGTCAGCGTCAGCAGGCCGGCGGCAACCGCTGGCCCCAGAATCCGTGACAGATTGAAGATGATAGCGGACAGGCCTATTCCGCTTGGCAGCAGGGCGCGCGTTACCAGTCGCGGCATCATGGACAGGCGCATCGGGTGATGGGCCGCCATGACCATGCCTTTGGCCAGCGCCAGGCCCAGCAGCCAATAGATATCGAGTCTCCCGGCGAACCAGGTACCCGCAGTCAGGGCGGCCAGAAGACTCAGGCACATTGTGGTCGACAGCAACCCCTGACGCAGGCGGATACGGTCCGCCACCACGCCAAACACCGGTGAGAGTACGAAGGTGGGGATCAGCATGGTCGCACTCACCACGCCGACCCAGAAGGCGGATTCTGTCAGCACCCAGGCGGTCCAGCCGAGCAGAAAGCGCATGATCCACAGGCCGAAGGTGGAAAAGCAACTGGCCAGGAAGTAGCGCCGAAACGCCGGGATGGAGAGCGCGGAGCGGCCTTTCTCGCCGTTGTTCAAGGCCTCAGTCCCGGAAATTGTCGTACTGCAGGGGCAGTTCCAGTTCCGATTTCTTGACCAGGGCAATGGCCTGCTGCAGGTCATCGCGTTTCTTGCCGGTTACCCGGACCTTGTCACCCTGGATGGACGCCTGCACTTTCATCTTGCTGTCTTTCAGCAGCTTGATGATCTTCTTGGCCATGGGCTGATCGATGCCCTGACGGAAGGTCAGGCGCAGGGTAAACAGCTTGCCGCTGTGTTCAGGCTCGTCGTCGACCTCGGCACCGGCGGCGCTGACACCGCGCTTGGCGCAGGCATTGCGGAAGACATCTTCCATCTGACGAACCTGAAAATCGGACTCTGTGGTCAGCGCTACCGTCAGATCCTTGAGTTCAATGGTCTTCTCGACGCCACGAAAGTCGAATCGGGTGTCCAGCTCACGTCGCGCGTTGTCGACGGCATTGCGCAGTTCGACTTCATCAACTTCAGAGACAATATCGAATGAGGGCATGGGTCAAAAATCCTGTGCTTCAGAGGTGCCCAAGCTTAACATGAAACGCCTTGGCGCTCAGGTACGACCGAAGAAATCCAGGATGCGGTCCGCATGGCGTTCAATGCCCTGGAAACCGTGATCGCCGCCACTTTCGACCACCTGTCGGGCCCGCGGCAAAAAGTTGACCGCCTCACGGTAATCCAGGGTCTCATCGCCGCTTTGCACCAGCAGCAGACACCGCTTCTGCATCGAAGGCTCAGGAGTGATGGCCAGTTCGTCGAGTTGCCGGGTGTGATCCGGCGTCCATTCAAAGTGACTGCCATCATGAAAGTGGGCGACCTGGCCAGTCAATTGACCCAATGTCAGGGCGGGCTGTACCGAGGGGTTGATCAGCGTCAGGCGCAGCTCGAACCTGTGCGCGAGGTGCAGGCCATAGTATCCTCCCAGCGAGGACCCGATCAGGTGAACCGGCTCATGGCGCCGGGCATACTGGATCAGGTCTGCCAGGTTGCCAATGGCGAGCTCCGGTATCCAGGGCAGTGAGGGCGCCATGAAGGGGATGTTCTTGCGTTGACAGAGGTCCCGGAAGAAGCGCGCCTTGGTGCCGAAACCACTGCTGGCAAAGCCGTGTATGTAGATGATCATGGGGTCTAATCCGAATCAAATGATGCTTACTGTAGACCAGGTCAGTAAACAATTCACCACTCCGCAAGGGCCTTTGCCCGTATTGTACCAGGTCAGCCTTGACCTGGCGGCGGGACAATCACTGGCCCTGACCGGAGAGTCCGGCAGTGGCAAGAGTACCCTGCTGCACCTGATCGCCGGCCTCGATCAGGTGGACCAGGGACGTATCTGCATTGGCGAGCATGACATCACCGCGCAGGACGAGTCGGGTAGAGCTGCGTTACGCCGGCAGACAGTGGGCCTGGTGTTTCAGCAGTTCAACCTGATTCCCAGCCTGACCGTGGCCGCCAATCTGGCCTTTCAGGCGCGGCTCGCCGGGCGCTTTGATGCTGCAGAGTTGGCCCGCCTCGCGCAGCGCCTGGGTCTGACGGAGGTCATGGAGCGCTATCCCGAGCAATTGTCCGGTGGCCAGCAACAGCGGGTCGCCATCGGACGGGTGCTGGCCGCAAAGCCGGCGCTCGTCCTCGCAGACGAACCCACTGGCAATCTTGATGAGGCGACCGGGGATGCGGTACTTGACCTGTTTCTGGAGGGGGTCAAGGCGACCGGGAGTGCGTTGCTGATGGTCACGCACAGCCCGCGGCTGGCAGCCCGCCTTGATCGCTGTCAGCATCTGCACATGGGCAGGCTGGAGCCTCTCTGATGCCGTTCATCGGAACTCTGGGTCTGGTGCTGGTGACCCTGTTCAGCCACTGGCGGCGACACCCCGTTCAGGGGCTGGCCTGGCTGAGCGGCCTGCTGCTGGCCACCGCCCTCTGGAGTGGCGTGCAGGCTCTCAATGCGCAGGCGCGCGACAGCTATGACCGGGCAGCCAGTCTGTTTGACGGTGCCGCGCTGCCGTCGCTGGTGGCTCGTGAAGGATCTTTGCTTGCTCAGACCGATTACAGTGCCTTGCGCCGCCAGGGCTGGCCGGTATCACCGGTACTGGAAGGCCGACTCGAGTTCCCCCGTACAGAGGCAGATCCTCTGCGTCTGACCCTGGTCGGCATAGACCCTTTGACCTTGCCTGCAGAGGCCACGGCCGGTCAGGCGGTAGACGGCACCGGTTCCGATCTGATCGCCTTTCTGACGAACCCGGGCCGCACTCTGGTGAGTCCTGATTCACTGCGCGCGCTGCAGGCCAGTCCGGGTGACCGGATCAGCACGACCGATGAACAGATGCTGCCGCCGCTGGCGGTCAATGCATCCATACCACCGGGCAGCCTGCTGGTTGATATCGGCTTCGCGCAGCGCCTGCTGTCCCGGGAAGGGCAGGTGAACCGCCTGCTGATACCCGACGACCCGAGCTGGCTGGATCGGCCGCTGCCCGCCAATGTTGCAGAACGCCTGCGTTGGCAGGCCGGACAGTCGGAAGAGGATCTCGGCCGCCTGACTGACAGTTTTCATCTCAACCTGACGGCTCTTGGTTTGCTGGCATTCGTGGTGGGGCTGTTCATTGTGCATGGGTCGACCGGTCTGGCATTCGAACAGCGGCGCGGACTCCTGCGCACCCTGCGCGCCTGTGGCGTGTCCCAGCGCACGGTGCTGGTCGGACTGCTCACCGAGTTGCTGCTGCTGGCCCTGGTGGCCGGTTTGCTGGGGCTGTGCCTGGGGTATCTGGTGGCTGGCTGGCTGCTGCCTGATGTCGCGGCCAGTTTGCAGGGCCTGTATGGCGCCCGGGTCAGTGATCAATTGCACCTGGACCCCCAATGGTGGCTCACCGGGCTCGGCATGGCGCTTGGCGGGGCTTTGCTGGCCTCCCTGTCCAGCCTGTGGCAGGCCGCTCGCATGCCGGTGCTGGCTTTGGCGCGCAGCGAAGCCTGGGGGCAGCGCCAGAGTGGCCAGTTGCGTCTGCAAACACGAGTAGGTCTGGTGTTGCTGGCGGGGGCAGTGCTGATACTGACGACTGGGTCGGGGCTGGTGCTGGCTTTTGCTGGTCTGGCCGCCCTGTTGCTGGGAGCGGCGCTCTGTCTGCCCATGGTGCTTTCCCTTTGTCTCAGGCTGGGTCAGCGTTTTGCCCGCGGCCCCCTGAGCGAGTGGTTCTGGGCAGAAACGCGACAGCAACTGTCCGGGTTGTCGCTGGCATTGATGGCGCTGCTGCTGGCGCTGGCGGCCAATGTGGGTGTGGGCGGCATGGTCGACAGTTTCCGCCTGACGTTCACCGGTTGGCTGGATCAGCGTCTGGCCGCCGAGGCCTATCTCAATGCCGACAGTCCGCAGCAGGCCGAGCGCATCGACAACTGGCTGCAGCAACAGCCCGACGTGGACGCGGTATTGCCGACCGTGCAGGCCACAGTGCGCTACGGTGACTGGCCACTGGAGATCAATGGTATTCGACCCCATGCCACCTATGAAGACTACTGGCCGGTGCTCCAACTCCGGCCGGGGGCCTGGTTCAATCTGGCTGCCGGGCAGGGCGCGCTGGTCAGTGAACAATGGGTGCGCACGCATGGTTCCGGCCCCGGGGACGAAGTGACACTGACGGGCGATCGCGCCTGGACGCTGACCATCGAAGGGGTGTATGCGGACTATGGCAACCCCCGCCCGCAGATGCTGGTCTCCGGCTCTGCCCTCAGCGACTGGTACACGGGCACGCCGCGTCAGGGGTTCAGCCTGCGCCTGCCTCCCGAAAAAGCCTCTGATCTGGTCGCCAAAGCTCGGGATGAACTGTCACTGTCCGACTTCGCCGCCATCGATCAGGCCTCCGTGCGCGGATTTTCCGAGCAAGTCTTCGAGCGCACCTTTGTCGCCACCGGCGCACTCAACACGCTGACGCTGGCCGTTGCGGCCATCGCCCTGTTTACCAGCCTCCTCACCCTGAGCCACAGCCGGCTGCCGCAACTGGCACCTCTTTGGGCTCAGGGGGTTACCCGTCGGCATCTGGCCTGGCTGGAAGGCGCGCGCACTCTCGGCCTGGCCCTGCTGACGGTGCTGCTGGCCATTCCCCTGGGGCTGCTGCTGGCCTGGGTGTTGGTCGCTGTCATCAACGTCGAGGCTTTTGGCTGGCGCTTGCCGCTCTACTTCTTCCCGCTGCAGTGGCTCACGCTGGCTGGACTGGCTCTGATCAGTGCTTTGTTGGCCACGGCCTGGCCGGCCTGGCGCCTGGGCCGACAGTCTGCCGGGCGCTGGGTGCGTGTGTTCGCCACCGAAGGAGGACACTAGTATGCGCTTGTTGCTGATCAGTCTGGCCCTGATTCTGGCCGCCTGTAGCGATCCGACACCGGGCGGCGACGATGCGGTGACCCAGGGGTTCGCCGGGTTGGGTGGCGATGCGGACGAGTTCGCTCAGGTTGATCCGTCACAGCCCCTGCAGTTTCCCGAGGATCATGCTGCCCATCCGGAGTACCGAATAGAGTGGTGGTATGCCACGGCCAATCTGCAGGATCAGCAAGGCCGTCGCTATGGTATCCAGTGGACCTTGTTTCGTCAGGCCCTGGAGCCGGAGGCGCAGCTTGGTGACTGGCAGGATGGTCAGGTGTGGATGGCCCATGTCGGGCTGACCACAGCAGAGGATCACTGGCAGGGTGAGCGCTTCGGCCGCAGCGGCGGTGGACAGGCCGGCGTCGTGACCGAGCCGTTTTATCAGGCCTGGCTGGATGACTGGTCTTTGAAAGAGGTAAGAGCGCCGGGCAGTGAGCGCTCGCCGTCTGCCCTCGACCCCCTGAGTCATCTCCGCCTGCAGGCAGACACTGACGACTTCGCCTATGACCTGGTATTGCAGACCGATCAGTCGCTGGTTCTGCATGGCGATGACGGCTTCAGTCGCAAGTCCGAGCGGGGTCAGGCCTCCTGGTATTACAGCCAGCCCTTCTATCAGGTGAATGGTCGGCTCACGCTTCCCGACGGCGAACAGGTGACGGTGCGCGGCGATGGCTGGCTGGACCGGGAGTGGAGCAGTCAGCCGCTGGCCCCGGAACAGCAGGGCTGGGATTGGTTCTCCCTGCAACTCGACAGTGGCGAGCGGGTCATGCTGTTTCGCCTGCGCGAAGACGACGATGATGAGAGCTTTCGCGCCGGCACCTGGATCAGTGTGGCGGGCGAGGCCACGCCACTGACGCCACAGCAGATCGACATGACGCCGACAGAGACAACCGAAGTGGCCGGGCGCACGGTGCCGGTGGGCTGGCGACTGCGTCTGCCCGATTTCGGGCTGGATATCGACACCCATCCGCTGAATCCGCAGTCCTGGATGGATACCAGCATTCCGTATTGGGAAGGACCGGTCGAGTTTTCAGGTTCACATACCGGCCGTGGGTATCTGGAAATGACCGGCTATTGAATCTGAGCCTCCGCACGCCACGTATAATCGGCTTCAGAAACAGGATTCAACTGGAGATCGAAGCATGGCAGTGAAGCAGATGTTGGGGGCGCTTGCGCTCAGCGGATTGATGGTCTCGGGCAGTGTGGCCCGCTGCGCGGATACCGAGCTGTTTGGATACATGGAGTCGATGCGGGACAACCTGCAAGTGATCACGCGCAACGTTCGGGGCGGCAACCTGGATGCCATAGAGCAGGAGGCCACTGCCTTTGCGCAGGCCGTGGAAGCGGCGACCCAGGAGGTGCCCTATGCGCTGAGCAATGGCAGCAGCGCGGATCTCGAAGACTATCAGAACGTCATCGGCGATCTGTATGCGGCAGCGAGGAGCCTTGAGGATGCTGTTCTGGCGGGTGATCAGGCGACTGCAACCGCCGCGCTGAACGAGATGTCGCAAATCCGGCGCACCGGACATGGCCGTTTCAAGGCCCGTTCCTGTTGAGGAAGAGAGGATGACCACTACCGACAAGAGCAAAGTGGCCGTCTGGGACCTGCCGACGCGACTTTTTCACTGGTTGCTGGTGATCGGGCTGGTGGGCAGTTTTGTCACCATCAGTCAGGGCTGGATGCAGGCTCACTTCTATTTCGGCTATCTGCTCACCGGATTGATTCTGTTTCGAGTGCTTTGGGGACTGGTGGGCACCACCTACGCTCGCTTCACGGGCTTCAACCTGTCTGTTGCGGGCTTCTTTCGCCAGTTGCGCGACATGGCCACCGGGTCGGCGGCGCCTGTCGCCGGGCACAATCCAGCCGGGGCCGTGATGGTGTTGATCCTGCTGCTCGTGATTGGACTTCAGGCGGTCAGCGGGCTTTTCTACACGGACGACGTTTTCTGGTTCGGGCCCTTTTTCTTTGATGGACCCAACTGGGCCGTCAATATGGCAGCCTGGCTGCATCCCAGACTGCCCATGCTCATCATGTTGTTGGTCAGCGCTCACTTGCTGGCCCTGATTTACCACCGGTTCCGCCTGGGAGAGCGGCTCGTCGGCGCCATGATCCACGGGCGCAAGTCTGACCTGCCTGCCGCGAACAGTCGCTCACCGGTCCAGCCCGTCGCCCTGATGTTCAGCCTGCTGGCCGTGGCTGGCTGGTTGGTTTATCTCTGGCTGCAACCGATCTGACATCGCACAACGGCGGAAACCATTAGCGCTATTCCGGTTTTTTGCAAATCCCAGACTGTGTACTACTCTTGAGGTACAGCGGTCACTTGACCAGTTTGTCACCTGAATAGGATGTTGAGGTGAAATATCGATGAGCAGCCAGCGTTCAAAAACACCCCCTGCCAACGACCTGCATCAGTTATTGCCATCGGGCCAAAGCGCCAGGTTAACGAGGATTGATGAACTAACAGACGCGGACTGCCGTGCTCTTCTTTCCCAACTCGTCCTGCATCAGGAAGAGTTGCGAACTCAGAACAGGGAAATGCAGCGTGCCATAGAGCTGCTGGAAATTTCCCAGAACCGCTACCGCAGTCTGTTTACAAACGCTCCAGCAGCCTACCTTTTATTGGATGCAAAAGGTCGAATTCTCGAGTCCAACAAGGCTGCCAGTAGTCTACTTGCAACCGGATTGGATCTGACGCAACGTCACTTTTCTTCCTTTTTGGCGTCGGAATCGAAAGCACTGTTTCATCGACACCTTCACTCTGTAGCGAAGACACGGTCAATGGATAAAGTCTATTTGACTCTGGCAGACGCCCAGTTCAACCCGCGCGTCCTGGGAATACAGAGTGTGGTGGAATACTCGGATGAAGAGCAGTTTCTGCTGCGCTGTATCTTGACCGATGTGACTGAGAGGCGGGCGGAACAGCAACAACTGCAGGCCTCTGCCAAATTGTTCCGGGATGCGGCTGAGGCCATGGTGATGACGGACTCGGAAGGCAATATACAATCCACCAACAACGCTTTCTATCGACTGACCGGGTATACCGACAAGGAAGCTTTGGGGTCCAACCTGTTTCGGTTGCTGGAGTCAGGCAACCACCCCGATGCGTTCTACGACAGCATTTGGGAGACAGTCAATCGACGAAGTGTTTGGGAAGGGGAAATCTGGATCCGCCGCAAGAACGGTGTGGTCGGTCTGGAGTGGCAGAGGGTTAGCCGAATTGAAGGAATCGATAGCCAGCCGGATTATTTGATGTTTGGTTTCTCTAATATTGAAAAGATCAGAGGTTCCAAACGCAGAATTCAGTACTTGGCCACCCATGATGCCCTGACAGGGCTCCCCAACCGGAGTATTTTGCGCGAGAAGGCATTGCATGCCATTGCTGAGGCCAGTGCCAATGGAAGCCAGGTTGGGGCCATGTTCATTGATATAGACCATTTCAAGACCATCAATGATGACCTGGGCCATGACGTTGGCGACGAGCTGTTGGTTGAGATTGCTTGTAAGCTTAGAAAGTTGATTCGCCCAGTTGATACGCTGGCACGCATCGGCGGTGACGAGTTTTTGCTGATCATTTCGAACTGCACTTCGGACGAGGCCACTCTGATAGCACAGCGAGTTTTGAACTTGCTCAGTGGCAACTTCGACATCCGAGAACGGCAGCTCCATGTCACCTTCAGCGGTGGTCTCGCCGTTTTTCCGGACGATGGCGGTGATCTGGATCTGCTGAGAAGATGCGCTGACATTGCCATGTATCAGGCCAAGAATGAAGGTCGCAATCGCCTGCGGCTATATGAGCGTGAGCTGGGTCAGCTTATTGCTGAGGAGCGGCGTCTTGAAGACGCATTGCGTCTGGCGATCCAAAACAAGGAGCTGCGATTGGTGTACCAGCCGCAATTCGATGCGCATTACACGGCAAAGCTTGTGGGGGCGGAAGCCTTGTTGCGCTGGGATGATCCTGAATCAGGGCCCATCAGCCCCGCCCGGTTTATCCCAATTGCAGAAAAATCGGAGTTGATCAAGGATATTGACCGGTATGTGTGTGAGCGCCTTTGCAGCGACATGGCAGACTGGATATCCGAAGGCATTGAACCGCTGTCTTTGTCCGTCAATATTTCGCCGAAAGAGTTCAGCGATGGGCAATTTACGGCCAGCCTTTTCGAGACCCTGGACCACTACTCACTGTCGCCCAAGTTGATCAAGCTGGAGCTGACAGAGGGCGCGTTTACAGAGAAAAACGATGTCTTGTTGCGAGAAATCAGAAGCCTCCGTCAAGTGGGTGTTGAGTTGTCCATTGATGACTTCGGCACGGGGTATTCGTCTTTGGTCAATTTGAAGTGGCTGCCCTTGTCTGAACTAAAAATCGACAAGGAATTTGTAGATGGTATCGGCAAGGACAAGCACGACGAGGCCCTCGTCTACACCTCCTTGGCATTGGCCCTGGCGCTGGGATTGAGGAGCGTGGCCGAGGGGGTAGAAAACGAGGACCAACTGACGTGGCTGAGAAACTTCGGTTGCACGAGAATTCAGGGGTTTTTCCTGAGTCGGCCTCTGGAAAAGGAAGCCTTCCGGGACGTCTTGATTCACGCGCCCAGGTGAGCCTGAAACTGACTGGTACGGCAGGTTGAACCAGCGCCTGTTATGCTACTTCGTTGAAATACAGGCTTTGTCACATCCAAGGCCTGTACTTGAGACCACATACGATTGAACACCGTGACATCAAGTGGTCACGGCTGGTTGAACGCCGTCTGCTTGTCTACTGAACAAATCGATTCAGGGCAGTAATCAGTAACGTAAACGTTTACGTATGGCTAAGGATATGTATAATCGGTATCAAATGGATAAAAACAAGAGTGGAAGCAGCCTTTACTGTGGACAGAAACACCATACATGAAGCGGCGCGGCGAGCCGGCGTATCGGTCGCCTCGATATCGCGCGCCCTGAACAACAAACCAGGCATTGGTCCGGAGACGCGTCAGCGGATACTCGACATCTGCGCAGAGCTGGGATATCAGCCATCGGCAGCGGCGCGGCAGTTGAAAGAAGGGCGGACCGCAACAGTAGGGCTATCGATGGGTATGCGCGACTGGCAGATCAATCCCTATGTGTCGCTGGTGTTTGAGCATCTCACCACGCATTTGCAGACTCGGGGCCTGACGCCTCGCCTGTACCATCACAGTGACATGGAACAGATGATTGCCGAGACGGCATCGGCTGTGCTGCTGGGCGTGGAAGCGGAAGACTCCCGGGTGCATGCACTGCAGGCGGCTCGCATCCCGTTTGTCTCCATTGGACAGCGCCTGGATGGTTTCTGGATCTGCCCGGACGACTTTGCCGGTGGCGTTCTGGCGGCAGAAGCCCTGTTGCAGGCCGGCTGCACCCGCCTGGCAATGATTGAAATCGATTCGCAGGGCAAGGGCACCGGCCTGCGTGCCAAAGGGTTTCATGAAACAGTCGGTAACGCGGATCAAACCGCCGACATCTGTTGGGTGCCTGATTCGGATACGCCGTCGCTGACTGCCTATCGAACTCTGATGCGTGAATGGCAGACCACCAGGCCAGCCTATGACGGACTCTTCTGCGAGACTGACGAGGTCGCGCTGGGTGTGCTCAAGGTGCTGGAAGATTTGAACATCAGTGTGCCGGATCAGGTCCGGCTGGTAGGTTACGATGACCTGCCCGTTTTCGGTCAGACGCTGACCACCATTCGGCAAGACACCAATGAACTGGTGAGAGGTGCCGTGGATCTTCTGATTCGAGCCCAGCAGGGCTCAGAACCGCAGGCAGTCATCATGCCTGTGCAGCTGGTCAGGCGGGGAACAGTCTGACTTTTTTAGTGGTAGCAACGTAAACGTTTACTTAACTTGAAAGAGAGGATGTCATGAAAATAAAAACAAGTCTGATAGCCGGTCTGGCACTGTGTGCATCACCGGTATTCGCTGAGGATGTCGTGCGTGTCAGCGGTTGGGGTGGCGACAATATTGTCGTGGTCAATACACTGCTCAACGAAGTGTTGGCCGATGAACTGGCAGAAGCCGGCATCAGAGCCAGTTACGAGCCGGTTGAAGGTGATTTCGCGCAGAATATTACCAATGCGCTGTCGGCCGGCACGGCGCCGGATATCTTTTACGTGGATTCTTTCTGGGGCTATCCGTTGTTTGCTTCGGGACGCATAGCGACCGTTTCGGAAGCCAACCAGGCCGTGGCTGACGACATCATTCCGGCCCTCAACGAGGCCTTCACCTATAATGGCGATCTGAAAGGCATTGCCAAGGACTTCAATACATTGGCGGTTCAGTTCAACAAGGACATCTTTGACGATGCCGGTGTGGACTATCTGAGCAGTGATGATGACTGGTATGACTTCCGCTCGAAGCTGCAGGCAATCCAGGCAGAACTCGATGATGTTGACGGCCTGTGTGTGGTGCCGGACTACGCCCGTTTTGCCGCCTTTGCACTGGCAACCGGCTGGACCCCGATCAATGAAGATGGCCATACCGTTCTGGATGACGATTTCCGCGAGGCCTTCGAGTTCTATACGTCGCTGGTAGAGGAGGGTGCCGGTGTGCTGGCTGCTGATATCGGTCAGGACTGGACCGGCGGTTGTCTGGGCAACGAATATACGGCGGTTTCCATCGAAGGTGCCTGGATGGTGGGCTTCCTGCGCGATCAGGCGCCCTCCATGGAATACGACACAGTGCACATTCCCCGGCACCCGGGTACCGGAGAGCGGGGTAATCTGGTGTTCACCGTGTCCTGGTCGGTTGCCGCCGACTCTGATGTGTCCGAGTCTGCACACAAGCTGGTCGAGTTACTGACGTCACCCAAGGCCCAGCAGTGGGTGCTGGAGAGCGGCCTGGCATTGCCCAGCCGTGAAGCGCTGGGGGACAATCCCTACTTTGAGCAGGATGACCGCGAGGCCCACATGAGTCGCGTGGTGTTCGAGGGCGCCAGTGATGGCCATGTTGAACCCTTTGCTTTCGGCAGTTACGGCGAGAGCTGGAAAAGCATCATGGACGAGGCGCTGGGTGCGGTGCTGCTGAACGAGAGAACCGTGGACCAGGCCATTGCAGAAGCACAGGCCTCCTATGATCGCCTGACCGGGCGCTGATCGGCCGAGCGGGTATCGATCGTCGGCTAGGGCGATCGGTACCCGTTATCGTGCAGCAAGGAGATCATCATGAATCTTTCCATGCATAACCGGGAGCGTCTGGCCGGCTGGTTGTTTGTCACACCGTTCTGTGTCTCGCTGTTCGTGTTTTTTCTTTACGCCCTGGGGCGTACACTGATTTTCAGCTTTCAGTCCTATGACCTGTTCAATGACCCGGTCTGGGTCGGATTGCGCAACTATCTGTCGCTGCTGACTGATCCGCTGTTCACCCTGGCTTTCCGGCATTCGATGGCGTTCGCCATCATTGTCACCGCCTTGCAGACCGTGCTGGCGCTGTTGCTGGCTCTGGCCGCCAACCGCAAGGTGCGCGGACAGAGCGTTTTTCGCACCATTTTCTACTTTCCGTCCATTCTGTCCAGCGCGGCAATGACGCTGATCTTTATCTGGGTGTTCCAGCGCCGGGGTATCATCAATCAGGGTCTGACCTGGTTGTCTGCGCATGTTGGCTTGTTGCTGATTTTCTGTGCCGTGGTGGCGCTGGTCATGCTGGTCCTGTTCCTGAACGGGCGTCGACGCTATGACTGGGTACGCTGGTACGACCCCTTCCATTTTGCCTGTGCGCTGGCTATTGCACTGGTAGTGGCCGTGATCTGTGCCGGCTACGGCATTGGGGTGCGCAGTGTGGAAGCGGTCAGTATTACCTGGATGAATACCCGGCAGGTCTGGGGACCCTTGCCACGCACTCTGTGGGCCATCGTGGTGATGAACATCTTCACCACCATACCGACCCTGATGCTGCTCTATCTGGCCGGGCTGCAGTCGATCCCGGATTCGCTGTACGAAGCGGCAAAACTCGAGGGTGCGTCGCCTTGGCAGCGCCTGCGCTTCATTACCTGGCCGCGGCTGATGCCGGTCACTTTTACCGTGGTGACGCTGGGTATCATCGGCACCTTGCAGATGTTCGATCAGGTTGCCCTGCTGGGCGATGCAGCACCGCTGCAATCACGGATTACCCTCGCTTTCTATACCTACTACAACGCCTTCCCGCCAGGGGGCACCCCCCGTATCGGCATGGCCAGCGCTGCAGCGCTGATTCTTGCCCTGGTGACTCTGGTCATGGTGCTGCTGCAGCGCTGGGTCGGCGTATCGGAGACAACCAATGACTGAACTGACCGCAAAGGCCCGTGCCGAACAGGCGGCGGTGCGCCGCCGGCAATGGTCGGCGATTCTGCTGATGTACGGTGTGCTGCTGAGTGTCGCCACCATACTTCTTGGAACTTTTCTGTTTTCCCTGCTCGCCAGCATCAAGCGGGATCCGCTTGAACAGCCGTTCAGGCTCTGGTTCGAGCAGATTCAGCCGACCAACTGGGTTGTGGCCTGGCAACAGGGTCGCGCTGGCGCCAATGATGCTTTCTGGGGTGGTCTGGCGCCGGGAGGCTCTGTGGTGTTTGACGTCACCTACGCGGCCCCTGTCGCGGTGGGGCTTGAGGAGCCGGATATCCAGATTCCGCGCCGCCGCCCCGGTACCGGGATGGCGGCTGTGGTTTATCAGGATTTTGCGGCTGATCATGTGGCAGATCTCGAAATCAGGCGCATCGATGACGAGCGCTTCACGGCAGAAGACGCCGATGGTCTGATGCAGGAATGGGAAAAAGCCACCTGGCGTATCGCTTTTCGCCATGATGGAGAAGGGCCGCGCCTGGAGCGTGTGCCGCTGACGTCTGCAGCGCCCAGAGAGCAGTTTCTGGTTGACGCCACACTGCCGCCGTCCCTGATGGAGCGACGCGGGAGGCAGGCCAGTTGGGACAACATCTCTCCCGGTGTGCTGGGGTATGTGCTCAACAACTACCGGCGGGTGTTCAAGGAGTCCATAGACCTCAATACCGGAGACAGCCTGTTTCTGAGCTGGACCAGGAACAGCTTCTTCATTGCGCTGGGACGAGTGCTGCTGACGTTGACGCTGGCCACCACCGCCGGTTATGCGCTGGCGCGGCTGAAATTTCCGGGCAGTCGTGCCCTGTTTATGCTGTTGCTGCTGAGCATGATGATCCCGGTGCAGGTGACGTTCATCTCGAACTATCTGGTGATACGGGATATCAACCTGCTCAATACACCCTGGGCGGTGATCATGGTCGCGATAGTGTCGGCTCAGGTGCTGATCATGAAGCAGTTCTTCCAGAGCATACCGCGCGAAGTCGAAGAGGCTGCGCTAATGGATGGTGCCGGCTACTGGACCACCTATTGGCACATTATTCTGCCCATGAGCAAACCGGCCCTGATCACCATCACCATCATGGCCTTTCAGGGAGCCTGGAATGATTTCTTCTGGCCCCTGGTGCTGATCAGCAGCCCCAGCAATGCCTTCACGCTTCCAGTGGGCCTGCTGTCACTGCGCAATGCCTACGGTGGTGCGGGGGACTGGTCACTGATTCTGGCTGGCGCCTTCATGTCCACCATACCCGTGCTGATCATGTTCATCGTGTTCCAGCGCTACATTGTCGATAACCCCATTGCCTCCGGCAGCAAGGAATAAGGAGCCTGTAGTCCCATGATTCCTCTCAAGCACAACTTCGCCTACTGCATTCTGGACAGCAGCGGGCGGATGGACTCTGACATGCGTGAAAGTGGATTCTACTTTCTGGATACTCGCGTGCTGAGTCAGTACAAATGGTCTTTCGCCGGTTTTGACTGTCTGCACCGGGTGGCGGCAGATGGTCGCCAGCTCACCGAGTACTGGTCCCGCTCGCGGGACCATCGGCAGGAGCTGGCGATCAGGCGTCAACTGCGCTTGTCTGAAGGTGGCTTCAGGGATGTGCTGGCAATCAGCAATACCGATCATCGGTTTCATCGCTTTCAGGTAGACCTGGCTCTGAACAGTGATTTTGCCGACATGTTTGAAGTCAGGGGGCAGTTTGCGGACCTGGACCATCGCACCGTGACCTGCGCGCGTGGCACCCATCACTATCACGGCCACTACAAGGCGACTGATGACGCAGAGCATGATGTCCGGGTGCATCTGACTGGTGCGGACTTTCATGACGAGGTTGAAATACCACCCGGCAAGACCATCGAACTGGTTGTCGAAGCAACGGTCAGTAGTTCATTGCCGCAGGGTCGCTTGCCGCTCCAGTTGCCGGAGAAGTGGCTGGGAGAAGCCCCCGACAGTGAATCGCAGGGCGTCTATGAGCAAGCCTGCGCCGATTTGAGCTGCCTGCTGCTGGCAACCGATGAGGGGCTCACAGTGGCGGCCGGCATGCCGTGGTTTGTGACGCCTTTCGGGCGGGATGCCATCATCACGGCCTGGTTTCTGCTGCCCCGCTACCCCGAACTGGCTCTGGGCGTTCTGCGCTTTCTGGGCCACCATCAGGGACAGCACGAAGACTCGTTTCGCGATGAGCAGCCCGGCAAGATACTGCATGAGCAGCGGTATGGTGAACTGAGTCGTACCGGGTGCCTGCCGTTCCAGACCTACTATGGCTCGGCCGACTCGACGCCGCTGTATCTGTTGCTGTTGGCGGATACGGTGCGGCGTACCGGCCGGGACAGCCTGATTGGCGAGCTGCGACCACACTGGGAAGCGGGCTTGAACTGGATGATGAAGCATCGTGATGAGCGGGGCCTTATCGTGTTTCGGGGCAATGATCGAGGGCTGACCATACAGAGCTGGAAAGACTCCAATGACTCGCTTAGTTACGCCGACGGCACGCTGGGCCAGGGCGCCCTGGCCGTCGCGGAAGTCCAAGGGTACGCTTTTGCGGCCTTCCAGGCCGCCGCGCAGTTCTATGCTCACTTGGGTGACCAGGTACAGGCTGACAACTATCTCCGCGAAGCGCAGTTGATCCGGCAGAGACTTCACGACTGGTTTTGGATGCCCGAACATGACAACTTCGCCATTGCCCTGGATGAACAGGGCCGGAAGCTGGACGTCAACAGCTCCGACTCGGGGCATCTGCTCTGGACCGGCGTGGTCTTTGAGGACAAGGCGGCCAGATTGGTACCCCGCATGCTGCGAGATGACATGTGGTCCGGGTGGGGTTTGCGCACCTTGAGCACGGAGGCTCATATGTACAACCCGCTGTCCTACCACAACGGATCTGTCTGGCCACACGATACCGCGCTGTTCGCAGCCGGTCTGAAACGCTATGGCTTCAATGCGGAATTTGATCGGGTGACCCGGTCTTTGGTCGATCTGGCGAGCAGTCAGTCAGACCGGCGTCTGCCAGAACTGGTCGGTGGTTACAGTCGGGAGACACACCCGCCGTTGCCCTATCTGGACGCCTGTCGGCCTCAGGCCTGGTCTGCCGCCGCGATGGTGTACCTGCTGACAGCTGGAGAGCAGACATAAAAAAAGGTTCATCGCGGAAGTACGGGAAAATGTTGGAGGGTGGCGGTAAATCCG
>NZ_JAIUMC010000056.1 GCF_022565775.1 Natronospirillum sp.
TGGTCACTGCGATAATCAAGCCTTTCAAGCTTGACGATGTGCGTGAAGCCCTGTCTGACATTGGGGTGCAAGGCATTACCGTGACCGAAGTCAAAGGCTTCGGGCGTCAGAAAGGTCACACGGAACTGTACCGCGGCGCGGAATACGTCGTGGATTTCCTGCCCAAGGTCAAGGTTGAGATTGCTGTCGATGACAGCTCTCTGGATCAGGTCCTTGAAGCCATTACCAAGGCGGCCAACACCGGCAAGATCGGAGACGGCAAAATCTTTGTCTCTGTACTGGAGCAGGCCATCCGCATTCGTACCGGTGAAACCGGTAAAGACGCTATTTAAGCCAAGGGGGTACGATAACAATGGAAGCCTTAGAAACTGTGTTTGAAGTCCAGTACGCCCTGGATACGTTCTACTTTCTGATCTGTGGTGCTCTGGTCATGTGGATGGCCGCCGGCTTTGCCATGCTGGAGTCCGGCCTGGTGCGCGCCAAGAACACCACTGAAATTCTGACCAAGAACTTTTCACTGTTCGCGATCGCCAGCATCATGTACATGGTGGTAGGTTACCAGCTCATGTATGGCGGTGGTCTCTTCCTGGCCGGCATCACTGGTTCCGGTGTTGAAGCCGGCTTCGAATACGAAGCAGAGGCTACGTTTGCACCGTCTGCAGACTTCTTCTTCCAGGTCGTGTTCGTGGCTACCGCCATGTCCATCGTCTCCGGTGCGGTCGCTGAGCGCATGAAGCTGTGGGCCTTCCTGGCCTTCGCAGTCGTCATGACCGGCTTCATCTACCCGATTCAGGGTGCCTGGAGCTGGGGCGGCGGCTTCCTGGACGAACTGGGTTATGCCGACTTTGCCGGTTCCGGTATCGTGCACATGGCGGGTGCTGCTGCAGCTCTGGCCGGTGTCATCGTGCTTGGTCCTCGTAAAGGCAAGTATGGCAAAGATGGTCAGATCAACGCGATCCCAGGTGCCAACCTGCCGCTGGCCACGCTGGGTACCTTCATCCTGTGGATGGGCTGGTTCGGTTTCAACGGTGGTTCTGTGCTGGCCACAGCGGCCTCGGACACCGCCAACGAAGTGGCTGTGGTGTTCATGAACACCAACATGGCCGCCTCTGGTGGTGCCATGACGGCACTGATCCTGTCACGCCTGATGTTCAAGAAGGCCGACCTGACCATGATCCTGAACGGCGCCCTGGCTGGCCTGGTGTCCATCACCGCAGGTCCTGAGTGGTCAACTCCGCTGGTGGCTACCCTGATCGGCGGCGTCGGCGGCATCCTGGTCGTGCTGTCCATCGTGGCGTTGGACAAGCTGAAGATCGACGATCCGGTCGGTGCCATCTCCGTACACGGCAGCGCCGGTATCTGGGGGATCCTGGCCGTCACCTTCGGTGGTGCCAGCCTGACCAGTCAGTTGATCGGCATTGGTGCCATCTTCGGCTGGGTCTTCGTTGCTTCCCTGATCGTCTGGTTCGCCCTGAAGCTGATCATGGGCATCCGGGTTGCTGAAGACGTCGAGTACGAAGGTGTCGATCTCGCCGAGTGCGGTATGGAAGCTTACCCGGAGTTCACCTCCTCAGGTAAGTAAGTACCCGCTGACAGACAACACTCGTTACACAGCGATCTGAAAAAAAGGCACCCCACGGGGTGCCTTTTCTCGTTTTTGCGCGTCGTCTATTGCACCGCCGATTGTGCGCGCCAAGGGCTCGGTGGTACCTTTATCAGAGGAACCACCCATCAGGAGTCTTTGATGAAACTTGTCACCGCGATAATCAAACCGTTCAAACTCGATGATGTTCGTGAGTCATTGTCCGATATCGGAGTCCAGGGCATTACGGTCACCGAGGTCAAGGGCTTCGGGCGCCAAAAGGGCCATACCGAGCTTTATCGGGGCGCCGAGTATGTGGTGGATTTTCTGCCCAAGGTCAAAGTGGAAATCGCTGTGGCAGAAGACACGCTGGATACTGTCATAGAAGCCATTACCAAGGCCGCCAATACCGGCAAGATTGGTGACGGCAAGATCTGGGTCAGCACTCTGGAGCAGGTTCTGCGCATTCGCACCGGGGAAACAGGCGACGAGGCGCTCTAGTGGCCACTAGCGGCGAATGCGGTAGACCCGCACCACCTCGGTGAGGCGCCGCAGACGGCGAATGACCTGAGCCAGATGCTTCCGGTCATTCACGTTGACGCTGACCTGAATCTGGCTCACGACCGCGTCCTTTTCTTCCATGTTGACGGTTTCGATGTTTGAACCGGCGGTAGCGATTGTCGAGGCCACATTGGCCAGCACGCCGCGCTGACTGTGCACGATGATGCGCAGATCGGCATGGAAGTCGCCCCCCATGTCTTCATCCCACTCAAGATGCACGCACCGCTGGTGGTCACCTCGGAACTCTGCGATGTTCTTGCAGTTTTCCCGGTGGATGACCAGCCCCTTGCCCTTGGTGATGATGCCCACAATGGGATCTCCGGGAATGGGCGAGCAGCAGCGGGCATAGTTGAGGATCAGTTTTTCGGTGCCTTTCAGCGCCACCGGAGACGCCTTGTGCTCGGCGGCGCCCTCTGGTGTGATGTGGTTCAGTTGCTGCGCAAGTCGCTTGGCGACCACATAGCCCAGGCGGGTACCCAGACCGATGTCCTGATAGAGCACCTCCATCGAGGGCAGCTCCAGGTCGGCCAGCAGTTGATCCCATTGCGCACCCGTCACCCGCTCAAAAGACAAGCCGAACTGCTGCAAGGATTTGAGCAGCAGCTTGCGCCCGATGTCTTCGGACTCTTCACGATGCACACTTTTCAGATAGTGCCGGATGGCGCTCTTGGCCTTGCCGGTCACGACAAAATTCAGCCAGGCAGTATTGGGTCGTGCGGTCTTGGTGGTGATGACCTTGACCGAATCGCCACTTTCCAGCGGCTGGCTGAGCGGCCAGTACTTGCGGTTGACCAGGCAGCCCACGCAACTGTTGCCAATATCGGTATGCACCGCATAGGCAAAGTCGACCGGCGTGGCGCCGCGAGGCAGCTCCATGATGCGCCCCTTTGGAGTGAATACATAGATCTCGTCGGGGAACAGGTCGACCTTGACGTGCTCAATGAACTCTATGCTGCTGTTGGCCTGCTGCTGAATCTCCAGCAGGCCATTGATCCAGCGGCGTGCCCGCGCCTGTGCCGGCGTGGGGTTCTGCGAATCGTTTTCCTTGTACAGCCAGTGGGCGGCAATGCCGTGATTGGCCATGGCATCCATGTCCCGGGTGCGAATCTGCACTTCAATATGAATGCCGTTGTAACCGATGACGGTGGTATGAATGCTCTGGTACCCATTCACCTTGGGTACCGCAATATAGTCCTTGAAGCGCTTGAACACGGGTTTGAACAGGCTGTGTACCGCACCCAGCGCCTTGTAACAGTCCTCTACCGAATCAGCCACGATCCGGAAGGCATACACATCCATGATTTCGCGGAATGACTTGTGCTGCTCCAGCATCTTCAAATAAATGCCGTAGAGATGCTTTTCCCGGCCATAGACTTCCACCCCGTCGATGCCGAATTCAGTCATCCGCTTGGCCAGCGCCGTTTCGACCTGTTCCACGATCTCCTTGCGATTGCCCTTGGCCTTGGTGATGGCCGCGGAAATGCAGCGTGCCCGCATCGGGTAGAGCGCCGCAAAGGCGAGATTCTCGAGTTCGAGGCGAATGTCATTGATACCCAGACGCTGGGCTATGGGGGCGTAGATATCGAGCGTTTCCTGGGCGATGCGTTTCTTCTTTTCCGGTTTCAGTGGCGCCAGAGTGCGCATGTTGTGCAGCCGGTCTGCCAACTTGACCAGAATAACCCGCAGATCCTTGGCCATCGCCATGGCCATCTTCTGGAAATTTTCGGCCATTTCATGGCGCTTGTCTTCAAACTCCAGGTGCGTCAGCTTGGACACCCCGTCCACCAGGCTGGCCACGCCATCGCCAAACTGAACAGCCATGGCTTCGCGGGTCATGGGGGTGTCTTCCAGCACATCGTGCAGCATGGCTGCCATCAGGCTTTGATGGTCCATGTGCATTCGGGCCAGGATGTTGGCGACCGCCAGAGGGTGGATGATATAGGGCTCGTTGCTGGCGCGCTTCTGGCCGTAATGCGCCTGCTCGGCGAAATAGTAGGCGCGCCGCACCCGATTTATCTTTTCCGGGGACAGGTAACTTTCAAGACTTTCGGCTAATGCTTCTACAGTGGGCACTCTGGTTTCCGTCCGGCAAGGCCGTCATGAGTCTCTGATTCTAGAGACTCTGTACCGTCGCCACAATCGAATCCACCATCATCAGATGCAAAAAAGGCGCAATATCCTGCGAGACATTGCGCCTTTTCCTGCCGGTTGTGTCTGTATCCATGCGCCCGCAGGCGAAGCGAAGGGCTATTCCTCTACCGGAGCAGACATGATCTCGTCGACCGAAATCTTGTTGTCTGCCAGTTCCCGCAGAGCGACTACAGTCGGTTTGTCATTGTCTTCGGCCACACGGGCGTCAGCGCCCTGATTGGCCAACTGCCGGGCACGGCGCGAAGCGACCATGATCAGTTCGAAACGGTTGTCGACGTGTTGCAGGCAATCTTCAACAGTTACTCGTGCCATGCGGATCTACCTTCAATATCGGGGGATGTTCAACGGGAGCGGAATGATACCCGAACGGGGCGGCGCGCTCAACACAGAACTGTTGCGCAGTGTAACCTCCTGACAAGGCTTCATGCCATCAGAGACTGCAGCAGATCACCTCGCAGACGCTGCTGCATGGGCGTACGCATGCGTTGTGCAGTAAAGATGGCACAGAGCTCATCCAGTGCCTTGTAGAAGTCGTCATTGATGATCAGGTAATCATACTCGGCAAAATGCGACATCTCGCTGCGCGCATCGCGCATGCGCCGCGCGATGACCTCTTCACTGTCCTGAGCCCGCTTCTGCAGACGCTCCTGCAATGCCTCGAGCGACGGTGGCAGAATGAAGACACTCTGTGCTTCCGACATCTGTGCTCGTACCTGCTCCGCACCTTGCCAGTCTATCTCCAGAATAACGTCGTGCCCCTGGTCAAGCTGGCGTTCGACATAGCTGCGCGAGGTGCCATAGTAGTTGTCGAACACCTGCGCATGCTCCAGAAAATCGCCACGCTCGACCTGCTGTTCAAAGGCAGCAGTATCCACAAAATGATAATGCTCACCCTGAGTCTCTCCGGGGCGCATCGGTCGAGTGGTGTGCGATATGGACAGAAAAACAAAGGGCAGCCGCTTGATCAGGGCATTGACCAGACTGCTCTTGCCGGCACCAGAGGGCGCCGACACAATATACAAAATGCCGCGGGCATCAGGGGTTGCGGTCATGTTCAGGGCTCCTCACCCGTTATTCGATGTTCTGGATCTGCTCGCGCATCTGTTCGATCAGCACTTTCAGAGCAATGGCAGACTGTGTAAAGGCTGATTGGCTGGCCTTTGAGGCCAGGGTATTTGCTTCACGATTGAACTCCTGCATCAGAAAGTCCAGACGGCGGCCAATGGGCTCCTGCCGGGCAAGCACTTTCCGCGTCTCCGCCACATGTGCGGCCAGGCGATCGATTTCTTCCGCCACATCCGACTTCTGCAACAACAGCGCAATCTCCTGTTGCAGCCGGTCCGGGTCCACCTCTGCCTGCAGTCTGGCCAGGCGCTCCTGCAGACGATCTGACAGGTGCTGCTGCAGGTTGGCTGAACCGGCACGCAAGTCACTCACTATGGCGTCTATGTCATCCAGGCGTTGCTCGATCGACCGGGCCAGTGCATCACCCTCGCGCTCCCGATGTGCCTGCAGGTCGTCCAGCGCCTGAGTGAAAAGCGGCTGCACAATGCGGTACAGATCGTCATCTTCCAGAGCCGGCTCCGCCAGCACGCCCGGCCAGGCGAGCAAGGTCGCGACATCCGGCTCCCGGCCTCCGGGCACCGCCTTTGCCACTTCATCCAGGGCCACACGCAACGCCTGCAGGCGAGGCAGATTGACCGTGATGTCGCTGGCAGGACCACCTTCCTGCTGCCAGCGCACCACCACATCCACCTTGCCACGAGCAAGGCGTTGGCGCGCCGCCTCGCGCAGCCACGGCTCCGCAACGCGCAGTGCTTCTGGCACCCGAGGGGTGACTTCCAGATACCGATGATTGACCGTCCTGATTTCTATCGACAACGGGCTGCCGGCCAACTGGCCAGTGACTCTGGCAAACCCGGTCATGCTGTGCGCCATAGCATGGTCCTTGCGACTGTTTGGCACAGATTAGCATATTTCAGGAAGACTGCGGTTATCGACGGAAGGCAAGCGCTTACACCGGCTTTAGTAATGATTAAGCTTCTTTTTTATAAGAAATCATTCTAAAAAAAGCGGTTTGCGAATTTAGCAGACCGCTTCTTAATCGTTTAAGATGATTCAGGACAGTTTCTGCTGCGACAAGCAGAAACCATGTCGGCTGGTGACGGCTTGCCCACGCTGTCGGCTGGCCAGTCAGCAGTTACATGTTGGTTCACATACAAACACAACAGGAACACAACAATGATAAAGAAGAGAACGCTCGCAGTTGCAATCACATCCGCCGCACTGGCAACGGGTGCAATGGCTCAAGACCTGCACTTCCCCATCGGCGAAGGCCCCTTTAGCTGGGATTGGCTTGAGGAATTCGAGAATCTGGACCTGTCTGGTCAGACCGTGACCATCACCGGCCCCTGGCTGGGTGGTGAGCAGGATTCCATTCGCCGCGTACTGGCCTACTTTGAAGACGCCACCGGCGCCAATGTCGACTACTCCGGCTCTGACAGCTTCGAGCAGCAGATCCAGGTAGATACGCAGGCTGGCAGCCCGCCGAACATGGCCATCTTCCCGCAGCCTGGTCTGGCTGAAGATCTGGCCCGTCAGGACCTGCTGGTACCCCTGGGCAGCGATGCTGCTGACTGGGTCCGGGAGAACTTCTCCGACGGTGACGGCTGGGCCGATCTCGGTACCTTCGAGAACAGCTCTGGTGAAGAAGACTTCTACGGCGTCATGTACCGGGTCGATCTGAAGTCACTGGTCTGGTACGTACCGGACAACTTCGAAGACTACGGCTATGAAGTGCCCACCAGCATGGAAGAAATGATCGCCCTGAGTGATCAGATGGTCGCCGACGGTGAAACTCCGTGGACCATTGGTCTGGGTTCAGGTGCCGCCACCGGCTGGCCGGGTACCGACTGGATCGAAGATCTGATGCTGCGTCTGCACGAGCCGGAAGTCTATGACGGCTGGGTTACCAACGACATTCCGTTCAACGATCCGCGCGTGATTGAAGCCATCGAACTCTTCGGTGAATTCGCTCGCAACCCGGATTATGTTGCCGGCGGTCCGCAGGCTGTAGCCACCACGGACTTCCGTGATGCGCCACAGGCCCTGTTCGACATCCCGCCCCGTGCTTTCATGCACCGTCAGGCCAACTTCATCCCCGCTTTCTTCCCGGATGATGTTGTGGTCGGAGAAGACGTAGACTTCTTCTACATGCCTTCCTACGACGGAAAAGACCTGGGTGATCCGGTACTGTCTGCCGGTACCATGATGGCCATCACTCGTGACTCCAACGCCACGCGTGCACTGATGCAGTTCCTGCAGACGCCGCTGGCACACGAACTGTGGATGGCTCAGGGTGAGTTCCTGACTGTTCACCTGGGTGCCAATACAGAAGCGTACGCAAGCGACGTACTGCGCCGTCAGGGTGAAATCCTGCTGGGTGCTGATACCGTTCGTTTCGACGCATCTGACATGATGCCCGCCGCCATCGGTGCCGGTACTTTCTGGACAGGCATGGTCGACTTTGTCGGCGGCGCTTCTGCTCAGGAAATTGCTGATGACATCCAGCGGAGCTGGGACGACCTGTAAGCCGCAGTCACTGACTGTTTAGGCAAGCAGAAACGTACCGTCAATACACCCTGCGTTCTACGGAACGCAGGGTGTATTCCCTGGAGTGCCTGTTCTCTGCAGTCTGACCCCAACACTATAAATAATAATGTTCCCGGAGGCTTACTGTGCTTCAGCAACTTATCCTGGCCGCGTGGGCTATTGCACTGGCCATAGGCCTGTCCGCGCTTTTCTTTATCGGCTCGAACGTTTTGCTCGACCGAACACTTTCCAGCGATCATATCCGTGATGATGATGACCGCTCACGTCGCGACGATTTGCGGGAATCCATCAGACCCTGGATCTTTATCGGCCCGGCCCTGTTGATTCTCACGCTGTACCTGGTCGTGCCCGTGATCTATACCCTGTGGTTGTCCATGAACAGCCGTGCCGGTTTTGTCGGCCTGGCCAATTACACCTGGGCGTTCAACAATCGGGGTTTCCAGATTTCCGTGCGCAACAATCTGCTTTGGCTGATTGTCGTGCCAACACTGAGCACTCTGTTCGGTCTGGTTATCGCTTATCTGACTGACCGGATGTGGTGGCGCAACATTGCGCGCTCTCTGATATTTCTGCCCATGGCCATTTCGTTTGTGGGTGCCAGTGTCATCTGGCGCTTCATCTACGACTATCGTGGTGGTACCGATCAGCAGATTGGTCTGCTGAACGCGGTCATCGTTGCCTTTGGCGGTGAGCCGCAAGCATGGATTTCCGTGCAACCGCTGAACAACTTCCTGTTGATGGCCATCATGGTCTGGATTCAGACCGGGTTTGCCATGGTCCTGCTGGGGGCCGCCATTCGAGGTGTGCCGGAAGACACCATTGAAGCCGCCAACATGGACGGGGCGAATGATTTTCAGATGTTCTACAAGATCGTTGTCCCTCAGGTCTGGGGTACTGTGGTTGTGGTCTGGACCACCATCACGGTTCTGGTGCTCAAGATCTTCGATGTGGTACTGGCCATGACCAATGGCCAGTGGCAAACGCAGGTTCTCGCCAATCTGATGTTCGACATCATGTTCCGAGCGGGTGACTTTGGGCGCGGCAGTACGGTTGCCGTGTTCATCATGATTGCCGTACTGCCCATCATGTGGTGGAACGTCCGGCAGGCACGCAAGGAAATGAGCTGAGGGTTGGACCATGATTAATGCACAAAGATTTTCCGTATCAAGCGGTATCAAGCACCTGATCGTCCTGGCCTTTGTTGTGCTCTGGACACTGCCGACCGCGGGCCTGCTGGTCAGTTCGGTACGCGATGCCGATCAGTTGATCGTGTCGGGCTGGTGGACGGCCCTGGTGGCGACTGAACGCAACGCGGCCCACCGAACCGGCACTGCCGACTCACAGGTGGAAGTCGACAATCAATTTCGCATTGATGGCGAATTCTTCCGCGAAGACTCGGGCCGGACCGTGGTCTCCTGGGGCACCGGCGGGCGCAACCTGGACGAGTTTCAGGCGGGCGACACCTGGGTGCAAGACGATGGCTCGCGGCTGACGGTGAACGAGGATGGCAGCTATGTTTGGCTGTCGGAGCAACCCTTCGAGCATGCCAGGGGCATTCGCCTGTTCTACATCGCCGCCATTCCCCCGCGCTTTACCATGGCCAACTATGAACGGGTATTGGCAGCGGAAGGCATCGGCAGAGCGTTTGTGAACTCGGTGACGGTGACCCTGCCGGCCACCTTCATTCCCATACTGATTGCGGCGTTCGCGGCTTATGCCCTGTCGTGGATGAATTTCTGGGGACGTTCGTTCTTCCTGGCCGCGATTGTAGGCCTGCTGGTGGTCCCGCTGCAGATGGCCCTCATTCCGGTACTGAGTACCTACAACTGGCTGGGCCAGACCTGGGTGGGCAGTTTGGGCTGGGAGCCCCGATCCTATCTCGGGGTCTGGCTCGCGCACACCGGCTTTGGTTTGCCTCTGGCCGTCTATCTGTTGCGCAACTACATGGCAGGACTGCCGCGTGAAATCATGGAATCAGCCCGTATGGACGGGGCTACCCATTTCAAGATCTTCATCACGATCGTGCTGCCGCTGTCCGTGCCTGCTTTGGCTTCCTTCGCCATCTTCCAGTTCCTCTGGGTCTGGAATGATCTGCTGGTCGCCATTGTGTTCCTCGGACAGGGTGAAGGCCGCACGGTACTGACGGCTCAACTGCGCGAACTGTTGGGCTCAAGGGGCGACAACTGGGAGATTCTGACCAGTGGTGCCTTTGTCACGATGATTGTGCCGTTGCTCGTGTTCATCTCGATGCAGCGTTACTTTGTTCGCGGCATGCTGGCCGGCTCAGTCAAGGGCGGCTGAACCGTCAGAAGGCCCGGGATACAACGACAAATACCCCGGGCTTCTTCCGACGTGTACATAAAAAGGAGCGGCAGCAGTTCAGCCGACACGCAGACAAAGGGGCCGCCAGGAAGGCGGCACCCTGTTCTGCCTATCCTGTGCAGGTACACACAATGAGACTGACACTAAAAGACCTGGCGCGAGAGCTGGGCGTGTCAACGGCTACCGTATCCAATGCCTTCAGCCGGCCTGACCAGCTATCCTCAGAGCTTCGTGAGCGAATTCTGGCGGAAGCGGAAAGACTCGGTTATCAGGGCCCCAATGCGACTGCGCGCAGCCTGCGCCGGGGCCAGACGGGCATCATCGGGCTGGTACTGGCTGATCGCCTGCAATACAACTTCGAAGACCCGGTAGCCACCCGGTTCCTGCATGGTGTGTCCGAAGTATTTGACCAACAGAACATCAACATGCTGCTCTTGCCCAGTCGCAGCGAGTTCTATATGGGTCAGAGTTTCGACAGTCTGGCTGATGGCTATATCATTTACGGGCCACCCCGGGATTCCCGAATTCTCGACAAGGTAACGGCCCGTCGCAAACCTGCCGTGACCGTCGACTTCAACCTGGAAGGTCTGCGCTCCCTGAACATCGACAATTACGCTGGCGCCCATCTGGCGGCCAGCCATGGACTGACCCGCACCGATGGACAGATTGCCATCATCGGATTGCGCCTGGTGAACGGGGCCTCCCAGATTGGCCGTATCTCCGATCAGCCGCTGAACAGCCCTGAGGAGTCGGTCTCCATGCGGCGTCTTGACGGCTACCAGTCCGCCTTGCGTGAGGCGGGGCGGGAACTGCCTCCAGAATGGATATGGAATGCGCCGGAAAGCCGCTATGAGCTGGGCTATCAGGCCGCCCGGGAAGCGTTGCTGAGCGAGCCACGACCCGAGTTGCTGCTCTGCATGAGCGATCGGCTGGCGCTGGGTGCTGTAGCCGCCGCGCAGGACATGGGGCTGATGATACCGGATGACCTGAAGGTCATCGGGTTCGATGATATACCCACTGCAGCTTATCAACGCCCGGCGCTTACGACGATTCATCAGCCACAGCACGAGAAGGGCCGGCAGGCCGCACGCATGGTGCTCGGGCTGAACAACCGTAGCCGGGATATCGTGCTCGAAGCAAGACTCATCGTGCGCGACTCTTGCTAGGCAAGCAGGGCATCGAGGTATGTTACAATCTGATTAAGAGACCCTGCTATATCGACTGGACAACAATAAAAACGACAGGAAGTCCATCTCATCAAGGATGAGCAAACGATCAGCGCAGCAGAGTATTACTATGACAGTCAAAACACTATTTTCGACCGCTTTTGCAGCGGGGTCGATACTGCTTGCCGGCAGTATGGCCAATGCCCAGTCTACTACCCTGACCATTGCCTGCGGGGCGGTCGGGGTCGAATTCGAACAATGCCAGGCCGATGTGCAGATTTGGGAAGAAATGACCGGCCACTCGGTAGAAATACTGCGGCTTCCCGACGCCACCAATGAACGGCTGGACCTTTACCAGGATCTGCTCAGCTCCGAATCCCCCGATCTGGATGTGTATCAGTTGGATGTCGTCTGGGCGGGGTTGCTGGCCCACGACCTGGTCGACTTCACACCCTATCTGGACGCCAACAGCCCTGAGTTCTTCGAGGGTCTGATCGAAAACAACACGATTCAGGACCGGCTGATAGCCCTGCCCTGGTTCATTGATACCGGGCTGCTCTATTATCGAACCGACCTGCTGGAAGCCCATGGCAGAAGCGTCCCGGAAACCTGGGATGAGCTGACCGAAACATCCCGGTTCATCATGCAACAGGAGGCCTCCGGCTTGAGCGGCGACAGCCTTTGGGGGTTTGTCTGGCAGGGCGACAGCTATGAGGGGCTGACGTGTGATGCTATCGAATGGTTTCACAGCTACACCGGCACTACCTTTGTGGAGCCCGACCTGTCGATCACCATTAATCAGCCGGGCAACGTACAGGCACTCGAACTCGCAACCTCATGGGTAGGCTCCATCAGCCCGCCAGAGACCGTGCAGCACAAGGAAGAAGACAGTCGAGCCATTTTCCAACGCGGCGACGCGGTCTTTATGCGCAATTGGCCCTATGCCTGGAATACAGGGCAACAGGAAGACAGCCCGATTCGCGGCCGCATCGGTATTGCACCGCTGCCGAGTGGCCCGGCAGGTTCGGCAGCCTGCCTGGGTGGCTGGCAGCTTGCGGTATCCCGTCATTCTGACAATGTGGACCTGGCCGTTGATCTGGTGAAGTTCCTGACCAATGAAGAAAGCCAAAAACGGCGGGCACTGGATTCGGGCTACAATCCGTCGATTCCTGCCTTGTATGATGACGCAGACCTGCTGGCCGAGTTCCCGCAGTTCGAGCAGTTGGTAGAGGTCTTTCAGGGCGGTGTAGCGCGCCCCGCCAGCGCAACGGGCAGAGGGTATCCGCTGGTGTCACGGATCATTCAAAGGAATGTCCATCGGGCACTGACAGGTGATGCCAGTGCCGCTGATGCACTGCAGAACATGCAGACACAACTGGTGCGCCAGAGTCATTGGTACGGTCACCAGCCCTTGCCCTGATCACGACACAACACCAGGGAAACCGGCATGCAGAATGCTTGTTTCCCTGTTCGTGCACTTGCTCACATTTCCGACCTTTCCTGTTCCCCGCTTTGTTGAACCATGGACCGGTTCACATTTTGCCCCGGCAAAACAGCTAAACTTGTCGGCAGGCTGAAGCCATTCAGGTTTCAATCTCCTCAACTCAACGCGTCATCCCGACGGCATGCATGGAGCAGACAGTGACCATTGAGCAATTACTACAGCAGCCACCACAGCAGTTGGCAGAAAGGCTGAACAGCACCCTGGAACAGCAGAATATCGATCTGGAAAAATGGCTGGAACAGCAGGATATCGACCGCGAATCACTGCTCCGCTATCTGGAAGCCAGTGGTTATGCCTATCTGCCCTTTCGCAACCGGATCGAATGACCGCTCAGAACCGGCGATTGGCGGACACGCCCACCTGGAAAAAGTCCTGGTCAATGGCAACCTCGCCATCGAGGCCCAATGACCACTCACGCCCGGGGAGCAGCCATTCGCCGGTCACCGTCCATTGGTCATCGTCGTTGGCCCACTCGTAATAACGCAGCGTGATCCCGGCCTCGGTGCCGGAACGCTGCGGCTTTGCGTGCAGACCTGCTTCATACCAGTTGTAGGCCACCCGCAACCCTGAAAACTCGCTGCCCGTGTCATCGACAGACAAGCGCCCACGATACCACCGGGCAGCGGCACTGCCATAGATCACACGCTCCGTTGGCCACAGCAGCCTGCCACCATAATGCAGGGTTTGCTGGGTCACCCGATATTCGCTGTCTGATTCGAACGTCAACGTCTCGGATTGATGCTGCCCACCCAGTTCCAGCGCGGCCCAGGGCGCCAGCATCCAGTAACCGGCCAGACCCAGTTGATAGCCGATACCGACCAGATCCTCCTCTGGTGCAATGACAACACCCCCCCCACGCAACTGCAGACGATTGAACAAAGCCGGCGGATCATCCTCGTCAACGGCGATAACCGGATTGGCCCCCACCGTCGAGGGATAGGCAAGCAGGCATGTCAGCAGACACGGGATCAGGGCCGCCAGTGGCCGGGGCCGGGTAAAGCAATTGGGGTTTTTCACTCACTCTCCTCAAGCGCGGACGGGTGCACTGCTCGCATCCATGCCCGCGCATCATGCCAAGACCTGTATCACAAGGCAATATGTGGCTCCAACGGGTCGCGAATTCCACCCACACTGGGCCCGGCCGAGTCTATCCGGCACTGGCATACTGTCACTTTTTCGGAGAATCCTGTGCGTTTGCCGTTTCGCCCAGACCAGCCCTCCCGTCTGCAGAGTCGACTGTTCAACCTGGCGTGGCCCATCATTCTGCAGATCTACCTGTTCCAGATGACGGGTGTGGTCGACAATCTGATGGTCGGACAGTTCGGCGAGCAGACCATAGCGGCACTCGGCATCTGCCTGCAACTGAACTTCTTTGTCATTATCAGTTATGCGGCACTGACTCAGGGTGGCGCGGTGATGACGGCCCAGTTTCGCGGCGCGCGCAACAGGGAAGCGCTCAGAGAAACCGTAGCCACCCTTATCATTGCCGGCTTCCTGATCGGGCTGCTGCTGTGTGCCCTGTACCTGTTCGCCGGAGAATGGCTGCTGAGCCTGCTGACAACAGACCTGTTCCGGCCGCCCGAGCAGCGCTCCGCTCTGCCCGGACTGGGCTACGAATATCTGGCAGTGATCAGTGTCGGCGTGCTGTTCATGGCGCCCGGCCAGATCGCCATGCACCTGCTGCAGGCGCTCGGCGACACGCGTACACCCATGCGCCTGGCCCTCTATGCCAATGTATTCAATGTTGTCGGCAATTATATCTTCCTGTTTGGCGGCGCAGTACCCGGACTCACCGGCCCGCTGTTCGAACCCATGGGGCTGCGCGGTGTGGCCATTGCCACCAGTCTCGCCTGGTGCGGACAGACACTGATGATGCTGGCCACATTGCTGCGCCACGAGCAGGTGGCCCTGTCATGGCGTGATTTGCGCGGGCTGGTCTGGACGCGCCTGCGGCGGGTGTTGCACATTGGCTATCCGCTGTCGCTGGACGGGTTTCTCTGGCAGGGGTCAGCCTTCGTATACGCCATGATGTTCAATCACGTCGGGGCCGAGGCTTATGCGGCCTTCCTGATTGCACTGATCATACGCAGTCTCTCGCTAGCGCCCGGCGCTGGCTATCAGCAGGCGATTGCGATTGCCGTGGGACAGTCACTGGGGGCCAATCATCGGCACCGGGCGCGCGCCTATGTGCGCGCCGGACTGCGCTCGGTGTCCGTCGTGCTACCCCTGCTGGGGCTGATCCTGTGGTTGCTGGCGCCCTGGTATCTGCAGTTGTATGACATCACGCCGGAAACCCGTTCGCGCATCATCTGGATGGTCGGTTTCGGTTGCCTCTACAGCCTCGCCACCGCCATGACCATCACCATACCGGGCGTACTGCGCTCAGGAGGTGACACCAAAGCACCCATGGTGATTACCACCCTGGGTTTTGCCGTGATCGGATTGCCGCTCAGCTATCTGCTGGGTATCCATCTTGGGTTCGGCCTGTGGGGCGTGTTTGCCGGATTTGCCGCCGACGAAATCGCCAAGGCGATCATCATGCGCCTCTACCTGCGTCGAGAGACCTGGCTGAACAATCTGGCTCGTGACACCGCCTGACGGTTCCCGTCAGTCGGCCCCGGGAGACAGCAGCCAGGCCATCAGCAAGCCGGTAACCGCGAGCAGGCTGTCGGTATGGGTGCGCTCATAGCCGTGTGTGCTCTCGGTGCCAAAACCCAGCAGGGCCGTGCGCGTATCATGGCCCGCCTTGAGCGCCGAGGAACAATCGCTGTGATAGTACCGAAACACATCTCTTACCAGGGGTATGTCAGCCGCTTTTGCCAGAGCTTCAAGTTGAGCCAGCAGCCCGGCACTGTGTGGTCCGGAGGCATCCTTGAAACCCAATGTCGCCCGCCTTTCGTCACTCGCCTGATTGGGCGCTACCGGGGCAATATCGACACTGATCAGATCCTGTACCGAGCGGGGCAGCATGGTGCCCGCCCCATGGCCGGTTTCTTCGGCATTGGTCAACGCAAAACACACCGGCACGGCGGGTGTCAATCCGGCGTCCTCAAGTCCATGCAGCGCTTCCAGCACACAGGCCAGAGCCGCCTTGTTGTCCAGAAACCGGCTGACCAGATAGCCATTGGGTAGAAGTTCCGGCTGCGGATCGATACAGACGATGTCGCCAGGTTGCACTCCCAGCGCGGCCGCATCTTCTCGACTGGCTATTGGCGCATCCAGCCTAAGCTCAACCTGATGCCATCCCACGGGCTGCTGATCCACATCGTCATTGTAGGCATGTCCCGACGCCAGCAGCGGCACTATGGTGCCCCGGATCTCGCCCTGTGTTGTTCGTACCGTGGCGCGCGCACCCTCGGCGAAGCGCGCCGACCAGGTGCCCAGCGGGGTCAGCTCCGGTCGACCATTGGCGCGCACCGACTGCACCATGGCCCCGAGTGTATCCATATGGGCAGCGATGGCCCTTCGGGGCTCACCCTCTCCCCATACAGCAGAAATATTGCCTCTGGCCCCCTGACTGATCCGACAGGGGAACGCGGCCAAGCGCTGCATCATGTCGGCCTCTATCGCCGCAGTATCACCAACCGGGCTGTCGATCAGCAGCAATTCATGCAGCGTGGCAAGCAACCTCTGCGCATCAGGCCTGATCACTGAGCCGCCTCCGTCCAACGCTCGAGGAAACGATCCAGTGTCTGCGCGGTTACCTCCAAATCGTCCACCGTCACAGCTTCATCCGGGTGATGACTGAGGCCATCCGTGCAGCGCATGAAAAGCATACCGATGTCGGTGAGACTCTCCATGGCAAGGCCATCATGGCCGGCGCCACTGAACAGATAACGAGTCTCAAGCCCCTGATCCTCTATCGCGGCAGCCAGGGTCGACTGAATGCGCGGCGAACAACTGACCTCGGTCTGCTCATAGTTGAGCCGATGCTCCCAGTCCAGGTTGCGCACCTGCAGAGCCACACCGATCTGTTGCAGCAAGGTGTCCCGAGCCTGGCGGCGAATGGACGTTTGCGGCGAGCGCAGCTCAAGACTCATTTCGACCGCACCGGGGATCACATTGACCGCGTTCGGAATCACCTTCAACTGACCCACCACCCCGACCAGTTCTTCGGTATCCCGACACAACTGATCGAGCAGCTGCACCACATCACTGGCGCCCACCAGGGCGTCACGGCGCAGATGCATGGGGGTGGTTCCGGCATGGCCCGCCTTGCCGATGATGCGCAGATCATGACGTTCGATGCCGGTGATGGCGGTCACGATACCGACTGGCAGATTTTCCGCCTCCAGTAGCGGACCCTGCTCGATATGCAGCTCCAGAAACCCGGAGACCTGCTGCGGATCTCGCGCCGCCGCCGGGATACTGGCCGGATCGGCGCCCAGATCCCGCAGCGCCTGCGCCATGGTGACACCCTCGACATCCGTGGCCTGCAGCAATGCCGAATCAAAGGTACCAGCCAGGGCAGCAGACCCCACCAGAGTAGAGGAGAAGCGGGTGCCTTCTTCATCGCTGAACGCCACCAGCTCAACCGGATAGGGCAGCGGGCGCCCTTCCGCGTGCCTTCGCTGCAACACCACCAGGGGCAGCAGCACCCCCATGATGCCGTCATAGCGACCTCCCTGACGCACCGTGTCCTGATGAGACCCGATGATCAGGGTGCGCTCGTTCGGATTCGACCCGACCCAGCGACCGACCAGATTTCCGGCGCCGTCCAGAGACACCTCGGCCCCGGCGTCAGCAAACCAGCGGCGCATCTCCACCAGCAGCGCCTGATGCTCAGCCGAACCCAGCACCCGGGTTACGCCCGGGCCCGGCTCGGAAAAGGTGGCCGCCCGATCCAGCAATAACATGGCTTCTTGACCCAAAGAACTCATTGATCCACCTCCTGATCACTGACCTGACCCCGTTTTTCGGGCTCGGTCGGGGTAGGGACACCCGCCAGAAAACCCTGAAATGCCGGTGTTCTGGTTTTCTGATAAACAGCTTCCAGCGCCAGCGTACAGTCTTTATCGGCCCAGTCCACACGCAGGTCTACCGGCGGCTGGTCCGGGTACAGCACCTTGAGCGATGCACTGTGTGAACCCCGAAAGTCACCGCCGGCCTCCTCGCCGGCCTGCAAAGCCGCCAGCAATCGTTCATGCATGGGCAATTCGTTATGGTCGAGATAGCAGTCCTGCATGACCTGCAGCACCTTTTCATCACTCAGCATATTGCCGGCGACGGCCAGATAATCTTCACAATGGTGCGCCATCTGCCCCAGATTGGCGCTCCCGGTGTGACCCGCGGTCTGACCCCAGCGATCACACACCACCACCTGACGGTAGTCGGATCCGCCGTCCATGCGTATCAGCTCATCGCGCACCGCACCAGCGTTGAAGCCGTTTTCCAGCATCTTCAGGCCACGCTCCCCATACAGCCAGTTGGTAAACGCACCCTGGGTGGCAATGACCCCTGCTCCGATTCTTGCATGAGTCACGAAGCCGCCGACGGCCACACTGCCAGTCGCCGTCGCCACACCCATGGCACCGCAGTCCGCATCATGGGCTATGATGGAATAGGTCATATCACCTTCTTGTTGGTTGTCTCTGCACTGTTCAAACAATTTATCACTATAAATACTATTGCGTCTAACTATTTATCATGATAAATCTGGTCAGGTCAGTCTGGCCGAGTTGCAATCGCAGGACTCCGTTTGCAGGCATTCCCGCCCGGACAAATCAGAAGAAAAACAGAGAGGCACCAAGCCGTGAGCACAAAACTTCAACGTACCGCACTCGCAGCGCTGGCCCTGGTCAGCTCGCTTGCATGGGCACAGACGCCCCCCAATGTGCTGGTGGTTGGGCAAATTGCCGAACCCCAGTCCCTGGACCCGCATGCAGTCACCGCAGTCAATGATTTCCGCATTCTGGTCAACATCTATGACGGCCTTGTTCGCTATGCGGACGGCACACTCGAAGTTGAGCCTGCCCTGGCCGAAAGCTGGGATGTCAGCGATGACGGCCTGGTTTACACCTTCCAACTGCGTGAAGGCGTCGAGTTCCACGATGGCACTCCGTTCAATGCAGAGGCGGTAGTGTTCAACTTCGAGCGCATGCTGGATGAGGATCATCCCTATCACGACACGGGTCCGTTTCCGCTGGCCTTCTATTTCGGTGAAGTCGATACCGTGGAAGCCACAGGTGACCATGAAGTGACCTTCACCCTGTCCGAACCCTTTGCGCCGTTCCTGTCCAACCTGGCTTATCCGACCGGGCTGCTGATTTCGCCTGACGCAGTCATGGAGCACGGTGAGGATGTCGGCCGCTCCCCGGCAGGCACCGGACCCTTCCAGTTCGAGGAATGGGTCAGCAATACCCGGGTCACGGTCAGTCGCAATGACAACTACTGGGAAGGCGCACCTGATCTGGAAGCCGTCATCTTCCGCCCGATCACCGATGGCAACACCCGTGTGGCAGAAATGATGGCTGGCGGTATCGACATGATGGTGGAGGTACCCCCGGATAATGTCAGCACTTTCCGCGACGATGCCATGTTCACTGTCTACGAGGAAGCGGGGCCGCACCTGTGGTTCCTGATTCTGAACATGAAGGAGGGCCCGATGCAGAGCCGCGAAGTGCGGCAGGCCATCAACTACGCGATCGACAAGGAGGCGCTGGTCAC
>NZ_JAIUMC010000057.1 GCF_022565775.1 Natronospirillum sp.
TGCTCCGTAGGAGGCCACCCCGCTGGCCGATTTGGGAAGGGGCCTGCGGCCCATCGCGCAACGGGGTGCGCTCCCACAGGGTGGCTCATCTGCTCCGTAGGAGGCCACCCCGCTGGCCGATGCCTTCAGGCGGTTTCGAGTTCGCTGTCGGCGGGCTGGGCATCGCCTTCGCTGCCGGCCTGCGCCGGATCCGGGGTGCGGATCAGGTGGTCGAAGGCGCTGAGGGCGGCGGTGGAGCCGGCGCCCATGGCGATGACGATCTGCTTGTACGGCTCGGTGGTCACGTCGCCGGCGGCGAAGACACCCGGCATGGAGGTGGCGCCGCGCGCGTCGATTTCGATCTCGCCAAAGCGGCTCAGGTCGATATTGCTTTCACGCAGCCATTCCGAGTTCGGAATCAGGCCGATCTGCACGAATATGCCGGCAACCTCGACCGAGCGGGACTCGCCCGTGGCGCGGTCGGTGTAGTTCAGGCCGGTAACCTTCTTGCCATCGCCGGTGACCTCGGTGGTTTGCGCATTGCGGATGATCTCCACATTGGGCAATGAGTTGGCCTTGCGCTGCAGCACGTCGTCGGCCTTCAGCGTGTCGGCAAATTCCAGCACGGTGACGTGCTCGACTATACCAGCCAGGTCGATGGCGGCTTCGATGCCGGAGTTGCCGCCGCCGATCACGGCGACGCGCTTGCCCTTGTAGAAGGGGCCGTCACAGTGCGGGCAGTAGGCCACGCCTTTATTGCGGTATTCCTGCTCGCCGGGCACTGACAGCTCGCGCCAGCGGGCGCCGGTGGCCAGGATGACCGAGCGGCTGCGCAGGGTGGCGTCGCTGGCCAGATCCAGTTCCAGATACTCGCCTTCACGAATGCCGGAGGCGCGCTGATCGGTGATGATGTCGACGTCATACTCCTTGACGTGTTGTTCCATCTGGGCCACCAGCTTGGGGCCTTCGGTGTAGGGCATGGAGATCATGTTCTCGATGCCGACCGTGTCGGCCACCTGGCCGCCGAAGTTCTCGGAGACCAGGCCGGTGCGGATGCCCTTGCGCGCGGCATAGATGGCTGCGGCAGCGCCTGCCGGTCCACCGCCGACGATCAGCACGTCATAGGGGGCTTTATCCTGCAGTTTGGCGGCCTGCCGTTCGGCGGCGCCAGTGTCCAGCTTGTTGACGATCTCGGCCAGGCTCATGCGGCCCTGGCTGAACGGCTTGCCGTTCAGAAAGACGGCCGGTACGCCCATGACTTCGCGCTGTTCGACTTCGTCCTGAAACAGGCCGCCGTCGATCATGGTGTGTCGGATGCGCGGGTTCAGGGTGGCCATCAGGTTCAGTGCCTGCACCACGTCCGGACAGTTCTGGCACGACAGCGAGATGAAGGTTTCGAACTCGTAGTCGCCGTCCAGTTCGCGAATCTGCTCCAGCAGCGCCGGGTCGGCCTTGGACGGATGGCCGCCGGCCTGCAACAGGGCAAGCACCAGTGAGGTGAACTCGTGGCCCATCGGGATGCCGGCAAAGTTTACGCGCGGTTGCTCGCCCAGCGGGGCGACACTCATGTTGGGTGCGCGGTCGCCGTCAACCTGCCGCAGGCTGATCTTGTCCGACATGTCCGCAATTTCTTCGGCCAGGCTGTAAAGCTCCCGACCCTTGTCACTCTGGCCCGCAGACACGCTCAGCTCGATCGGTTGAGCAATGTGGGCCAGGTAGCTGTCCAACTGTTGTTTGATGTTTGCATCAAGCATGATGAATCCTTTTGGGATACTGAGCGTACTGTGAAAAATTCGAAGTGGGGCTGCCGCATGGGCAGCCCCGATAGCACTATGTCTTTCAGGCTTCAGATCTTGCCGACCAGGTCCAGTGAGGGTGCCAGCGTGTCTTCGCCTTCTTCCCACTTGGCCGGGCAGACTTCACCCGGGTTGGCGCGCACGTACTGGGCGGCCTTGACCTTGCGTACCAGTTCGGAGGCGTCACGGCCGATGCCTTCAGCGGTGATTTCCATCGCCTGGATGACGCCTTCCGGGTCGATCAGGAAGGTGGCGCGGTCGGCCAGACCCTGACCTTCACGCATGACACCGAAGTTGTTGGTGATGGTGCCGGTCGGGTCGCCGATCATCGGGTAGCGGATCTTGCCGATGGTGTCCGAGCTGTCGTGCCACGCCTTGTGCGTGAAGTGGGTGTCGGTGGACACGGAGTAGACTTCCACACCGCGCTTCTGCAGCTCTTCGTAGTGATCGGCCAGGTCGCCCAGCTCGGTGGGGCAGACGAAGGTGAAGTCGGCCGGATAGAAGAAGACGATGGCCCACTTGCCTTTCAGGTCTGCGTCAGAGACCTGAATGAATTCACCGTTGTGGAACGCAGTGGCGTTGAACGGCTTGATTTCGGTATTGATGAAGGACATATCAGTCAGCTCCTTGAAGGTTTGCTTTGGATTGAAGGGTTAAGTCGTGATACGAGGCGCATGATAGAGAAAAAGCATCATGTAATTAAATATAATGTAACTAGGCTATCGATAGTTATTTTTTATTAGAAGTCTGAACTGATATGAGGGCGCGTAGCAGGAGGTATCAGCGGCGGTCGAACATGGCATCCACGGGTCGAACCTGTTCATTGAATCGCTCATGCTGAGCATTGAATTCGGTCTGCAACAGCACCGCGATATCGTCTTTCAGCGTCTGGCTGAAGGTCTGTTCCAGACGGTCCAGTTCTTCGTGCAGCACGGCTTCGAAGGTGTCGCGGTTGTTGTGCTCATCCAGGCGCAGCAGAGCCCATTCGGTGGCCACGAACGACGCCGTCCAGATGCCACCCAGGCAGACAGCCGCTCCGGGACCACAGGCGGTGGCCAGAGGCGAGACCACCACGGTCGCCCCCCGGCTGCTGGCGCGCGCGCCGGCATACAGGGCCACCCGGCGGGCCGCCAGCGTGGTCAGTGTGCCGCTGGCAACAGAAACAGCAGCCTGCCCGCGATGGAAGTCAGTATCCAGCAGGTGCTCCAGCACCTGCGCTGCTTCCGTATCCAGATCCAGGCGGATGCTTTGTCCGGCCACCGGTCGCTCTACCTCGTAGGGCGCCAACGCCTGCAGGAAGGTGTCGAGACGTCGATTGACCTGACCCTGGCTGAGCCCATTGAGTTGGCCCAGCAGATCACTGCTGTGTTCCTCGTTGAATTCGGTCCATTGCGGTTCCGGAAACAGGCGGGCTTTCAGGGCCTCCTCGGGGCGATCGGCCACATCGAAGCCCATCCATTCTCCTACCGACCAGAACTGCCGCCCGGTTTGCGCGCCAAGCGAGAAGTACCAGTCTGCGGTGTCTTCCACCCGGCTGCGCGGCAGCGTCATGACTTCGCTGATCCACTGGTCGATGCGGTATTCGAGATTGTTCAGTTCCGGCAGGGTGTAGATTTGCTCGCCGTCAGGGCTGGCCCGGCGGGCAAGCTCGACAGCCTGGCGCCATTGGCGCTGGGTGACTTCATACTGGCTGTCATCAACAGTGACAACAACTCTGTTATGACCCAGCCAGCGCGACAGGGTATCAGCCTGCCACAGCAGGCCGCCAATCAATACCAGAAGTGCAAAACCAACCGCCAGCACCCTCAGGATATAGGGGGCCGGGTAGCGTTGAGTATTGTCAGGCTCGGTCATCGTGCTGCACCTGCTCCGGCGCTCTGGCTTCCGGTTCCGTGGAAACATTCAGTCGATATAGTATGACATCCACTGCCTGCATCAGCCAGATAATGGGCCACACGACCAGCCACTGGCGCAGCAACAGCAGCAACCAGGCCAGGGGTGCCGCGACGGTTATTTCTGCCTGCATGGCCAGTGACTGCAGTGACCAGTGCACGAGAGTGTCGAGGAAGGTGCGCAGTTCCAGCGCCAGGGCCAGCATGCCGCTGCGGGCCTCGATCTCGGAAGGACGGTTCAGCGCTTCTATAAGAGTCAGGTCGCGCAGATCATCGGTGGGCTGGAACAGCCCGACAATCAATAGCAGCCCGAGCAGACTCAGGCCGACCACCCAGCGTTGCAGGTCCAGGGTGAGCTGGCGCCGGTAGAGGGGTTGGGTGTGGCGATGCAGCAGTCTGCTGCCCGCCTGGCCCACGACAAGCCACAGTGGAATCGCGGCCACCAGCGCCAGCCAGAAGGCCCATTGCCCGGGCCTGGGCAGCATCACCAATAATGCAACGGTCAGCACTATGGCCAGTGCTGTCTGCGTGACCGCCAGCGTCCAGGTGCCTCGCAGCCACCGGCTCAGCGTGCTGCTATCCTGCAGATAGGCATAGAGCAGCAGCCGACGGCGAATCAGACGGCGTTGCCAGAGAGTCCAGGACAGGGCACTGCCGATCAGCACAATGACCGGGAACAGCAGCCAGTCGGGCAGCCAGGTCAGCAGCAGCGACAGGATCAGCAGGTCTGCCACCAGAGCGAGCAGCGCAATACCGAGAAAATGGGTTGTTTTCGTGACGTTCACCTGGGCACTGGCCCCGCGTTGCATCAGTATGTCCTACTATAATGGACTCTTGTTGATACGGTATACCGCCAAGTGCGGACCTATCAATAAGCCGGCTTGTTCAGTAGAGTCCCAGAGAAACAAGCGCAAGCCATTGCTTTGGAGACCCCATGTTCATGCCTACCCGCTGCCTGCGATCATCATGAAGTACCCGCCACGCAGTCCTGCGCCGGACGATGCGGCCGAGCGGCGCAGTGCCAGCCCGGTTGTTGCCTATCCCGCAGATACTCTGCCGGCACCGCCCATGGCACTTTACGAGGCGGCTCGCGAGACGCTGCAGACGGTTGACACCATCATGGTGGGGCCACGCTCGGCAGCTGCTTTCGAGGTGCCGGCCGGGCACTTCTTCCGCATTGTCAGTACCGAAGGGCCGCAGGTAGGCGATCTGAATCTGTTCAACCGCGCACACCTGGCCGAGCACTTTTACTCCGGCAAGACGCGGGCGCTGCACGGTACTCATCTGTCGACCAGCGACCGGTTGTGGAGCCGATTTCCCTGGCTGCGTCCGCTGGCCACGATTACCTGGGATACGCTGGACTGGTATGGCTTTGATGCCGACGGCGGCAGTGTGCATGATGTCATAGGCACCCGCTGCGACCCGTTTACCCATCGGCTACTCAGTGGTGACGACTACCACTACTGCTGCCACTCCAACCTGTTGCGCGCTCTGTGCGAGCATACCGGCCTGTCGACAGAGCAGGCAGAGCCACTGGTGCACGATGTGCTGAATGTGTTCATGTGCACGGGGTTCACGCTCGATACTCACCAGTATTTCATGAAGGCCAGTCCGGTCAGACCGGAGGATTATCTGGAGTTTATCGCTGAAACCGATTTGCTGGGGGTGTTGTCAGCCTGTCCGGGCGGTGACTGCGGGCAGGAGCATTCCAGTGATGCCGCGACCTGCTACCCATTGCGGGTTGAGGTGCTTCGACCCGAGCCATCGACACTGGCAGGTTGGCAGCCGGCGGCGGCTTCAGCCTATCGCTCCTGATTCAGCCAGCTCTGCGGGGGTTGCCAGGATTTTATCCAGGCCGCCAGATTCTCTGCAGCCATCGGCCTGGCGATACCAAACCCCTGAGCCAGTTCACACCCGAGCTCCAGCAGGCGGACACCGTGGGCTTCCGTTTCAACGCCCTCTGCCACCACCTCGCGATCGAACGCGCTGGCCAGGACCAGTATGCCTTCCAGGATCGCCAAGTCACCCCGGTCGTCCAGCATGTCGCGCACGAAACTGTGGTCGATCTTGAGAATCTGCGCTGGCAGGCGTCGGAGATAGGTCAGTGACGAATATCCAGTGCCAAAGTCATCCAAGGCGACCCTGACCCCCAGCTCCGAGCAGGCATCAATGATCTCGGACACCTGGTTGATGTCATCGAGCGCACTGCTTTCCACTATTTCGAGTTCAACGCGACCCGCCTTGCACCGCTTCATCTGGGCGCGCAGCTTGGTCATGAAATCCGGTTGCTGAATCTGCATGGCACACAGGTTGATACTGACTGTCAGGGGCAGCCCCTGCTTGTGCCATGCCTGCATCTGGGTGATGGCCTGGGCGAGCACCCAGTCATCCAGCTCTATGGACAGGGGGTGATCCTGCAGCAGGGGCAGAAACTCGCCCGGCAGGAGCCACCCGTCTTTGGGGTGCTGCCAGCGAATCAGTGCCTCCACGCCGATCACTTCTCCGGTCCGCATATTGACCTTGGGCTGGTACTGCAGGCGAAACTGGTCTTTCTGCAACGCTTCGCGCACATCCTCTATGCGCGCCTGTTGGCCCTTGAGCGCCTTGTCCCGCACCGTATCAAACAGGCTGAATTGAGAGCGACCTGCCAGCTTGGCCTGATACATGGCCTGATCAGCCTGCCGCAGCAACTGGTCGGCATCAATGGGTTCGCTTTGCGGATAAAAGGTGACCCCGGCGCTGGCCGAGACCTGCAACTGCATCCCCTGGACCTCTACCACACTGGCGGCTGCATCCAGCAGGCGAGTCATCAGTGAGTGCACCGCTTCCAGGCCAGGCAGATCGACCAGCACGGCGACGAACTCATCGCCCCCAAGGCGCGCAATGGTGTCGCCTTCGCGCAGTGTGCTGTGCATCTCGTAAGCGAGCTCGGCCAGCATCTGATCGCCTATATCATGGCCGTACTGGTCGTTGATGCTCTTGAAACCATCCAGATCCAGATAGGCAATGGCGATGCCCAGCTTGCGCCGATCAGCCTGATGCATGCTCAGTTGCAGGCGATCAGCGAGCAGGTTGCGGTTGGGCAGGCGCGTCACCGTATCGTAGTGGGCCAGTCTCTGCAGCTCCCGATTGATCCGTGCCATCTCTTCAGACTGCCGCTTCAGAGCCTGCTCGGCTTTCTTCTGCTCGGTGATGTCGCGCACCGTGCCCTGAATGACGGTTTGTCCAGACCAGTCTGAGCGGTTCAATGAGACGGCGCAGGTGAATTCGCGCCCTTGTCGATCCAGGTGAAGCCACTCAAAAAAATGGGTGCCCTCGGCCATGGTCTGCTCCAGCCAATGTCTAGCCGACTCATCGGAGCGCCGCCCATCCGTCTGGTATTCCGGACAGAGGTCAACCAGGCTGTATTGCATCATGGTCAGCACATCAGGAAAACCGAACAGCTCCACCGCTGCCCTGTTGCAGGTAACAAATTCCCAGTCTGGCGGGGCGATAATAATCAGCGCATCGCGGGAATTGTTGAAAAGCGCCCGATAGCGCTGCTCGCTCTGTTGCAGCGCCCGGTAGGCAGAGCGGCGTTCAGCGGCAATCTGGTCGAGCTCGTCTGCCGCCTGTCGTCGGCGCTTGATATTGACCAGCAACACGGCAAACAGCTTGAGCATCTCCTGCTCTGCCTCGCCAAACTGTACCTGACGGTGCACCGCATCAATGCCGACAAACCCAATGCATCGGTCGACATCCATCAGCGGGACGGAGAGCATGCTCTTGATACCCTGTGGTGCCAAAATGCTCTTGAGCGGGATGTCGGGCAGCGCTGTCACGTCCGGAATCAGCAGGGGGGCACCGCGAAGGTGTGGCTCAACGAAGTCTTCGACGTCGCGAGTATCAAGATTCTACAGATTGTCTATCTGGGGCTCGATGCCTTCCGCGCACCATTCATGAGTGTTGCGGGTCAGATGCCGGGAAAAGTCATAGGCGAACACATACACCCGGTCGGCGTGGAAGAACTGTCCGATTTCGCCCAATGCACCGGCAATGGCATCATCCATCTGATCCAGAGGCAGATTGATGAAGGCCATTGAAGTGCGGATGATCAATTCGCGATAGGCCGCTTCACGATCCGTGCTGTTGGCGCTATGGCTGGAGGTGTCTGTGTCCCGATCCATCTTTCCCCGACGGGGGTCTGCGCAGACCCGTTATTACAGCGTTCGTCAAAGTTCAGATTAGACCATACTGACGCCAAGGGGAAACTAATTGCCCGCCATGACGGTATTTCAGCGCGTGGGCCCGACCATGCGCTCCGGGCGCAGAATATCCGCCAGTTGATCGGCGTCCAGCAGGCCTTCTTCCTGCACCAGGTTCAGCACGCTGGCACCGGTTTCCAGGGCCTTGCGCGCGATCCGGGTCGAGTTGTCATAGCCGATATAGGGATTGAGCGCTGTGATCAGCCCGATGGACTGATCGACCCAGGCGCGGCACTGCTCCCGATTGGCGGTGATGCCGTCGATACAGCGCAGACGCAGCATGTCCATTGAGCGACGCAGCAGGCGCATGGATTCGAAGATCTTGTAGGCTATCAGCGGCTCCATGACGTTCAGCTCCAGTTGCCCGTTTTCAGCGGCCATGGTGATGGCCAGATCATTGCCTATCACCTGATAGGCTGTCTGGTTGACGGCCTCCGGAATCACCGGGTTGACCTTGCCCGGCATGATGGAGGACCCGGGCTGCTGCGGTGGCAGATTGATTTCGTTCAGGCCGGCTCGAGGCCCGCTGGACAGCAGACGCAGGTCGTTGCAGATCTTGGACAGCTTGACCGCAAGGCGCTTGGTCATGCCCGAGAACAGCACGAAAGCCCCCATGTCCGAGGTGGCCTCGATGAGGTCGCCAGCCAGGCGCATGGGGTGGCCGCAGATCTCCGAAAGCCGACGCACGGCCAGATCGGCATAACCCACGGGTGCATTCAATCCGGTACCGATAGCAGTGCCCCCCAGATTGACCTCGCGCAGCAGGTCAATCTGGGCTGCGATGCGATCTATGTCTTCACCCAGCGTGGTGGCATAGGCACCGAATTCCTGCCCCAGAGTCATGGGTACCGCATCCTGCAACTGGGTGCGGCCCATCTTGATGACATCGGAGAACTCGTCACGCTTGGCCGCAAAGCTGGCCTGCAGTGCGGCCAGGCTGTCTACCAGTTCGGCATGCGACAGTTGCAGGCCGACTCGGATGGCGGTGGGGTAGGCGTCGTTGGTGGATTGTGAGCAGTTGACGTCATTGTTCGGATGCAGATATTGGTATGCACCCTTTGCATGGCCCAGATATTCAAGGCCTATGTTGGCGATGACTTCGTTGGCGTTCATGTTGGTCGAGGTGCCGGCCCCGCCCTGGATCATGTCAACTACAAACTGGTCGTGGAACCGACCCTCGATAATCTGCTCGCACGCATACTGAATGGCTTCATTGCGTTTTGCTTCGAGCAGCCCGAGGTCTGCATTGGCCTGGGCAGCGGCCTGTTTGACCATGGCCAGACCGACTATGAACTTGGGGAAATGCGAGAGTGGCACGCCGGTCAATGCGAAGTTGTTGACCGCGCGCTGAGTCTGGATGCCGTAGTAGGCTTGCGCAGGCACCGCGAGCTCACCCAGCAGGTCTTTTTCACAACGTGTTTCAGGTTCGGGCGTCAGCAGGTTGGTCATGGTCTCGTTTACAGCTGTGTATTGGCAGGAGAGCGGTATTGTGCCTGCCCTGCGGCTTGACTGGCCAATGCCGTTTCAGGCTATAGTATGCAAAATATGCATAGTAGGGGCGGGTTATGGATTTCGAGACACGCTGGCTGGAAGATTTTCTGGCGCTGGCGGAAGAACAGAATTTTTCACGTGCCGCAGAGCGCCGTCATATCACCCAGCCCGCGTTCAGCCGCCGCATCAAGGCACTTGAGCAGGCGCTGGATGTATCCTTGTTCAACCGCAGCGCGACGCCGGTGCAACTGACTGCCGAGGGGCAGCTATTCCATATCACGGCGCGCAATGTCATGACCCAGCTCCACGAAAGTGTGCGCCAGCTTCGGGGGCTGGCCCCCAACCGGCAACAGACACTGCGCGTGGCGGCAGCTCATTCGCTGGCGTTCACCTTCTTCCCCGACTGGATGCAGGAGCATGACGACCTGTTTCACGACTGGTCATTGCGCCTGGTCGCGATGAACGTCGAGGCCGGCGTACATGCGCTGCGCGAAGGTCGCTGCGACCTGTTGCAGGTGTACTACGATTCGTTCTCCACGTTGCAGCTCGATGCCGAAGTGTTTCCGTCGTTGCCCTTGTCGCAGACCACCTTTGTGCCGGTCTGTCGGCCTATGGACGCCGCGGGTACACCCGAATACTCGCTGGATGATCCGGCCCATAGCCGTATCCCGTTGCTGGCTTATGCGCCCGGTGCTTTCCTGGGGCGCACGCTGCGCCTGATCCTGAAAGACGACCCGCTGACGCTCAAGCTGCACACCCGCTATGAAACCGCCATGGCGGAAGGGCTGAAAGGCATGGCCTTGAAAGGCACCGGCGTGGCCTGGGTGCCGAAACTTTGCATCGAACGGGAGCTGGCGCAGGGTGACCTGGTGATCTGCGGCAGCGAGCGCTGGCATGCCCCGCTGGAGATTCGCCTGTATCGCTGCACCCTGATCAACAAGAGCGCCGTCAACCAGCTCTGGCAACGCCTCACCGCGGCGGTGCTGTAGAGGGTCCGCGAACACCCCGACAGTGCACTGTGCCAGCCCAACGTGACCCGCTATAGTAGGGCTTTGTTTAAACTGCATCGAACCGGAGCAACGGCGGAAACCATGTGGGACTGGATACTGCAGTGGTTGCCTGAGAGCCTCGCCCCCTGGGCGGTCTGGCTGCTGGTGGTCTGTAGCTATTTCACCTCTGCGCTGACAGCGGCCCTGGGTCTTGGGGGCGGCGTGGCCCTGCTGGCGGTCATGGCCAATGTGGTGCCGCCGCTGGCCATTGTGCCGGTGCATACGGTCGTGCAGTTTGGTTCCAATTTCGGCCGCTTGCTGACGCTGCTGGGTTTCGCGGACTGGCGCATTTTGCTCTGGTTCAGTCTGGGTGGCCTTGTGGGTGCCTTGGCCGGCGGCCATCTGGCGGTCAATGTGGCGCCGGCTTTCATCCAGGTGGCCCTGGGAGCCTTTATTCTCTACAGCGCCTGGCTGCCCATCTTCAAACTGTCTTCGGGGCGCCGCTCCATGGCTCTGCTGGGAGCCGGCACCAGCTTTTTGGGGATGTTCGTCAGCGGCACAGCACCCTTCGTGTATGTTGTGCTCAAGGATCTGTTTACCGACCGACGCGGTATCATGGCGACCCTTGCCGCCATCAATACAGTACAACAAAGTGTTCGGGCAGTGATTTTTGGGCTGCTCGGTTTCGCCTTTGTCGAGTGGTGGCTGCTGATAGCCCTGATGATTGCCACCGGCTTTCTGGGCACACTGACCGGGCGGCTGTTTGTCGACCGTGCGCCGGCAGCACTGGCGCAGCGCCTGCTGCAGATCGTGCTGACGGTTCTGGCCCTGCGTCTGCTGTATGTGGGCGTGGCACAACTTGTACAGAGCTGAGTCAGAGTTTGCCCGATTTGAGCCGCCGATAGCCCGACAATGGATATCGGCGGCTCAACGCTGGCGTCAGGCAGAACCTGGTAGGCGCGGGTGGTCCAGCCCCTTGTCCGTGCAATATTGATCGGGCTCGGGACTGCCCCACTGAGACTGCACTGGAATGACACCGGCCCAGACTGGCCAGTCATGGTCTGCCTCGTCATCGACGGGCGGCCCGTTACGCATCTTGGCTGACGCCTCGTCGATGGCCATCCGAACCAGACCGGTCGCTTTCAGTTCACTGTCGTTGATGGGCCTCAGTTGCGGCCAGCGCTCTGGGCTCACCTTGTCGAGAAAAATCTCCAGTTGCCGGGTTTTTTCGGCCGGATCTGTTACCGGCTCCGGTGTGCCGAACAGCGTGGCCGAGCGGTAATTGATGGAATGGTGAAAGGCCGAGCGTGCCATCACCAGGCCATCGAGCAGGCAGATGTTGATCGACACGGGCTGCGCCTGAGTGGCGGCAACATTCCTTGCTGACGACAGGCCGTGCCAGTAGAGCCAGTTGCCTTCGCGCCAGTGGGCAGTCGGTGTGACCAGAGGCCGGTTGCCCGGCAGTATCTGCGCGACATGGCAGATCAGCGCCGCATCAATGATGGCGTGCAGGGTGTCCCTGTCATAATTGGCGCGCTTGGCTCCGCGTACGACGCGGGTCTGATTAGTCGGGGTGATTTGTGGCATGGGTTTTCCTGTGCTTTCCCAGTGGTGGTGCAATTGCGGCCGGTCTGTGCGGCCCGTTCATGTGCACTGAGAGTAGGCAGAGCTGGCCATGAGATACATGGCCAGAGCAGGAAAAAAAGATCAGGCCAGTTGTGATAGCAGTTCGAGGGCTGCAGCCTGCTGATCGGTATCGTGGGCGCTGAACCCGAGCAGAAACCCCTGATGCGTGGGCTTGCCCTGCCAGTAGTGACGGCTGATCGTGTCCAGTCGGAGCTTGCGGCGCTGCGCCCGTTGCGCCCATTGCTGGTCCGCAAGTCCGCTCTGGTCGGCATCGATTTCGGCGATCAGATGCATACCACTATGGCAGGGCCACGGCGTCAGGGGCAGCCCTGCCTGCCTGAGACCGTCCAGAAGGTGATTACGCCGTTCCAGGTAGAGGCGTCGCATGCGGCGCAGATGGCCGGCAAATTCGCCGCTGCTGATAAAGTGATGCAATGCCGGTTGCAAAGGCAGTGCTGCCGCCTGGCCCAGCGTTCTCTGAGTATCCAGCAGGGGGCCATGCAGGGCAGGCGGCGCTACGATGTAGCCGAGGCGCAGACTCTTGAACAGGCTTTTGGAGAAACTGCCCAACAGAATGCAATGTCCGGTGTCGTCGGCTGCGCTGAGAGGAGCCTGTGGCCGCCCTTCGTAAACAAACTCGCTGTCGTAATCGTCCTCGATCAGCCAAAGCGGCTGGCCGCTGCCAGCCCGGGTCTGCACAAGATCCAGCCATTGCTGGCGCCGGCGGGTACTCATCACCCGACCCAAAGGGTACTGGCGAGCGGGAGTCACCAGAGCAGCCAGAGCGCCGGGCTCAGTCTCTTTCTCCGGCAGCTTCGCGCCTTCGTTATCGACAGGCAGGGGTTCCGGGCGCAGACCCATGTCCCGCAAACCATTGAGAATAGGCGGAAAGCAGGGATTTTCCAGCCACACGCCCGAGCGCGCCGGGTGCAGCCGGCGCAGAGTGCTCATGACCAGCGTCAGCGCATCCCGATTGCCTGCGGTAATCAGAATCTGCTCGGGGCCGCAGCGCAGGCCGCGCAGGGCATACAGCATGTCCGCAATGGCAGAACGCAGGGGCCGATAGCCGCTTGGCAGTGTGCCTTCCATCAGCGCCGGGGAAGGGTTGAGCCAGCTTTCACGCAGACATCGTCGCCAGGCCTGGTTGGGGAAGTCGGCCACCGAGGCGCCCGACGCAAAATGGAGCCACTCTGTTGTCGCTGATTCCTGCGTCACCGGTGACTTTTGATGGGCGTCGCTGGGCGGGGTGGCCAGTGGCAGGTGATCTGCCACAAAAATCCCCCGGCGCGGTTCTGATACGACATAGCCTTCGGCCAGCAGGTTGTCGAGGGCTGTTTGAGTGGTCATGCGGGACACGCCCAGCTCCTGCGCCAGATGGCGCGACGACGGCAGTCGGGCACCGGCGCCCAGCCGCCCGGATTCAATCAGTGCCACCAACTGATCGCGAATCTGACGGTGTGCCGGTCGAGACGCTTCAGGTTCGAGGCTGATCGACAGGCTGGCCGCATTGTGCCGGTTTTTTTGCGATGTCATCTGCTGCATTCGCTGTTAATCGCCCTGACTCGGATCACCTGCATTCGAACCGGTATTATGCCTGAAAGTCCTCATTCGCCAATGGGGGTTTGCCGTCGGGCCGAGCGTCACTTTCTGAGGTACAGATTCTTTGATAATATGACAACTCATTGACGTAATATTGGTATCACGTTGTATAAATATATCAATGGTCTTCTGGCCGGGCTTGGCCACCGCGCAGCCTTGGTGTTTCCTGCCTGCATCGTGATCGGCCTGGTATTCCCGCCCGTTGCGGGGGCGCTCCAGAACTGGCTGTATCCTGCCTTTGTCATACCGCTGATGATCTCCATTGCGCGTCTTGAATGGTCGGGCCAGTGGCTAATGCTCAAACGCTGGCGCCTGATGGTGCTGCTCAGTGTCTGGACGCTGGTCGCATCGCCCATTCTGGTGTGGCTGGTGATTCAACCTTTGGCCGTATCAGAAGACCTGTCGATCGCTTTGGTGCTGGCAGCGGCTGCGCCGCCGCTGACGGCCTGCGGTGCGATCGCCTTGTTACTTCGTATTGATGGCAACCTGGCGGTGGTCGGCACACTGCTGACGTTGCTGCTATGTCCTATCACCTTGCCGCCTGTGGCCCTTCTGCTGTTGGGTATCGAGCTGGACATAGCACTGGGTGAATTCATGTTTCGCCTGGCCGCTATCGTCGGACTGGCATTCGGAGGGGCCTTTCTGCTCAAGCGGTGGCGGGGACAGGCGCATATAGACCATCATGCTGACCTGTTTGACGGCATAGCAGTGCTGTTCATCGGCCTGTTTATCATCGGTATCATGGACGGCATCACCGATCTGTTGCTGCGTGACCCATGGCAGGTGCTGATGGCACTGGGTGCGGCCACCGTGCTGGTGTTCGGCTTGAACTTTCTGAGCTCTCTGCTGTTCTGGACCCTGCAGCGCCGCACGGCGCTGGCTGTGGGCCTGGTGTCCGGTCAGGTCAATCTGGGCCTGATCTACATTGCCTTGTACGACCAGTTGTCCCTGGAAACGCTGGCCGTGTTCGCCATCGGGCAGATACCACTCTACCTGCTGCCTGCCATTGCGCAGCCTATTGCCCGGCGGCTGCTCTGATATAGACAGCCGGTGGCAGGTACCCGGTGTTCAGCCTGCCGGCCGCTTGCAAGCATTGTCATTGATTCTGCTCGGGCTGGTTTATGGCACGACTGTCTGATGATGTATTATGCCCGAATGCCTGCTTTCTCCAATGTGAGTCTCACGGTCAAGCTGGGTGTGGCCCAGACACTGGCCTGGGGCTCAAGCTACTATCTGCCTGCCATTCTGGCCGTGCCCATGGCGCGAGAGCTGGGTATACCCGTCAATTGGGTGTTCGCCGCCTTTTCCATGGCATTGCTGATTTCTGCGGTGCTCGGGCCCTTTGTCGGTCGCAGTATTGACCGCAGGGGTGGCCGACCCCTGCTGGTCGGTTCCAACCTGGTGCTGGCAACAGGGCTCGGGTTGCTAGCTTTGGTACAGGGCCCGGTGAGCCTGGCTCTGGCTTGGGTGGTTGTCGGAGTGGGCATGGGGATGGGGCTTTATGACGCGGCTTTCGCTACCCTCGGTCGACTGCTGGGACGCCATGCACGCTCTTCCATCGTGGGAGTCACGCTGGTGGCCGGGTTTGCCAGCACCATTGGCTGGCCGCTCAGCGCCTGGCTGGAAACCACCTGGGACTGGCGAACGGCCTGCGCTGTATGGGCGGGACTACACCTGCTGCTGGGCCTGCCACTGAACCTGCTGCTGCCGAAACCGGGCCCGATAGAGCATCTGGAGGCACAGGAAAGTCAACCGGTACCGCCACCAGAGAAGCCCCGACTGGTGATGGCATTGCTGGCCTATGTGTTTGTTGCCGGCTGGTTTGTCTCAACAGCGCTGGCGGCGCACTTGCCACGACTGTTGCAGGAAGCCGGTGTCTCACTGGGGGTGGCCGTCGCGGCCGCTGCGCTTGTGGGGCCAGCTCAGGTCGGAGCACGCCTGGCTGAATTCGTTCTGTTGCGCAATTTCCATCCGCTGATTGCGGCTCGCCTGGCTACTCTGCTGCACCCGCTGGGAGCCGCGCTGCTGACGCTCGGCGGTATGCCGGCTGCGGGGTTTGCCTTGATGCATGGCGCTGGTAACGGCATGATGACCATCGCGTCCGGTACGCTGCCAATGGCCCTGTTTGGGCCGCGCGGGTTCGGTCAGCGGCAAGGGCTGATTATTGGGCCGGCTCGTGCCATACAGGCTGCAGCACCCTTGTTGTTCGGACTGCTGATCGAGCACTATGGCGGTGGCGCCTTGTGGTTCACGTCAATGTTGCTGCTGCTGGCTACCTTGGCCCTGTTCCTGGTGCGCAGGCCTTCGAGGTAGCCACTCAGGGGCTCAATTGCGCACAGGTTTTACCGGTGGCTGCTTGCGCCACGGCTTGCCGTCACAGACAGGGTAATTGATGCAGTCGGCGGTACAGCCGCGACAGGGCAGCCGGGCGGCAGCATCGGGTTTGGTCTGGCGTGTGGAATCAGTCATAGTGTGGGTGCTTTTTTTGCAGTCAGTTAAGAATACGCCCACTGTTAGCCATTGGATGAAGGGCGGAACAATCGACGAAAACCGAGGATGCCATGCAGTCTCCCAATTGGCCAGTGCACACCGGTGATGTTTCTTTCTGGTACCAGGATATAGGCGGACTGCCCAGCCCGCGACCTTCACTGGAGGGTGACACTGAGGCAGATGTCTGCATTGTCGGCGCTGGCTACACCGGCCTGTGGACGGCCTACTACCTGAAGAAAGCAAAACCCGAATTGAACATCGTCATGGTCGAGGCGGAATTTGCCGGCTTTGGCGCTTCGGGTCGAAATGGCGGCTGGTTGACCGGCACCTTTGCCTGGAATCAGGAGCGCTATCTGACCACGGGGGATGCCGCTGGTGTGTGGGCCATGGTAGATGCGATGAGCGGCAGCGTTGATGAGATAGTGCGCCTGGCCGAAGCAGAAGGCATCGACGCAGACATTCATCGCACCTCGGAACTGCTGGTGGCCACCAATCCGGGCCAGCTGGTGCGTCTCAAGGAAGAGTTACAGCAGCGCCGGCAGTGGGGTGAGGCCGACAGAGTTCGCGAGCTGAGTGAGCAGGAGGCCAAAGCGCGCGTGCAGATCCCCGGCGCGCTGGGCGCCATGGAAATCGGCAATGTCGCGCGCATTCAGCCGGCCAAGCTGGTGCAGGGTCTGGCGAAGGTGGTTGAACAACTGGGCGTGCGCATCGCCGAAAGCACTCGTGTGACCCGCCTGGAGGCTGGCCGAGCCGTCACCGACCGGGGTACGGTTACGGCCCCCATCATCCTGCGCGCCACCGAAGGGTTCACCGCCACACTGGACGGATCGAAGCGCGACTGGCTGCCATTGAATTCCGCCCAGATTGTTACCGAACCCCTGTCGGAAGAAGTCTGGGCACAGATTGGCTGGGATGGCCGGGAGATCGTCGGCGATTTCGCCAATGCCTATTGCTACTGCCAGCGCACCCGCGAAGGTCGCATAGCGGTCGGCAGTCGCGGCCTGCCGTACCGACTGGGCAGCAAGCTTGATCACCGAGGAACGCCGGACTCGGTCACTATTCGCAATCTGATGCAGATACTGCATCGTCATTTCCCGGCGGCGAGCAAGGCAAGAGTCGATCATGCCTGGTGTGGCGTGCTGGGTGTACCCCGCGACTGGTGCGCCACCGTGGGCCTGGATCCGAAAACCGGCATCGGCTGGGCTGGTGGCTATGTGGGCGTGGGCGTCTCGACGTCCAACCTGGCCGGGCGCACTCTCTGCGACCTGACACTGGGACGCGACACCGACCTGACGCGCCTGCCCTGGGTGAACCGCCGCGTCAGACGCTGGGAGCCGGAGCCCCTGCGCTGGCTGGGTGTGCGCGGGATGCATGTGCTGCTCAACTCCGCTGATCGGCACGAAGCGAAAGGCGGGCCCAAACCCTCACGCCTGGCGCTTCTCGGTTATTGGCTGGCGGGGCATTGAAAGCGAATTGAGTTCCGTAGGAGGCCACCCCGCTGGCCGATTTGATAAGGGGCCTGCGGCCCCATCACGCGCGGGGCCGAAGCGTCGGACCGGCGCCCCCACGGTGGATGTGGCACAAGTTTTCCGTAGGAGGCCACCCCGTTGGCCGATCTGCCAAGGGGCCGCAGGCCCCTCCGAGCCACTCATTTCAGATAAAAAGACGTCTCTGCCAGATGGCGATCTCGGGTGGCGGCCGAGAGTATCACCCGGGTCGCCAGTTCCGCCTGGCGGTGGACGCCCATTTTCTGCATTGCCGACTTGAGCTGCGTGCGCACCGTGTGCAGTGATACCTCGTGCCGTTCGGCGAGATCTTTGGGGTCTGCGCCGAGCGAAACACCGGCAGCCGCTCTGGCTTCGGCTTCGGTCAGCCCGAATAGCCGGGCCACCAGATCTCTGTCCACATCCAGATGCATTGTTGGGTCCTGCAGATACACTGCGGATACGTTGGAGTCAGGCCAGAGTTCATCGCCCGGAGCGCCCGGCAACAGGGGCGTGACCAGCAGACGGATCGGAGTCTGGCTGCCTTCCGGGGTCAATACCAGCGCCTGCTGAGACACTGATGTGTCATCAGAAGCCATTTTCAGTGCCATGCTGAACCGCGCCCGGTGCGCCGGATAAGAAAAGTGCAATCGGCCCTTTGTGATGGCCAATCCCGGCCAGCGGTCGATCAGGGCCTGTGCCAGGGGCGACTGATAGAGCATGTGGCCCCGTTCATCGACCAGCAAAAAGGGCATGAAACTGCGCTCTGCCGCCGCCATGACGTTGAGATGCAGCTGCTGCTGCAGATGACGGGTGCGGCTCAGTTGCAATGCCTGACGAATGTGAGGGGCGAGGGTGCGGTTGACCAATTCTGCCAGCCGCGGCTCAAAGAAACCCTGGCCGCGTGTGCGCTGAATCAGCAGTTGTACTGTGTAACGGCTGTCGGTGTAGATGGCGCCGCTCAATCCGTGGGCGATATCCAGGTGCCGGGCCCAGTCGTTGTAAAACTCGGTTCGGTAGAATTTGTCCTGGGGGCAGGTGCAATCGTGATACGAGCTGTAAAAACGGCCCGGTGGCTTCAACATCAACTCGGGGCGCCAGGGGCAGCGGTTGACGTAATAGTCCACATAGGCCCGATGTTCGCTGTCGTCGATATTTACCTTGGTGCTGCTCAGGACCGTTTGTGCCTGGCGGTCCATCACCAGCAGTCTGGCGGAGCGGGAAGAACAGGCGCTTACCAGGGTTTCGAGAAAGGCTGTCCAGTGCTTGCCGTCTGCAGAGGCCTGGTAAAGCTTGTCGAGCAGTTCTGGGTGGTGCTCCGAAAGTTTCCGTAATGCGTGTCGGTCTTCCATCCGCCATCTCACCTCCATGTGCTTTCTAAAAGAGTGATTCTTGTCGTCTTCGCTTTTTTGTGCAGCAGGTTAAACGTTAGACGAACATGGATCAGATCGCCACCCCGCATACACCATATGGGTGATTTTTGTACAAAAACGCATTGATAGAGTCGAGCAAAGCTTTGCTGAATGCAGGCGGGACGGGTGCGGTTGTAAAGGCCCAAAACCTATTCAATAAGTCAGGTAATACC
>NZ_JAIUMC010000058.1 GCF_022565775.1 Natronospirillum sp.
CGACCTTCGGGTTATGAGCCCGACGAGCTACCAGACTGCTCCACCCCGCATCAACTTGGCGCGTATTCTATGTACTGCTCATGGTCTTGTCAATAAACTATTGATCTTCCTTGAAAAAATACTCCAGACAAGCCGATTGAACACGCTCGTGCAGCTCCAGATAGTCGGCTTCCGGCATGGCCACTGGCATCGCCAGCCAGGCTGCCAGCGCCGCTTCGACGTCACGCCGGTTGGTCTGCTGGCCCATCTTTTCTGCCAGTCGCTCGACCTGCACTTCCATACGCAGCGCTCTATCGCCTTCCGGGCTCTCTTTCTCGGTCAGCACTTCCAGCAACACAACCTGGCGGCGATGCTGCTCGACGGCTCCCTGGGTCGAATCGGGACCTTTCTCCGCTGCAAACTGTTGCAGGGTCTCGCGCAGTCGCTGATCCACCTGAGTGGCCACGGCAGGCAAGGCTGTTCCATCTTCCCAGATGGCTTTCACCTGACGACACAGGGCTTCGTCAAACTCCCCGGCAGTCATGGCGGCTTCCAGTTCGGCCAGACACTTGGCACGGTCAAAAAGCGCCTGCCAGGTGGCCCGCTCGCGTGAATGACGCTGACGGCTGCGGGCTGAGCGCAGCGCCTGCACGGCCTTTCTGAAGCGTTCGCGTGTCTCATCGGCGCGCGCCTTGGGTAGCGGACTGCAGGCCTGGAACTCGGTTTCCCAGTCGCTCAGGCTGGACAGTGCCTGCTGCAGTTGTGCATCGTCTTCCTGGGTTGCCGCCTGTTCAATGCGCTTGATGACCTGCAATGCAGCATGCAGGTGCTGATCCAGTTCTGCCTTGAAGGCCTGGCTCTGTTCATCACGACGCCCGAACAGCTCATCGCAGACGGCGCGAAATTCCTGCCACAGCCGCTGGTCATCCTTGCGGTGCGTGCGACCGCTCTGTTTCCACTCCTGCTGCAGGGCCTTGAGCCGCTCGGTGGCCGTGCGCAGGTTCTCTTCATCGCGCAAGGCCCGGGCTTCTTCGATGATCCGCTCGCGCTCGACTCGGTTGCGATCAAACTCTTCATGCAACTGAGCGCGGATTCGGTCAATGATGGCGTGATAGCTTTTCTCGGTCTCCCGGTGCTCTTTCGGGCGCACCGGGCTGAAATGCCGCCAGTCGCGGGCGGCCAGGCGCAGCACCTTTTCGACCTCGGCCCAATCCGGGTTATGCCAGTCATTCGTTTCGTGATACTGGTGCAACTGGCCGATCAGTTCACGCCGCTTTTCCGCGTTCAGCGTCTGCAGGTGGGCCTGTTCAGCGAAATAGTCCTTGCAGGGCGCGTAGGCAGCTTCTGCCAGGGCATGAAATTCGTCCCACAGCGTCTGGTGCTGGCCGCCGCTGCCGCGCGACAGCTTGCGCCACTCCTGCTGCAGCGCCTGCACGGCATCCGCCTTGTCCTGGGGGTGCATCTGGCGCTCGGTGAGCTGCCGCATATGGTCGATCAGCTCTTCCATCTTGGGCACGACGGCGAAAGCCTGCCAGTCGGCCAGCTTTTGCAATTCTTCATGGTAGGCATCAGCTTCTTCGCGCAGCCCGGCATGAACTTCGCCCAGCTCTTCCAGTTGTTCGCTGATGTTGCGCCAGATGCCTCTGGCCTGGCGCAAGTGTCCGCCTTTCACGGCCCCTCGACCACGACGGATCAGATTTCTGATGGTGCCCACGCGCCGCCTGTCTTCCTCATGGGCTGCATTGCGCTGGGCCTGTCGCTCTTCCCAGTGCCGGACCAGGCTGGCCAGCAACTCGTTCGGCTCCAGTCCCAGTTGATTCAGGCCAGCGCTGAGTTTCTGCACCGACTTGCCCAGCTCGGGAATGCCATCTGCCTGCTCGGCCTGCAGGGCTTCCTCTGCCGCCTGCAGCTTGCCCCAGTCCCGGGTAATGGTGTACAGCGCGGTCAGACTGCGCTCTGCTGCCTTGAAGTCCGCCTTGAGCGACGCATCGAGTTTGCTATCCCCGACCGCTTGCTGCCATACCCTGGCAACAGTAGCCTCCTGCTCCTGCAGCCATTCCAGCGCAGTGGCATAGTCATCGGGCAACAATTGACCGGCGTGCAGCGCTTCCTTTACCTCGGCACGCAGCTCATCAGCCGTATTCCGCAGTAAATCCGTCAATTGACCCTGTGCTTCTTCTACTGCACGGTCTTCGACGACCTCCGTGTGCTGCACTGTTTGTTCTATCTGTTCTTCCTGCTGTTCTTTCCGGCTTTCCTGCTCTGCCGTTTGTGACGTGGCTTCTTCCGAACGACGTTGCTGAATTCGCTGGCGCACCTGTTCCGCCAAGGGTTCCACCAGAGCGTGTTCTTCCGGCGCGGGCTCTATTTCCGCCAGTTTCTTCAACAGATGGCTCAGCTTGCCTTCCAGCAAAGGATCGCTCGGTGCCTGTATCAGCTTTTCCAGCCCCTGACGCACCTGCGCCAGGGCCTCGTCCCTGGCGGCCCGCTCGGCCTCCAGAGCGCGCAGATTCTGCAGTCTTGTCTTGGCCAGCCGGTAGAGCGACTTGTCGTGACCACGCGCTTCTCTTTGCAGGGTTTGCAGGCTGTCTTCAGTGGTCAGAAATTCTGCGGCGCGCTGTCGGTCCTGGGGGCGCCTGGCTTGCTGTGCAATCTGCAGGCAGATCTCGTCCGACTGGGCCGACAGCCAGGCAGCAGAATGCTCCGGAGCCAACTCCTGCAGAAGCTCAAAGCGGGCCAGCGCGGGCGCCTCATCAAGCAGCGACAATACCGCATCAGGGTCTGCCTGCAATGAAGTGCGCAAAACAGTGTCGGCGGCCGCTCGCAACTCGGGCACGTCTTCTTCGGTGCGCCAGTTCAGCGCCAATTCGGGCGACGCCAGCTTCTCCAGAGCCGCGGCGCGGGCTGCTGCAGGTACGTCTGTATTCGCGACAATTTCCTGCAGGCGCTGCGCATCCTGTGCTGCCGACATCGCCTGCACATCTTCAACCCGGATTGCGCCGGGGCGCTTGAACAGTTTACCCAGCACTCGTTTTCCCCTGTATTTACACTGCCGGACCGGCAAGGTAGTGTGCCTGCTATAGCGGCACAGGTGCAACGACGGATGCGTTATGACCCATCAATCCCCTTCTTTCCTTTGGTACGACTTTGAGACCTTCGGTGTAGCGCCACGCCGCGACCGCCCAGCCCAGTTTGCGGCTATTCGCACCGATCTTGAACTGAACCCGATCGGCGAGCCCATGAACTGGCTCTGCCAGCCCGGGCCTGAACTGGTGCCCTCCCCGGACGCCTGCATGATCACCGGGTTGACACCCCAGCATTGTGCTAGCGAGGGTATGCCTGAGCCGGAGTTTGCCCGGCGCATTCTCGGCGCCATGAGCCAGCCGCAAACCTGCAGCGCCGGCTACAACTCGATCCGTTTTGATGATGAAGTCAGCCGTTTTCTGTTTTATCGCAACCTTTTACCAGTGTATGACCGCGAGTGGCGCGACGGCAATAGCCGCTGGGACCTGCTCGATGTGGTCCGCCTGACCTACGCCCTGCGCCCCGAGGGCATCAACTGGCCAGTGCGCGATGAAGGCCAGCCCAGCTTTCGCCTGGAGCACCTGTCGGCCGCCAATGGGCTGGACCACGGACAGGCCCATGATGCCCTGTCGGATGTACAGGCCACCATTGGCTTGGCGAAATTGATCCGGAGCCGACAACCGAAACTGTTCGACTGGGCGCTGCGCTGCCGGGACAAGGCCTTTGTCAAAAGCCAGATCCCGGTGCTGCAGCACAAGCCCTTTGTGCATGTCTCCGGCATGCTGCCGGCACGCCACGGCTGCCTGACCTTGCTGATGCCGCTCGGTTTTCATCCGACCAACCGCAATGAAATCATCTGTTTCGACCTGCAGCATGACCCGGCCCTGCTGAACGACCTCACTGCCGAAGAAATACGGCGACGACTGTTCACGCCCACCGATGAGCTGGGAGCAGGCGAGCGCCTTCCGGTGAAATCCGTACATGCCAACAAGGCGCCCATGGTGGCACCGCTGAGCCTGTTCACGGAAGATGCGGCCGCGCGGTTGGGCCTCGACCGAGCGGCCATGCTGCGCAACGCGCAAACGGTGCCGAACCTGCAGACCGTCTGGCCCCACCTGCAGGAGGCTCTGCAGCGAGAAGAACAGACTCTGGATGCCGAACAGGCGCTTTATCAGGGCTTTATCGCGGATCGGGATCGAGACCACCTGCAACAACTTCATGGCACCCCATCTGCAGACTGGGGGCAGTTGGCCGAGCCGTCCGAGCCTCGGCTGCGCACCTTGTGGCGGCGCTTCATAATCCGCCACGGCAACAGCCCTGTCCCAGAGTCCTGGCAGCAGGAGTGGCAGCAATATCTGCTGGCCGCACTGAGCCGCAACGACGTGGGTTGTGCCCTGTCGCTGGCAGAAGCCCGGGAGCGCACCCAGGTCTTGCAGGCAGAGCATCCCGACCATCCAGTGCTGAAAGCGGTAGAGGATTTTCTGACCCGACAGGCGGCACAGCTGGCGACCCTCAAATCGCGGTGAACTCGGGTATCCGGGGCGTAAATGGTCCGCTAAAATGGTGTACACTAGTGGCCCGTCCAGTTCCCGGGAGTGAAGTACAATGACCCAGATCCGCCAGGCTGACCTGATTGACAGTGTTGCCGACGCCCTTCAGTTCATCTCCTACTATCATCCGGTTGATTTCATCCAGGCCGTCAATGCCGCCTATGAAAAGGAAGAATCGCCCGCAGCCAAAGATGCCATGGCGCAGATTCTGATCAACAGCCGCATGTGCGCCCAGGGTCATCGCCCCATCTGTCAGGACACCGGCATTGTCACCGTATTCATCAACATCGGCATGAACGTGCAGTGGGCAGATGCCACCATGGGTGTTGAAGACATGCTCAACGAGGGGGTGCGCAGAGCCTACCAGCACCCGGACAACATCCTTCGTGCGTCCATTCTGGATGACCCGGACGGCGCGCGCCGCAATACCAAGGACAATACCCCGGCAGTAATTCACATGAAGGTGGTGCCGGGTGACACGGTGGATGTCCACGTCGCCGCCAAAGGCGGTGGCAGTGAGGCCAAGGCCAAGTTCGCCATGCTCAACCCCTCCGACTCGGTCGTCGACTGGGTGCTGGAGCAGGTGCCCAAGATGGGTGCCGGCTGGTGCCCGCCGGGCATGCTGGGTATCGGCATTGGCGGGACCGCAGAAAAGGCCGTGGAACTGGCCAAGGAATCCTTGCTCGACCCCATCGATATTCAGGACTTGCAGGCGCGTGGTGCCGGCAACCGCGCTGAAGAACTGCGCCTGGAACTGTTCGACAAAGTCAACCAACTGGGCATCGGCGCCCAAGGGCTGGGCGGCCTGACCACAGTGCTCGACGTGAAGGTACGCGACTACCCGACGCATGCCGCCAACAAGCCAGTAGCCATCATTCCCAACTGTGCCGCTACCCGCCACACGCATTTCGTACTGGACGGCAGTGGTCCGGCGGAAATGACGCCACCGAAGCTGGAAGACTGGCCGAACATCACCTGGGAGGCCGGCCCCGGCGCTCGGCGGGTCAATCTGGATCAGGTGACACCGGAAGACGTACGCAGTTGGAAACCGGGCGACACCCTGCTCATTTCCGGCAAGATGCTGACCGGCCGTGACGCCGCGCACAAGCGCATGGTGGACATGCTGAACCGCGGCGAGTCACTGCCGGTGGATCTGCGTAACCGATTTATCTACTACGTCGGGCCAGTTGATCCAGTGGGCGATGAAGTCGTGGGCCCCGCTGGCCCTACCACCGCCACCCGCATGGACAAGTTCACCGAAACCGTGCTGGACAAGACCGGCCTGCTGGGCATGATCGGCAAGGCGGAACGCGGCCCGATCGCGCGCGAGGCAATCCGCAAGCATGGTGCGGTCTACCTGATGGCGGTCGGCGGCGCTGCTTATCTGGTGTCCAAGGCCATAAAGGCCTCCCGTTGCCTGGCTTTTGAAGACCTTGGTATGGAAGCCATCTACGAGTTTACTGTTGAAGACATGCCGGTCACCGTCGCGGTCGACAGCCAGGGCGATTCGGTACATATCAGCGGACCTGCCCAATGGGCTCAGAAAATCAAAGCCAAAGAATTGGCCTGAAGCGCTTTTTTGCCTGAAGGGAGCAGATTATGAGCCGATCTGAACACCGCCACGGTGTACAGGTACTGTTGTATTTGATGGCAGCGGCCCTGCCGCTCATATTCGGTGTCTGGATGCTGGCGGCCGAAGAGATACCCTTGTGGCCGGGAACGGTGCTGGTTGTTGCCAGTGCCTTCAGTATGCTGGTGGGGGTCAGCTTTCTGCTGGGCACCCAGCGCTCGGTGGTGCATCTGCTGCGCGAGCATGGCAGCCAGGGCCGCCTGCAACAGCAAGCCAAACTGGAGCAGGAGCGGCTGACCCACGAGGTCCGGCATCTGTCCAACCTGCGCCGTTCTCTGGAACGACGGCAGGTAGACCAGAATCGAGCGGTCCTGCAACTGGCCAGACAATTTGAAGTTATCGCCGGCACCGTCAGCACCAAGGTGCAGCAAACCGAGGTCAATCCGCTGCTGCGCGAGCAATTGGCCTTCCTGCATGTCATTGGCCAGGACCTGGTGGAACTGCTTGAAGTCGAGGTGGCTTACCCGACTCTGCAGGACAATCAGTTCGTGGTCGACAAGGACGTCCAGCAGATGATGCAGGAGCTTCATGACCAGAGTCAGTTGCCGGACAGCGTGACTATCGAGAATGAGGATGCCGACGTCAGTGCCCGGACTGACAAGAAACTTTTCCTGAGTGCCGTGCGACAGGCGCTGGTGTCACTCTATCCGCTGTCGCAGAACAAACCGCTGCAGGCGAGCATGATCAGCTACCTGCACGCCGAGATGGACGATGTGATTCAGTTCAGTTTTGTCGTGTCCGGGTTCAGTATCAACGACATTGATGCCGACCAGTGGTTCACGCACTTCCAGTTGCACAGTGACAGAGACGGCCGGTATCTCGGACCCGGGCTGGGCATGATGCTGTTGCACCGGTACGCTGAATTGCTGGGTGGCACGGTAAAGGTCAATGCCGAACTCAGTGACCAGCTCACTGTCATCCTCACCCTGCCGTTGCGTGCCCGGCAGGATGAAGAGGAACAGTAGCTACCACTCGCGCGCACCGGAAGGCATCTGACGGGCGTCCTGATAGTCGTCCTGCCAGGTGTCGCCAATCTCAAACACCGTCAACTGGCGCGCGCTGTTGTCAAACAGCCATTGCCGGGCAAAGAAACGCCAGCCGTCCATGTTGGTGCCTTCCAGCGTTCTGGCCTGCAGCAGACGGCCGTTGAAGTGCTGTCGACCCTCGGTTATATCATCCCAATGGAAGGCTGCAAGGGTGGGCATGCTTTGCGCGGCATCGCGCAGCAGTTCAGCGCGCCACCGGGTACTGGCGGCAAAACGCTCCTGACTCAGACTGCCGACTGCATCGTTCAGTTCACGCCAGAAGGATTCCAGATAAAGACCAACGCGCGCCGGATCCTGCTCCTGACTGGACAGCGTCACGGCAACACCCGGGTAACCCAGTGGCGCCTCCAGTGCCATCGCCAGCTCACCGGAGAAGGCCTCGCCGCGCACCGCCATGGTCAGCGTTTCTTCCAGCCAAGGGAAGGTCCACTCGGCCAGTGTGCGCTGACGCAGGTCGTTTTCGGGAATCTGCAGTACCCGGGTTACCTGAGAGCGATCACCGCTCAGTGACAACTCGGCTACCCGGTGACTGCCATCAAGGCGCCAGAATGTATCCGGACGCGGCGGCACCTCGGCCAGGTTTTCCACCGGTCGTTGGGCTTCCAGCCACCGGGCGAAGGATGAGGCATCTTCCTGGGGGATACGCCCGGTCAGCAGCACGGTATTGCGCAGCGCGCCCAGATTCTCCGGTGGCGGCGGCGACAGCAGGCCGGCACGTTCGCGCATCAGGCGATACGGTGCCCGCTGCTCCGGGGCCACCGGTGGCAGGTCGACCGACCGGTCTTCCAACTGCTGCACCAGTTCATACAGCCAGGGCTCGACTTCCGGCCAGCGGTCCGTGTACTGCCAGGTAATGCCCTGTGCATCTACCGTCACTTCCAGACCCTGGGCTGGTGACTCTGCCCAGTGGTCGGTCCAGATGATCTGGTCGGACCATCCCGGCCCCTGCTGATAAGCCCACTGCCGCCAGCGGGCCTGCTCATGTTCATCGGGGCCGATAGGATAATGAACGCGCAGATGGGCCGAGGCCAGGCGGGTACCAAACCGGTTGTCTTCATAGTGCCAGACGGTGGCACCCGGGCTGTCCACCAGCAGACCCGGCTGCCAGCCCAGCAACTCATACTCGTTGGGTTCGAGGCCGGGCAGCTCTTCCGTTCGCTGCGGAGAACTGCGGGGCAACTCCAGCGTCAACGCCTGCTGCAGGTCAGGCTCGGACAACGGCCCTGCACTCGCAGCGGCCGAGCCGCGCAGATCCAGTTGCAGAAAGAGTGTTGGATCCAGATTCAGGTTGTAGAGTGTTAAAGCACTTGCAAGCCGCTCACCCGAGGCAAACCGCGTTATGGCGGCGGGCGCGTCGGAGTGGTTCTGAAGCTGAGCGAGAAAGGAAGCCACCGTGGCATGCAGAACGTTGAGATCGCCCGCATTGCTGTCCGGCAGCACGATATCAAGAACAAAGAAATCGTCATTGTGGTGGGCATTCAGAGAATCGATTATGCCCGCCTCGCGCAAGCGCCTTGCAGGCCCCTGTTCATAAGGTCTGTTGAACCAGCGCTGCAGCTTCTCGGCACTGTCGCGTTGCTCGGCATTCAACTGCCACGGGAACATCAGGCGCACATGCGGGGCGTCCGGAAATGCGTCGCGATCGACGGAGACGGGTTCGTTTCGGGCTTCGGTCCAGCCGGGCCTGGAGCCACGCCGCTCCCGGGTCGGCTCGGCAGAGGTTCCGCGAAGATCGCCAAAGGCCTCCGTGGCGAGCGCTTCCAGTTCATCCAGGCTGGCCGGAGAGCGCAGCTTCACGGCCATCAGGGGTGCTGTCAGTCGGTCGGTGGCGTATTGCGCAAGCTCGCGGGCGACCCCTTCATTGCTCATGCTGAGCCAGGCCTCCAGGTCGAGGCGCAATGAGGCCGGGCTATCGAGTGCTGCAGCTACCCCGTCTGCTTCTGCGGGCGTCAGAAACCCATAGGCCGCATCCCGAGGGATAACCTGCCCGCGTTCATAGGCAATGGCCTCAAGCGGCAGGGCTGGCGACGCCAGCAGACCGGAAAAATACTGAACCTCGTCGGCGAAGACACTGGGGCTGGAACGGTAATTGACTCGGGTGAAGGTGCGGTCAATACGGGTGTCCACCGACCCCATGGGGTCGCGCAGTGCGCGGGTATCCAGATGGCGATAACCGGATTCGGTTTCCCCGTACAGCAACACCCGGCTGAACAGCTGGTGGCGAGCCGGCCAGTTGTTCGGATCTTCCAGGGTGCCGCTTTCCCAGCTCCAGTCCAGACTGGCCACCGGGGCATCCGGGTCTGACACCACCGTGACCTGCAAACCGTTGTCCAGCTCCAGCTTGCGGGTTTCGGCGCCGGCGAGCCGAATATCCGGTGGCTGAGTCGACCACCAATAAAGGCCAGCCAGCGTCAACAGCAGCAGAATGACGACCAGCAGCAAGCCATTCAGAAACCAACGTATTACCACTCTGATGTCCCCGGTTTTGTCTTCCAATGGCGCCCGAGTATATCAGGGCCAGCGCCGCTGGCCAGAGAGAGTCTGTCTGTGCGCGGGAAACTGGCGTTTCAGGCGCTATTCCAACTTGCCGATCATCGCCTGCCAGGGCGACAGCTCGTTCGGGATACCTAGCACCGGCGCATCATTGCTCCACAGCCAGGCGGGCTCGAGGCCGGCCAACGTGCCACTGTCGGTCAGGGTGTGGGCCTGATCCGACAGGTTGATCAGCACCAGCCACGCCTCTTTATCATGTTGACTGCGAAAGGCCACCAGCGCCTCATGGTCCGGCCACAGCCACTCAAGGCGCGCATAAGCCAGACCCGGGTTCTGTCGACGCAGGGTGATCAGGGCGCGATACCCGTGCCACATGGAGTCTTTGCGGCGCATAGCCTCTGCCACATTGATCTGCGGATAAGCGGGGTTGACCCGCAACCAGGGCTCGCCGGTGGTAAAACCGGCCTGTGGCGAATCATCCCAATGCATGGGTGTACGTGCATTGTCGCGGCTCTTGTGATGGATGGCGGGCATCAGCTCCGCCGGGTCGCGCCCACGCTGTGTTTCTTCGCGATACCAGTTCAGGGTCTCAAGATCCCGGTAATCATCGATAGGAAAAGCCACATTGGTCATGCCGATTTCCTCGCCCTGATAGATGTAGGGCGTGCCCGGCAGTGCGAGCGGCAATGCCGCCAGTGCGAGCCCCGATTTCTCCCGCCATTGCGGGCTGTCATTGCCAAAACGGGATACCGTGCGCGGCTGATCATGATTGGTCCAGAACTGGGAGTTCCATCCGTCGCCATGCAAGCCGTCTGTCCAGCGCTGCAAAATTTCTTTCAACTCGACCCGGGACCAGGGGTAGCGGATGTCCCATTTTCCGTTCGGCCCGCTGTCCAGGTCCATGTGTTCCATCTGGAATACCATGTCCAGTTCGCCGCGGTCCTTGCCGACCATTTTACGACCTTCTTCCACGTCTACGGCAACGCACTCGCCGACGGTCATGACATCCCGCCCCTGCAGCGTCTTTTCATTCATTTCACGCAGGAATTCATGCAGCCTCGGGCCGTTGACAAAATAGTCGGCACCCCAGGCCAGTTCACCTGCAGCGGTATTCGGTACCGAGGGCAGCCCGGGCACTTTGGAGATCAGGTTGATCACGTCCATGCGAAAGCCGTCGATGCCCAGATCAAACCAGCGGTTCATCATGTCATAGACAGCCTCGCGCACCGGTGGGTGTTCCCAGTTGAGATCCGGCTGCTTGCGCGAAAACAAGTGCAGATAGTACTGGCCGGTTGCTTCGTCTTTTTCCCAGGTGGGGCCAGAAAAGAAGGAGCGCCAGTTGTTGGGGGGCAACTCGCCGTGCTCGGTGTCCCGACCGTCACGCCAGACATAGAAATCCCGATAAGGGTTGTCACGGCTGCTCCGTGACTCCACAAACCAGGCATGCTCGTCCGAGGTATGGTTGACCACCAGATCCATGATCAGCCGGATGCCCCGCTCGTGCAGGCCAGCCAGCAACGTCTTGAAATCGTCCATGGTGCCGAACTCGGCCATGATCGAGTGATAGTCACTGATGTCATAGCCGTTGTCGTCGTTGGGCGAGGCATAGATCGGGTTCAGCCAGACGATGGTGACACCCAGTTGTTGCAGATAGTCCAGCTTGCTGATGATACCGGGCAGGTCACCGATGCCATCGCCATTGGTATCCAGAAAGCTGCGCGGATAGATCTGATAGACAATGCCTTCCTTCCACCAGCGGCCTCGATCGGCTGAGGGTTCGGCGTGATGGCGGACAGGAGTGGGAGTCTGTTCTGTCATGGGTAAACGGCTGCCTTGTTGGGTTTGTGCACTCAATCGGCGCAGAGTAAACAAGGCGGGCGATGGTTCAAAGGGGGAATCTGCAGAGGGGTGGGAAGAAAGAGGGCCAGAGCGGCCCTCCTGATACATCAAACCTCGGCAATCAGGGCGTAATGACGGCGTCGATGACGTGGATCACACCATTGGAAGTGCGAATGTCGGTCTGAATGACGCGCGCACCATCAATCAGCACACCGCCATCGGCATTGGTGGCGATGCGCACGTCGGAACCCTGCACTGTAGTGGCACTGAACAGGCGCACCACATCCGCCGCCATGACTTCACCGGCAACCACGTGATAGGTCAGGATTTCAGCCAACTGCTCAGGATTGGCCAGCAAGTCGTCGACCATGCCTTCGGGCAATGCTGCGAATGCATCATCCGTGGGAGCAAATACGGTGAAGGGACCATCGCCTTTCAACACGTCAACCAGGCCAGCCGCTTCGACAGCAGCAACCAGGGTATTGAAAGACCCTGCTTCGATCGCGGTATCAACGATGTCCATCTGGTTGTGGCTGCTCGCGCTGACCGCAGTGCTCATCGCCAGCAGTACCATCAGTGCGCTAAAGATAATCTTTTTCATGGTGCCAAATCTCCTAACAATAATGTGCAAACGTTGAATCAAGAGTGCTGCCAGGCGATACATCCTTGCCTGTAAGCTGCCGACATTTACGGGAGCGCTTGAACTGACAGATGCGTGGCTTGAGATGAGAAAAAGTTGCCGTCGGACAATATTTTTCATGAATCTGCCGATTGCAGAAAAACGTAGGCCGGACGGCCGTCATTGCTTTTTCAGGCAGACGTCACAGCATAGCGGGGCATGGCATGATGATTTTCAGGACAACTGTTCTGTTACAGGCGCTTCAGGCATAAGTCAGCGGTGCGTAAAGGCTGGAGGTCGTGGCCGATTTGCAGCCAAAGGTCAGCCCAGGTGCGGTCCTCTCCGGGGATGGTCATCTGCGGGCGCAGCTCGGCCAGCGGGCGCAGCACAAAGGCGTGACGGAAGCATTCGGCCCGCGGCAGCAGGATTCCCGCGACCTGCCCCGACAACCTGCCGAAAGTCAGAATATCGATATCCAGATTGCGGTTGGAAAATTTGGGTTGGGTGCGGTCCCGCCCATACTGGTCTTCCAGTTTCTTGAGCCACTGATTCAGTTGATCAATATCCCAGTCCGTTTGAATGGCAGCCACAGCATTGTAGAAGGGCTGCCCGTCAAACCCCACAGCGGCGCTTTCATAGACCTGCGAGCATTCGACGCTGCCGAAAGTGCTCTGCAAGGATTGCAGGCCCAGTTGCAGATGCCGCTCGCGATCGGTGTTGGAGCCCAGACCCAGCAGCACTTCCACCGGATCGATTGGCCTGAGGCCTGTATCAGAAGCGGGTCTGGCCATGCTTATCTCCCGGCAGCCATCAGACGGAATCTCCGGAGACGGGTCGACGCCGATGAATGTGCAGTTCAGCTCCCCGGGCACCGGGTATGCAGCCGTCCTTGTACAGGGCCAGATCCAATGCCGAAGGCTGGAACCGCTCAAACACCCGACTGCAGAGCTGTTCGGCAAAGGCTTCCAGCAATTCGTATTCGGACTGCTCTCCGAACGACACGACAGACTCGGCGATGGCAGCATAGTCCAGCGTCTTGTTCAGATCATCGGTTCTGCCTGCTGCACTGATATCGGTATGGAGCGTCAAGTCGGCGCGCAGGGTCTGCTTCTGCGTGCGCTCATGCGGATAGACACCAATGACAGTGGGTACTTGCAGGTTGCGAATGACAATACGGTCGGTGCTCGTTGTCATGCGGCTTCCCCCGGGGGCAAGAGTTCAGTCAGTGGCCAGCGGGCGCGCAGCGTCACCGACGAGGGGGTCTGTTCCCCGGCCAGCAGACGCTGGGCACCGGCGTAGGCGATCATGGCGCCGTTGTCGGTGCAAAAGCGCAGGTCCGGATAGTAGACCTGAGCCTGCTCCTTTTTCACCATCCGGTCCAGCGCCTGACGCAATGATCGGTTGGCACTCACCCCGCCGGCCACCACCAGACGGCGGTAGCCGGTGGCCTGCAGGGCACGGCGGCATTTGATTTCCAGCGCGCGCACCACGGCCGCCTGGAAGCCGGCGGCGATATCAGCCTTGGTCTGCTCATCCGGCGGGCCAGACAGCCTGGCAACCGCCTGACGCACAGCCGTCTTGAGGCCACTGAATGAAAAGTCCATGCCGGGGCGGTCAATCATCGGCGCAGTAAAGGTATATTCCCCGGCTCTCCCGTGCTCCGCCAAGGCCGCCAGTTCAGGCCCACCTGGATACGGCAGGCCCAGCAACTTGGCTGTCTTGTCGAAGGCTTCTCCGGCCGCGTCATCCAGAGACTCACCCAGCAGTTCATAACGCCCCAGCGTTTCGACCTTGACCAGTTGAGTATGGCCACCCGATACCAGCAGAGCGACAAACGGAAAGGCCGGCGGATCAGCTTCGAGCATCGGCGCCAGCAGGTGCCCTTCCATATGATGCACGGCCACCGCTGGCACACCCCAGGCCAGGGCCAGGCTGCGTCCGATCATGGCACCGACCATCAGAGCACCCTGCAGTCCGGGGCCTGCCGTATAGGCGACGCCGTTCAGGTCCTGACGCTGCAAGCCGGCCTCCTGCAACACCTGATCGATCAGGGGCAGCACGCGGCGCACATGATCCCGCGAGGCCAGCTCCGGTACGACGCCCCCATATTCAGCGTGCAGACTTATCTGGCTGAACAGTGCATGCGCCAGCAACCCACGATCGGTATCGTAGAGCGCGACGCCTGTCTCATCGCAGGAGGATTCTATACCCAACACTCGCATATTCAGGCTTTACCCGGTACTTTGCATGGCGAAGCACGGATAATACTGAGTGCATGGCGCCAGTGCTACCCGCGAAGCGACACCAGAGTGTCTTGCAACGGCAGGTGTTGCTGACAGTCTCGTCAACAGGGGGCTGCCGGTAGAGCAAATTAGCGCCTAATACCTCTGCTCTGTGCTTTGACTTTGCCATCGGGCGGGCGTAAAATCGCGCATCCCAAACTTGGGCAGCTGGTCATTAATTGATCGACCAATAGCTGACATGCTACGAACCAACATACACAACGGAAGAAAAGGGTACTCAATGCCTCAGGTAAAAGTGAAAGACAACGAGCCGTTCGACGTCGCACTGCGTCGATTCAAGCGTTCCTGCGAAAAGGCCGGCGTTCTGGCAGACGTTCGTCGCCGTGAGTTCTATGAAAAGCCGACCTGGGCTCGTAAGCGCAAGGCTGCTGCTGCAGTCAAGCGTCACGCCAAAAAACTGCAGCGCGAACAGAAGCGTCTGCAACGCAACTTCTGATCAGCGACTGACCAACAGCGCCTGATTCAGAAATTCCGTTTGTATGTGCAGCCGGGGCTGTGTGCGGCGCAGCCCCCTGTCGATACGTTTTGCTTCCACAGGAGTTGATTCATCATGGCCCTCAAGGACCAATTGCAGTCCGCCATGAAAGACGCCATGCGCGCCAAAGACAAGGCCCGCCTGGGCGTGTTGCGCATGATTCTGTCCGACATCAAACGTGTGGAAGTAGATGAACGTATCGAGCTGGATGATGCCCGCGTGCTGGCCGTTCTGGATAAAATGCAGAAGCAGCGCCGCGACTCCATCAGCCAGTTTGAAGCTGCCAGTCGGCAGGACCTCGCCGACATTGAGAAAGAAGAACTGGAGGTGATTGCGCAATTTCTTCCCGCCGCTTTGACCGATCAGGAACTGGACGCTCTGATCGAAGACGCTCTGGCGCAGACCGGAGCCTCCGGCATGGCCGATATGGGCAAGGTCATGGGTGTGCTCAAGCCGCAGACCCAGGGGCGTGCCGATATGGGTCAGGTCAGCCAGAAGGTCAAGGCCCGACTGGGCTGATACACCACCCGGTGTCGACCCGCCGCATCGCTTTCCTCGTTTGACAGTTTCGCTATACTCAGTGAAAGCGTACGTCGCACCCTATCGCCTATTTTCGCGCAGTCGCTCAGGAAACGCACAGCATGGCCGGCCTGATCCCCCAATCCTTCATTGATGAAGTGAACGACCGCGTTGATATCGTGGATGTCATCTCATCCCGGGTGAAGCTGAAAAAGGCCGGCAAAAGCTACCTGGGTCTGTGCCCGTTTCACAATGAGAAAACACCCTCTTTCAATGTGGTGCCGCACAAGCAGTTCTACCACTGTTTTGGCTGCGGCGCCTCGGGCAATGCGCTGAAATTCCTGCTTGAGCATGACCGCATGCCCTTCCCCGAAGCCGTTGAGGAACTGGCCCGCATGGCGGGCATGGAAGTGCCGCGCGAGCACAACCCCGAAGCGGACAGGCGTCGCAAGCAGCAGAAAACCCTCTATGGCGTGCTGGAGCAGGCGGCCGACTTCTATCGCCGACAGTTGCGTGAGCACTCCGGCGGTGATGGCGCCGTACGCTACCTGAAAGAACGCGGGCTGAGTGGCCAGGTGGCGCAGCAGTTTGCCGTCGGTTTTGCCCCGCCCGGCTGGGACAGTCTGCTGCGTGAAATGAAGGTCGACGAAGACCGGCATCAACTGGAGCGCTTGGTCGAATCCGGCATGACCATCGCGCGCGAAGACGGCCGCACATATGACCGCTTTCGCAACCGCATCATGTTCCCCATCCGCGATATCCGGGGGCGCGTGATTGCCTTCGGCGGCCGGGTCATGGGTGATGACAAGCCCAAGTATCTGAACTCGCCCGAGACCCCGATATTCCACAAGGGGCGCGAGCTTTACGGCCTCTACGAAGCCCTGCAGGCCAAGCGGCAGCCAGAACGCTTTCTGGTGGTCGAAGGCTATATGGATGTCATTGCCCTGCATCAGTTCGGGCTCCCCTATGGAGTGGCCACGCTGGGCACGGCGACCAGCACGGACCATCTGGCCAAGCTTTTCCGTCTGGCCAATGAAGTCATCTTCTGTTTCGACGGCGACGATGCCGGACGCAAGGCGGCCGTGCGCGCTCTGGATACGGCGCTGGCAGAGGCCGGCGACGGACGGACGCTGCGGTTCCTTTTTCTGCCGCAGGGCGAAGACCCGGACACCTTGATTCGACAGGAGGGGCTGGAAGCCTTTGAAGCCAGGCTGGACGCCTCGCCCACCCTGAGCGAGTTTCTGCTCCAGCACTGGCAGGAGCAGGTCGACATGGAGACCATGGACGGCCGGGCCCGCCTGGTGCATATTGCCCTGCCGCAACTGAAGCAACTGCCCGAATCGGGCATGCTGCTGCCGCTGATCATTCAGCGCCTGGCCGATATTGCCGGACTGCCACCCGAGCTGATTCGCCAGCGCCTGGCGGAACTCCCGGAACCGCGCGCCTCAGTCGCCGCAGCGGCAGAACACCCGATCGCCAGGCCCGCGGATACACCGCCTCCTCCTCCGATGGCTGATGACCCCGGGGCACCGCCCGCCTGGATGCAGGAGGGGCCGCCGCCCGATATCCAGAGCGGGCCGCCCGAGGGCCGTTTTGAGGCTGCCTTCATGCGCCCGCCTTCGCCACGCGACCTGAACCAGACCCGCCAGCCGCCGCCCTGGCAGAAAGCCATGGCACTAATGCTGTGCTGGCCTTCGCTGGCCACTCAGGTGGACATCGGCGAGCGACAATTTCGGGAAGGCGATCACGTCGCGTGGGTGAAAAGTATGCTAACCTTGTTACAGTCTCATCCGGCTCAAAACAGATATGAAGCCATGGACCAGCTTGCGCCTCATGGGTTTGAGGAATTGCTTCGTGGCCTGTCGCGCACGGAATATTTCGCCATCCTGACCCGACAGAGCGAGCCGGGGCAGCACCACAAAGACATTCTTCGCGCCTTGCTGCGCGATCTGACACACGAACCGTCAGAACGTGAAGAATACGAACAATTAAAGCAACTTTGGCTGACAGACAGGAAGAAAATGACACAGATTCAGAAAGAACGTTATCTGGAGCTGTTGAAAAAGAGCAAGATGAGCCCAACATTCGAATGATCCCAGCATGAACCCTTTGCACCGGAAGCCTCAGCAGGCAGTGGAAAAGGTATGGCCTATTGGGCTATACTACTGCGCCTTTTTTCGGGCGCCACATCGGTTCACGAACTGCAGGCCTTATTCCCGAGCACACGACAGATAACAGGTATTTGGATGGCTGAAAAATCTCAGCAACAACAGTCGCGCCTCAAGAAACTGATCTCCAAAGGCAAGGACCAGGGTTACTTGACCTATGCCGAAGTGAACGATCACCTGCCCGAAGAAATTGCCAGCCCGGAACAGGTCGAAGACATCATCCGGATGATCAATGACATTGGCATCAATGTGGTCGAGGTTGCTCCCGACGAAGGCGATGCCCTGTTCATGTCAGACGACGCCAGCCCCGCTGATGAAGACGCCTCTGAAGAAGCGGCGGCGGCTCTGGTTGCCGTTGAATCAGACACCGGTCGCACCACCGATCCGGTGCGCATGTACATGCGCGAAATGGGCACCGTCGAACTACTGACCCGGGAAGGCGAAATTGTCATCGCCAAGCGGATCGAAGAAGGTCTGCGTGAAGTCATGTCTGCCCTGGCCCACTTTCCCGGCAACATCGAGCATGTGCTCGAAGCCTGGGATGCGAGCCAGGAAGAAGAAGGCCGCCTCACCGACATCCTGAACAGCTTTCTGGACCCGGACGACGCCGTGGCGCCGCCGACCCCCAGCGCCCCGGCGGCTGCCAGCGCCAGCAAGGACGACGATGACAGCGACAGTGATGACGACGATCTGGATGACGATCCCGCCGATGGCGGCGTCGATCCGGAACTCGCCCGTGCCCGCTTCGAAGCGCTGCGCGACGCCTACAACAAGGCACAGGACCTGATCGAGAAGCATGGCCGCGACAGCAAGAAGGCCAATACAGCCCTGAATGACCTGGGTGACCTCTTCTCTCCGTTCAAACTGGCCAATCGCCAGTATGACCTGCTGCTGCAGAATGTGCGCAATGCGGTGCATATCGTGCGCACGCAAGAGCGCAACATCATGCGCATCTGCACCGAACAGGCCGGCATGCCGCGCCGCACCTTCATCAAGAGCTTTCAGGGCAATGAAACCAACAGCGAATGGCTGGACAAGCTGTTTGATGACAAGACTTACGGTGCCCGCCTGTTCGAGAACGAAATCGAACTGAAGCGTGCCCAGCGCAAGCTGCGCAATCTGGAAAAGATCACCGGGCTCACCCTGGTGCAGATCAAGGATATCCACCGCCGCATCTCCATTGGCGAAGCCCGGGCGCGGCGCGCCAAGAAGGAAATGGTCGAGGCCAACCTGCGTCTGGTGATTTCCATTGCCAAGAAGTACACCAACCGCGGCCTGCAGTTTTTGGACCTGATTCAGGAAGGCAATATCGGCCTGATGAAGGCCGTCGACAAGTTCGAATACCGCCGCGGTTACAAGTTCTCCACCTACGCCACCTGGTGGATACGGCAGGCCATCACCCGCTCGATCGCCGACCAGGC
>NZ_JAIUMC010000059.1 GCF_022565775.1 Natronospirillum sp.
ATTTGGCCGAAATGTCGATTACCGAGTCTCTGAGTCGATTATTCAGAGGTTCCTTAACGCTGGGCGTCACTGTGCCTGGGCGTCCTTAACTTGTCCTGTGTGTCACCTTCCTGCCTTTGGTGTCCCTTCGCTGCCGCTCAGGGATGGTTATTGTCTGGTCATGCCTGGCTTTGTTGGCGCATGGCGTCTTGCTGGTCAGGCACAATGGACACAGATGAACGACGAGTCTTAGGAGGTGTTTTCATGAACCTGTTGCTGAGTTTTTTCGGCTTGATCCTCGGAGCCTACGAAGCGGCGAGCTTCCTCTCGCCCATCCTGCGGTGGCCTGCGTACATTGCCCTTTCCGCTATTGTGTTGGGTATTGTAATTGGCCTCCTCTATGGCGTTCTTGCACTGCTCGGTATTGGTATTAGCGTGAACGTTACTTGGTGAGGCAAGCTCCGGGTTCGGGTGTCGCAGACGTGACGGCATTCGGGTCTGCCGAGGGCGGTATTTTCTGGGCTCGTTTTCTTGCCACCGAAGTCCAGGTCATCGATGACCAGTTGTATTAAAACGGAGAGAGCCATGTTTGGCTATCAGTTCTACCCCACACCGGAAAAACTTGCAGCCTACATCAAGTCGAAGCTCGACATGTCTGGGGTGCGGCGAGTTCTTGATGGCAGTGCGGGGAAGGGTGACCTTCTGAATGTGTTTGTAACGCCGAGGACGGGGCGGCGCATCAAGACGCTTGCCATAGAAATTGACCCGGGCTTGCAGGCTGTTCTGCGCGAACAAGATCACCAGGTCGTAGATAGCGATTTCCTCCAGTACTGGGGCGGCGATGGTTTTCAAGCCGTTGTGCTCAATCCCCCATTTGCCGATGGCGACAAGCACCTCCTACATGCCATCGATATCATGAAAGGTTCCGGGCAGATCGTTTGCCTGCTGAACGCGGAGACCTTGCGTAATCCCTACACCATCATTCGGCAGGATCTCGTGGCTCGGCTCAAAGCTTTGGGCGCCGACGTGGAGTACTTCCAACAGGCCTTTTGTGAGGCAGAGCGCGCCACCACGGTAGAGGTCGCCCTGGTCACGATCAACATGGGCCAGCGCAAACACAATCAGCAGTACTTTGCTGATATGGAAGCGGATAAGTTTCGCCCAGAGCGTGATGAGCAGGTGATCGGCAATGAAGTTGCTCAGGGTGACCCCGTTGCTGCTCTGGTGGAACGATATGAAGTGGCGCGGGGAGCCGGTCTCGACATGATCGAAACGTTTGGTCGGCGAGCGCCTTTGCTGGGTGAGGCGCTATTCCTATCCACAAAGGATTGGGATGGCCGAATGAGCGGCCAGCAGGATGTGGACGACGTAAGTGCGGATTTCTTGGAGAAACTGCGCGAGCAATACTGGAGCCAGGTCCTCGACATGCCCCAGGCGCAGAAATACCTGACCAGTGCTGCTGAAGCGACTATCCGGGAGCAGATCAATATCAACTCCAAGATGGCATTCAATAAGCGCAACGTTCACGCATTCCTGGAACGCATCGTTGGGGGCTACCGGGAGGCTCTGGAAGCAACCATTGAGTCATTGTTCGACACGGTCACTTCAACGCATAGCTACTATTCGAACTGTGGGGAAAATTATTACTTGTATAGCACCTGGAAGACGAATGATGCCCGCAAGATCAGCCGGAAGATTATTCTGCCGGTTAATTTTTTCGATGATATCTTCCACCGCTTTTCCTCTAGTCCATCTCGCCGTAGTCGCTACGGCGAAGATGACCTCAATGACTTGGACAAGGTGCTGTCCTACTTTTCAGGGCAACAAGACTTTGTGTCGATACTGGAGGCCATCGCAACGGCAGTGAAGGAAGGCGCCACAGGGGATAGCATCGAGTCAACTTTCTTCAAAATCCGGATATACCGCAAGGGCACGACACACTTGGTGTTCAAGGACACTGATGCATTGCGCAGATGGAACATTTTCGTGGGCACCCGCCGAAACTGGCTGTTCAAGGACTACGGTCAAGCGCCTTATGAAACGATGACCTCCGAGCAGCAGGCAGAGGTAGAAGGTTTCGAAGGCAAGCGGAATTATGCGAAGGAAGATAACATTGGGCCACGGATAGGCGCACACCGTATGGTTTCAGCCTTAATCGCCGCTTAGAAATGAACATGTCGCTCACGGATGAACGACAAACCACTTTGTTGTTCATCTGGGCGGCGATATTAACGACAAAACATCTTGGTGTAGCGGTCGGCCTTGCCGTTTTGGGCGCTTCGCTGCGCTCTGCGCTGGGTGGTGAGGATAAATGTCGGTGGGTGTGGCGCCGGCCGCTGTCTCGCTAGCCAGTATGCTGTTGCTATACGAATTTATGGCAGCAGACTCATTATGGCCGAGCAGCAGCACGATCTTTTCTACAGCGCAGACTCCACTGTTTCTGAGGCCTGTTCGCGCCTGCCGTTTCCAGACTTGCTTGAGCAGTCCATTCTGCGCATTGAGCGCGCTCTGGAAGGCTTCGATGTTCTGGCGCCCGGGGTCAGCTATGGGAAGGATAGCGGGGCGATGCTGGCGCTGTGCCTTGAGGCTGTCCGTCGTTACAAGGCCCGAACCGGCGTGAGCAAGAAGGTAGTGGTTCTGACTGCAGATACTCGCGCGGAGAATCCCAAGGTTACATTGCTGGCGCATGAGATGAGTTCGCAAATGCTCGCCTGGGCGCGGGCGCAAGGACTTGATGTACAGCAGCGCTTTGTGATGCCCAGGGCGCAGGATGCTTACCTGGTCTCGATGATCGGTGGCAAAGGCATCGCCAGCACTCCGTCCGGCTCGTCCGCCTGCACGATCGATCTGAAGAAACGTCCGATGGATCTGGCCAAGCGCGAACTCAGCAAGCACTATGGGGCAGGCCGCATTCTGACCCTGATCGGTACTCGCTATGATGAGTCACAAACGCGTGGCGAGCGTATGCGAGGCCGCGGAGAGCGGTTTGATGTGCCATACCTGTCTGGCGACGGCCAATGGATGCTGTCGCCTATTGCTGACTGGACTGTGGGTGATGTCTGGCAGTTCCTCAATGGGGCTCATGACGCCAACCGCATTGGCTTTGAGACCTTCTCTGATTTTGTTCCAACCATAATTCTGTATGAGGGGCTGGGCGAGTCTACCTGCTCAATCGGTGCCGTCGACCCGACTTTTGGTCAGGCAGGGAACACCTGCAGCGGTGGGCGGACAGGGTGTTGGATTTGCCAGAAGGTGAGCCGGGATCACAGCCTGTGGTCGATGCTGGACCGGTGGCCGGAACTGAAGCCTCTTGTGATGCTCAGCGAAGCCATTCGGGCGGGCCATGACGTGCGCCGCAACCGTACCTGGCTGACTCGGGCCATTGATGCAGATGGTTGTTTGTCGATTTCGGCTGGGGCGTATTCTCCGGAATGGCAGCAGCAGTTGCTGCGCTGGGTTTTGTCGGTGGACATGATGGAAGACCGCTGGTCTGAAAACTCCGGCAAGCCGCGCCGGTTCCCGCCAATCATGGATGCAGAGCAGTTGCTGATGATCGGTTTTTTCTGGGCCCGATATGGTGTCCAGAAGCCGGGTTCGCTAATCCGGATCATTGAGGAATTTGGTATCTACTTCACTTGCGATGGCGAGATCCGCTATACCGCTGACCTGTCGGTCTGTGAGGTAGTGACAGAGGACAAAATACAGAAACTGCGCTCAGCGGCAGAGCCGCACTTGATGAAGCGCAATTTCGGCCGAATCAATGTGGCTGGCTCAGATTCTGGCGCCAAGGCTTCCTATTTCGACCCTGTGGTGGCGATGTTTGCGGACACGTCTGGAGCCGATGGTCGTTCTGACTTGAACGCATCAGCTGAGAGCAGTTACGTCTCTGGCGATGGCCGTAGACATGATGTGATTGGCTATGCGGACCATATCGCTGTTGACCTTGCAGCAATCACTGATCCCGCCTATATCCATGTTTGTGCCGATTTCATTTGGTGGTGGGCAATGGAGTTCGCCGATGGTTCCAAGTCAAGTGCTCAGGAACTTCAGTGGCTGGTTCAGACTGGTGTCATCCGTGCCGGCAGAGGCTACCAGTCCCAGTTGGCTGATGCGCAGTTGCGGTGCCACGCTCTGGGTGATGTGGTAGCGCATTATGATGTGTCTGACCCAAATTCCCTACGACAGCACCCGGCTTATGTGTCTGGCGGCGAACCAGACACTGGCGACCAATTTGATATTGAGGACCTGATCATGGCAGCCGTGTGAATAGCCCTGCTTGGTCGCAAACCTTGGAAACTGAATCAAAACTATTGGAGGACTATCAATGGGCAATATCCACGGCGCAGTCAATGCTCTGGCTCGTAGCGTTATGCCAGACTCATATCTCGTCGGCAATATTCGGCTTCGTGAAGACCTGCCGGATCTGCCCAGTCGCTGGTCGTATCACGTCAACGGTCGGTCTCGGCTAGCACTGGAAGGCTTCAGTTCCTTGCGCGTAAGGCCAGGGTACCGTGATGGTCACAACCAGGCGATCGCAGCGCTTCGGGAGTGGGTCGAGATTGAGCACTGGGCTTCGTTTCGAGCACTGACACAATTCTCAGGGTGCATGGCGTCCCGCGCGTTTTCAGGAGATTGGGCCGACCCTGAAAACACACCCAGTACGTTATCTGATTGGGCGAGGATAGTTCTCCAGAGTCCGGATTTTTCTGGTTGGGCCGACCTATCCGATGAAGAGATGTTCATGAGCGCGATGCCACACGTCAGGGCGCGCACTGATTCAGGCGTGGCAGCAGTCACTGACAGTTGGTCAGAGCGCTGGTGGCTTGAGAACAAAGATGCGTCGCACCATTTTGCTATCGCCTGTCACCTAGCCCAGAAACTCGGTTCTTCGGCCACAATCGATGATTTGCCGCACAAGCGATTTTTCCTCAACACAGGAGCACTCGACCGGGCGATTCACTTCTGTGACATTGCACTGCTGCCGGCATCGAGCTCTTCTGTGTTCCTTGGCGATATCGTAGGCTTGCCGGCGTCTCTTCCTGAAGAGACGGTGGCCAGAGAGATTGGGTTGGCGGTCTTTCCAGTTGACCTGGACCATCCGACCAAATGCTTTCACCTGATCCTGGTTGATCGTTCTGCACGGCGAGCCGATGTTGGCCAGAGAGCGCTCGCAGAGGGGAGGGCGCGGGGTGTTCTATGGTCGCTTGAGCGGGTCTCTTCGATCCAGTTTCACAATTCGCCGGCGCCCAGCGAATTGCCTAAAGGCACTCCGCACACACCATTCGTGCCGGAATAACAGGGATTGTTCGGGAGGTCTGTGAGTGGTGGTGCGAAGGTCTTCCTGGATGGGAGTGGGCGGCCTTGGCCGCCCTTGGCGGGCATCGGTCTTCAGGCTGCCTTTTCCTTGCCGCCTGCAACACTTAGCGCAGGGGCTTCTTCCGTCTTGCCTGCAACAGTCTTCTCGGCCTCAGCCATCAATGCCTTGATCTCTTCTCTCAACCGGGTCTCGTCAACAGCCAGCTTCTCAGCCTTTAATTGATCCTTCTCCAAGCCCTGCAGAGTGGCAATCGCATCACGAATCTGGTTGCCATTGATCTGCTCGATTGCATGGCTTTTTCGTTCGGACAAATCTTCAAACTCAACGAGTTTTTCCAGAACCTTATCGAGTTGGTTGTTCGCCTTCTGGATTTTCTTTCCGGTTTCTTCCAAAGCTTTGCCCACCTCAGCGTAGTTCATCTTGATCCCCTGCAGTTATCTGTCAAGCCATAACTGTACATATGTACAGCCCCTATGTCACGCAACATCCTGGGTCAGTGGCGCAGCCATTCGTGTGGCCACGGAGGTTGCGCCATAGTTTCCAATACATAGAAAGCGAACTTTGCCCCATAGTCTGCATGGCCGGACGCTTCGTCACTGGCCTTTCGCACGTCGTCGCGAGAGGGAGCAGGAAAGTTGTAACGCTCAGCGACCCGCAAGGCTTCCTTATGAACCTGTTCAATCTCAAATTCGATCCACTCAAGTCCATCAGCCTTGTTCCGGTGGGATGCCGCCTCCACAAAGGCGTCGTACAGTTGGGCGGCCGGGGCCAGTCGGGGACGGAATATGTCTCTTTGCTTTCTGCGGAGCGTGAGCATTTATGGCACTCTTGTATATAGTATATTACCATTGTACTGTGTACTGACCATTTATAACAGGCCTCGACATGGACAATGATCCTCGCAGTGTTCGCATTTTTTCCGTCACCAAACCATGTGCAAATTGTCCTTTCCGCTGCGACGGCAATGCCATCGATCTGGCCCCCGGCCGGCGTGACGATATCCTGAACGGCCTCTTGCGAGGCGGCGATCCGACCTTCAGTTGCCACAAAACAGTGTATCGGAACGACGGAAGAAACTTTGCCGAGGAAGGCGCATACGATCCCACTGATGTTTCGGTGTGCGCCGGCGCCGAAGCAGTACTGGAGAAAATAGGCCGCAATAGTCAAATCGTGCAGATCGCCAAACGTCTGGGCGTCATCGCCCCAGATCACTATCACCTCGCCCACCCACAGACCATCACCTGGCTACCTACGGAGGCCTAAGCAGGCGCGTCCGTACACCGCCTCGCTGCGCTCGGCGGGGAGTTTTGATCGGGCATGTCGGGCCTGTCTCCGCCTCTGCGGGCCGCTTCTGTTGAGACAATAGCGTCATCGTTTCGAACGAAGGCCTTGATGCTATGACAACTCACAAGTATGACGACCAGGTGATCATTCCTGCCATTGGCGCTCAGTTGGACATGTGGGGCGTTGATGAGTCCCTGACTCCGGTTGGTGTCTACTTTGAGTGCCCGGAAGTGGATCTGGACTCCTATGATCACATTGTGGTCTGCCACAGTGGCGGCAAGGACGGCTGGGCAGCCTTCCTCTCCATCCTGGAGTCTGGTGTAGACCGCTCCAAGATCGAGCTGTGGCACCACGACGTGGATGGCCGTGAAGGTAGCTCTCTGATGGACTGGCTGTTCATGGCGGACTACAACCGCAAGCTGGCCGAGGCATTCGGCGTGCCGCTCTACTTCTCCTGGCTTGAGGGTGGCTTTGAGGGCGAGATGCTCAAGCACGAGTCCTTCTCCAAACCCCATGTCATCGAAACGCCGGACGGAGTAAAGCGACTGGAGCGCAATACCACCCGCGCCAAGCCAGGCACCCGGCGCCGGTTTCCACAGGTGTCCATGGACCTCCAGACCCGCTGGTGCAGCGGCGCCCTCAAGATCGATGTTGGACGCCGGGCTATCAACAACCAGGAACGCTTCAATCGTGGGCGCACGCTGTTCATCACTGGTGAGCGGCGTGAAGAGTCCTCCGGGCGAGCGAAGTACAACCAACTGGAACCGCATTTCTGTGACCGCCGCTCTGGCAAGCTCAGTCGTCACGTCGATCATTGGCGCCCAGTGTTGCACTGGAGCGAGGAAGAGGTCTGGGCCATCCTTGAGCGCCATCGGGTCATCCCGCCTGTCCCCTACAGGCTTGGATGGGGTCGGAGTAGTTGTATGACGTGTATCTATAATGGCCCGAGGATCTGGGCAACGATGCGCGAGTACTTCCCTGAGCGGGTGCGAGCCATCCAGGCCTATGAGCACGAGTTCAAGACCACCATCAGCCGGGATCGGATCGACGTTGTGGATATAGCCACACGCGGCAAGCCTCTTGAGATTGATGACGCTGAAGCTCTGGAGCAGGCCATGAAGACAGAGTACACCCTGCCCATCATGCTGCCGGAAGGGCAGCGCTGGCAGATCCCAAAGGGTGCATTCGGTGTCGAGTCTTGCGGGGCCGACTGACACTCCATTCAGTGCGATGGTGGAAGCACTATCGACCAATCACGCGGCGATTAATCGTCGCAGATAGCACGAGGCAGAAACCAATGATTCAATTGAATGTTTACAGCAGAGACAAAGAGAGCGGCCTTATCGAGTTTCGTGGCACGCAAGAATGGTTCAGTGTTCGCCAGTTTCTGGACGCCCACGGGCGGGACCGTGGCGAAATGCAAGGAGGGCTGGAAAGCGGATTCATGGGGTGGCCAGACGATCAGATTCTGTGGGCCGGTTTGAGCGGTGTCGGCATGGGCCAAACAAACATGGTCAAGCACCACAAGACACCGGAGGATGCCGAGGCATGGTGCGCACCGGGCCAAAAGGTTGTCAAGGTCGGGAATGCCAATCCGCGCTATCAGGTGGTGTCAGAAGACTACCGTGAGGGGCCACAACCAGAACCGCGTTCGGTTTTTCCATACGGTGCCATTCGCACGGGTGTTCATCAATAGAGGCCTCCGGGCTGGCAGATCCCAAAGGGTGCTTTCGGTGTTGAGTCTTGCGGGGCCGACTGACACTGCCCAGCACACCATTCACTGATAACTCGAGGAGAGCGTCATGAGCACGAATCACACTGTCGACAATTACGCGCTGGCGCACATCGTGCGCCAGCTCCTGCTAAATCCCTCAGATGTAGGGCACCTGGATGATGCCGAGGTCAATCAGCGGTTTCGTGACGATCTCGCTGGGCTGGTGGCCGACTACTGCGGAGGGACGGTAGTGGCGTCTGATCCAGGCAGCGTCACCCTGCAAGCCAATGACTCCTCCCCGGAGCCGGCAAACGACGTCTGGGCTTATGGTGAGCGGATCAACGGGCACCGTTATCGACTCTGGCAGGGACGGGAGGCCGGCGATGACGATGATACTGTCTCGATTTCATTCGGGTCGATTGAGAGTACGCATCGCCATTTTGCCCAGTGTTTCAACCTGTCTGCAGACGAGCTTGATGACCTGCAGCAGGCGGATAGTGAAGCAAAGTTCTTCACCCTGGTGTCAGGCCAAGAGGTTGCCTGACCTGGCTGTGTATGCGGAGAGGATTTAGGAATGCGCGGTAACGCACGCCAGGTTAGCCAGGAAGAACTGAACGAAATGTGGGAGCGCTACAGGCGTGGCCAGGGGCCTTCGTTAATCGCCCATGCAATGGGCCGTAGTCGCTCTGTGGTCTCTGCGGCACTGAACGGCAAGAGGAAGACCAAGCGCCATCGTGCACCGGAGAGAAAGCCCTCCAAGAGCCATTCTTTGTGCGCACCCTGGGTATAGCGATATGGAATCCCCAGGGTGGCCCTGCAGGGTTTGGGCTGTCCAGCGCTTCGCTTCGCTCTGCGCAGGGGCTTGGTCCGTCATTGCGGGTGATGGCTTGCTCCGCTGTCTGGGCCTCCGTGGGATTATGGGCACATGAATCAGATCGCAGACAAGCCAACCACGCCGTGTGAAAGCGAGCACAGCAGCTCTTTTACTGGCTATCGCATCCCGAATTGGTCCGACCTGGTGGCCATGCACGGTGGCGCCAGGGAGGGCACTTACTGGGGTAATAGAGGTGTTACGCCGTTCATGGTCAGAAGCGTTCTTGATCTGGCCGAGGAGGCGGGCATAGCAAGTGATCTTGATCTGCCTGCCTTTAAGGACAGCGAGGCTGTGTTTGAGGTCGCGCTGGGAGATTTGGCGGATACCACGCTACAGCGTTTGGGTGCCCTGCTAAAGCAGGAGTATGTGGCCACCGTTTCCTCGTGTCCCTTGCTGGCCCAGGATGACTCCTATGAGCCTTGGCATCTTGGCACCAATTCCATGCATTTCTTCTTGCTGAGGCTCGATACAGAAGGCCTGTGGCTGGCGTGTAACGGGACGCTGCAGGTGGCCAGCGTGGACGTTGTCGACCGGGGGGCTCAATCTCGAGCGATTCTCAAAGCCATTGCCCAGCAGTACTCCCGATGGCTTCCAGACGGAGTCAATTTTGAATTCTTCCACGCCAATTTGCTGATGTCTGGACCGCACCTGGAGATAGAGTTTGTCGAGGAGTTCTCGCTGGAAGCGGTTGAGCAGGCGCTGTTTATTGTCCGCGAGCGCAGTGAAGACGATGTTGAGCGAGCGCTATTTGAAGTGATGTCTGATTCATTCGATGCCAGTGGCTGCAGTGATATTGCGAAGACGCTCTGCGAGTTGGTGCCTGAGGCCTTCATTGAGAATTTGCAGTATGGCGTCGATGCGCACGAAGACTGCGTTAGCGCCTTCCGTTTCAGCCTGCTGGCGCAAAAGTGGGGATGGCTGTTGCGCGAGGATGCGAAGAAAGATGTTGACCAACCCCTGCTGGGGCAAGTGACCCAGTGGGCCAATGGCTTGGCCTACATGTCCGATCAGGATTTCTCCAACATCATCACATCAGGGGGTGATCCGGTTGTGCGGCCAATGTCCCTGAAGCGCTTTCCCGATACTACGAGACTCACGGCCTGCGATGAAGAGAGTGATCTGGTCCGGGAGTGGTCCAGCGATCTTCTGGATATGCTTTTTGCGGGCATGCAGGAGTGGAGTGATACGGCAATGAGCAGCCTGCCTGAAGACGGCACTGCCTGGCTGTTTCTGATGGAATTTGTCAGGCGTATGGCCGTCCTTGATTGCTTGTTCTTTGCATCAAATTTCGATGATGAATCAGTGTGCGAAGCACTTCGCACCAGACCCATAAACCCACCCGCTGCCCAGGCGGCTTGAGAACACATTAAAGGAGTCGGCATGACTGTAGCAGAGCAGAAGGGCGTGGGCGTGACCATAGACGGTGAAGTCATTGAGAACCGGGCGCTGATGACGCTGGGCATTGACGAATTGGTGCCCGCACCCTGGGGGAACTTCCGTTTGCAGCGTGACCCCGGGTCCTTCGCCGAACTGAAGGAGAGCATTCGGGCCGAAGGCATCAACCAGAATCTGGTGGTTCGCCCAGTGCAGGCGCAGGGCGGCTGGGTTTATCAGGTACTGGCAGGTTATGGTCGCTGGGAGGCGGCCAAGGATGTTGGGCTGGCGCAGGTGCCGGTGATGGTTCGCCTGGTGGACGACCGGCAGGCGAAAAACATTATGCTGGCTGAGAACGCTGTGCGTGAGGACCTGAATGATGCAGTACTCATCGAACAATACGCGGCCCTGGTAGGCAATTTTGATGGTGACTTCAACAAAGCTGCTGAGTTCCTTGGGGTCAGCGAGTCCAAGCTTCGCCGCTACGTTCAGTTGAAAAACTGCCATGAAGGCGTTCTGACGGCTCTGGCCAACAAGTTGATTCACCTCGGCCATGCAGAAATTCTGTCGCAACTGGCGACTGATGAGCAAAAGAGGCTTCTGGACCGGGTAATTGTGGAGGGCTTGTCGGTCAAGGAGTTGCGCGACGTGGCTGCCCGAGTTCAGGTGCCCCTGAGTTATGCCCGGTTCGACAAGGCTGACTGCGTGGCCTGTCCGCACAACTCTGAGGTACAGCAGAGCCTGTTTGACTCCGGGGTGGCCGGTGGGCTGTGTGGCAATTCGGAATGTTTCAAGGCCAAGTCTGGCGAGTGGTTCCGCGCGCATTTGGCAGAGCTTGAAAGCGACCATGCCACGGTCATTGGAGAGAACGTCAAACCCGTGAGCGATACCCAGCGCATTGATGCGGTAGTTCTGGGCGATGAGCATGTGAAGAACGAATGTGCGGGTTGCGCTCACAATGCGGTGATAGTCAGTACGGCACTGAAGACGTTTGGTGACTGCACCGAGGGGCGGTGCACCAACCAGGAGTGCTTCGATCAGGCCAAAGAAGCCTATCGCCTGGCCACCGGGCCCGAGGCGTCTGCTGGCGCTGAACAGTCTCATGAGGTCCCGGCACCCGAGGCGACTCCGGCACCTGCCAGCCAAGGGGCTACCAACCCGCCTGCCAAAAAGAAGACCACGGCGAAAGCCACGCCCAAAAAGCAGTTGAACTACCACGCCAAAATTCAGCGTGTGGCGGCGGCTCGATATCTCAAGGATCACCGTGAGGCTGCCAATCTCGATCTGGTGTTTGCGGTGGCTGGCGCGATCAATGCCTTTCCCGGGAACTTTGACGGCAAACTTGAGGGCGACCTGGAATCAGTGCAGGTGACCTGCAGTATCCCAAAACTGATTGAAGTCTGCAGCCGGATGTCCCGAGAGCAACTTGAGGAGACCCTGGCGAAGGTGTCTGACCTGTGGGTTGAGCAGGCCACTTCCAAGTACGGTGGTGAGGACCTCTACAGTGATGGCGTTTTTCAGCAGGTTAACAAGATGGCTCGCGGTGGGGATGGGTCTGCAGCCTATTACATTGATGCCTGGCAGCCCAGTGAAGAAAGCCTGAGTGTTTACACCAAGGCAGAGTTGGAAATCGTACTGAGTGAAGCTGTTGAGCCTCATGAAAGCTTCCGCGATTTCTATGAACGGACGCATGGCAAGGGAGCCTTTAAGAAGTTGATGGCGATGAAAAGCAAGGAGCGATTGGAGGCCATTCTGTCTTGCACTGACTTCAATTGGGCCGGGTTCGCGCCGCGCCCTTACCTGACTGACAACGCGTAAAGCTGACCAATAACCAAGGAGATTCGCATGAATACGATCCAAGCATTGAACGATCTGCTCACCACCGTTGGGGCCGACCGGGCTATTCTCAACATCAAAGCCGGTCAGGACGGGAAGGTCCATGTGGTGTGTCAGGTGGTTGATATGGCGCAGCACTCCATGTCACTGGATGACGAGGAGGCCTCGGGGGTTAACGAGTTGCGTGCGGCGCTGGCCAGGCCCATCGCGTTTACGGGTGAAGCCCGGACTGCAGACGTTGAACTGTCCGAACAACTGGGCAAGCTAACACCCGCCTACGGGGCCGCGATGCAGCGCTACAGCGAGCGCACGACCACCGACGACACTGTGGAGGCTTTGCACAAGGCCACCGAAGGTGCTGCGGATGACGGTGGCGCAGACGCAGAGGCGCCTGGCGCTGAAACCGAGGCCGAGGCCACCACTGCGAGTGGCGGTGTTTCTGACGACAATCCATCCCTGCTGTAAGCGAGGCATAGCATGAAATCGTATTTTGTTATCGAAGGCAGTCGCCGCGTCGAGTTCCCCCAGCCCGAGCTTGGGCTGCAGGAGAACAAGAAGTTGCTCAGTCAGCACTTTCCGATGCTGCGCAACACAACAGTCTACGAAGAAGATGCGGAGGTCCAGGGCGAGGATATCCTCTATCCCATCTATCTGCCTCCGGCCAAAACCAATGGGTGAGGATGCCCTTACGGTGGAGCAGTGGAAGGCCAGTCATCTTGCGCGGTACGAAGCAATGCTGGACGACAACCGGACGACAAGGCAGGGCGGCCAACAGGTGACTATTGACTGGAGGGGCTTTGTTCGCCGAGCGAAGGACCTCCCCGTCAGTCGCCAACCCATGTCGATGGCGGTGGCCACGCGGCACTTGCCACCCCTACTGTAATTGGAGACATCACATGTTCACTGAAATCGAAGGCACAGGCGGCGTGGAGACACTGCCCGATACGGCTTTGTTGCTGCGGCGCGAAGGTGGTGACCACATGATGGTGGCCAACATTGAACCCAGCGGTGCATTGGGAGGCCTGAAGCGCGTATCCAATGCGGATGCCGCCACTGTGCTGCAGGAGTCTCTGAAGCTGGGTGGTGACAGCCGGTCGATGTCAGGCTCTTACCAGGGCCTTGATGCCGGTCGGATTCCTGACACCCTGATCTATCAGGACAAATGGATGATTGTCTTTGCTGACCCGGGTGGTGATTGGGCGCCCCTGTACTATCGGGGTGAAGCAGGGCTTTTTTGCGACAACGTCCAGTGGCCGCCGCTGATCTATATCTGGACTCGCTCAAGGCTCTATGTCCTAGCCTATGACGGCGGGCCGGTTTCGGAGAACACTGCGCTGTTTCACGCACCACTCCCAAACATCGGGCGGGATGGCGAAGTGTGCATTGGACAGGCTGACATGCCAGAGCACTTTGTGGCCAACCAGGCAAACTGGTCTCTGGTGCGCGGCGTGATGCGTGACACCAGCTTCTCTCACATCAACCACACGGCAGTGGTCGCGGGCGACCCGGACACAATGGATGACAAACAGTGGCTCAAGGTCTGGCAGTCCCGTATCGCGGCGGACACTGGGCTGCTGGAAGAGGACCTGGTGTCCTTCGATGAAACACTCGGTGAATTTCTGCAGGGGATAGGCTAATGGGCGAGAAACTCTATTTTGGCGGGGACCTGTCAGCCAGAGAACCTGTCCAGATCATTCTGGTCGGGGCAGGCGGTACGGGCTCGGAGATGCTGGCGCGTTTGGTGAAGATGCACTTTCGCCTGACCGCACTGGATATGCCTGGATTGCACGTCACGGTCCTTGACCCCGATGTCGTCAGTGAGGCGAACGTGGGGCAACAGAATTTCTGGCCGAGTGATGTCGGTCTGCCGAAGGCACAATTGCTGGTGGAGCGCTACAACTGTGCCGCTGGGCTTGGCTGGGGATACGGTAACTGCGCATTCTCCCCGGATATCCTTGGTGAGCATCAGATCAACGGACCCGCTGGTGGCGCAATCCTCATCACTTGCACGGATAGCCCTGAATTGCGCTGGGAGATTGGTCAGTTTGACCTTGGGTCCATGCTCTGGATCGACAGCGGCAACGACAGGGCCAGTGGCCAGGTCGTGCTCGGCCATACTGGCGATGTCCACGCCCAGTATGTGCCCAATGTGGCTGACTTGTACCCAGGCCTTGAGACAACCTTCAAAGTGGAAGGCGATAGCTGCTCAGCGGCAGATAGCTTGCGCAAACAGGCTTATGGCATCAATGAGGCAATGGCGGCGAGTGTGGGTCGCATGGTTTGGGAACTGGTGTACAACTCATGTATCGACTATCACATGACTCTGATCAATCTTGCCGATGATATCGTGGAGCAAAAGCTGCCCATTGACCCGGAGCAGTGGGCCATCATGGGCTTTTCTCGCTCACAGGCGCAGGGCGTGGCAGCCTAGTCGGTGCAGAAAAATGTCGTTGCTTCTTGGCCGTCTTTGCTCGGGTGCTAGTGTGTGAGCACCTCCAATACCAGGGACCCTAACAGTGACTTTTTCAAAAGATCCATTTGCTGAAGCAACTGAGCCTGTCGTCATAGCAGACGGACCGATGGCGGTTGGGGGTCACCAGGCGTATTCCGTATTACCCGAGGGCTATCTTGGCGTCTGTGAGGTGGTCGATGGCGACGATAAGATTCTCGCTGTGGCCCCTCGCGATGTGGCGTTCAGCATAGCGTCGTATGCCATCAGCCCAGATGGCGGCTGCACCTCTGCTACCGTTCAACCTGCGCCTGGCGCCCGGGTGACGCACACCGACCTGCTGGACTGGATGCTATAGCTCCGTCCGGCCGGCACCTCGCGCTGCTTGGTGCGGGGTCTTGGTTTTGTCATTCACGGGTTCGGTTGGGCGGCTTCTGCTCCGCATTCGATATAATACCGAATGTTATCTACATATAATTGCCATCATTGGTCAAATGTGTACCTTATTATAGTTGTTCCTACTGCAAACTCGTTTGGCTGGAGGTAAGTGCATGAAGGTATTTCGATACAACCCGGCCACTGGCCAGAGAGGGGATCTCATTGATGAGATACCTGTTGCAACCTACACCGGCCAGGGCGCCGCGCATCAGGGCTACTGTTTTCCACCGCCCGCAGGTGAGGTTGGCTCTGAGTGGACCATCCATGTAGATGCCGGCACTTACGGTGAAAGCTATCTGCGTGATGAGTGGATCTGTTTTTGCCTGGGTCGGCATAGTGCAGGTCGGGATGATCCTGGCATTTGGCAATGGGTTGTACTGCCGCCACGACAGGCTCTGCAGTCTGTTCCAATGGCAGTGGCCTAATCAACATTTCAGAGGGAATCATGAAGCCTGTGTGCTTAATGGCCGAAGTATTTGCGGCCGACCGTAAGGCGAGTGCGTGCGTCAACTTGCTGTTCGTGGCGCTCGAAGAAGAGTTGCTGACACAAATAGCCTCTGCTCAGCGCTCTGTGGCTGGCAAAGATGGGGAGCCGATATCTCTTCCTTTTCCTGGCATCTGGATGAGCTTTGATCGCGAACAGGGGTGCAATGCCAACCCCTGTAATCCCGATGAGCACGAAATGGATGGCCAGCGCATTGAAGTGTTCGGCAACGGAAGCCTGCGCTTTCATGGCTCCGATCAGACGAACTGTTCGGTGACTTCAGCGGCCATCGACTTGGCTCAGGTGAGGGCGGACGGCACGTTTGACATCGAAGAGTGCTACGTCGCATACGTTGACGAAGAAGGATGTCTGTCGACTATCAAGGAAATTGAGGCCGCAGGGCGCTTGCCGGCCTGACTTACTAATAATGAGTTGGTGGCGATCTGGTGCCGCCAATTGCCATATCATCACACAAGATAATTAAGAGTTTGCAATGAGCTTAGATTCCAAAGAGTTTGGCCTGGTCTTTGCCCAACAATTGACTGGCCTGGAAGACCTGCATTACGGCTACTGGGATGATTCCGTTCCGGACACGTCAGTTGTGTACATGAAACAGGCGCAACAGCGCTACACAGATCAACTGATCGACACCCTGGAGCACCATGGCAAGCCGTCCATGCGGGTGCTTGATGTTGGGTGCGGTACTGGCGCGGTGCTGGAGGCACTGAGTGAGCGGGGACACCAGGTGGATGGTGTGATACCGGCGCCGCACCTGGAAAAACAGGTTCGAGGTCGAGTACATCGTCGAGGCTTGGACAGCCAGGTCTGGGGTTGCACGATGGAGGCCTTGCCGGTCTCCTCAATCGAGCGTCGGTACGATGCAGTGCTGTTCAGCGAAAGCTTCCAGTACATCCCCTACTCAGTAGCTCTTGACCACGCATGGGAACTACTCAAGCCAGGTGGTGTGGTGTTGATCTGCGACTTCTTCAAAACCGAGCACAGCGGTGATGGCAAGCCCGGGGACCGCAGCTTTGGCGGCGGCCACAAGTATCATGGCTTCCTCGATTGGTTGGGTACAAGTGAGTGGCGCTGTGTCCAGAACGATGACATTACCGCCTATACAAGTCCCAATATCCGTCTGCTCGACGAATTGCTGACGCAGCGGCTGGCGCCTGCAGCATCAACGCTGAACACCTTCCTATCTAGTCGCCACCCATGGATGCTGGCGCTGTTCAAGAGGCTGTTTCGAAAGAAACTTCGCAAGCTGGAGTACAAATACCTCAGTGGTCACCGCAGCCAGGCTGTGTTCGAGCGCTATAAAACGTATAGACGCCTGGTATTGATCAAGCCGGAATGAAGGGGGAGTTGTTGTTGTGTCTATGATCACATTTGTTACGGATATTCGACCGGGAGAGTCGCCGATTTTGACGGACTCCAACCGCTACTGGGATCTGGTGATTACCGACTTGGCAGGAGTGGATGGGAGCTTTCGAATCCCGGCACCGCCTTCCGGGTGGACGCATGACGTATTGGAGTCCCACGCTCACGCTGGACCGGTTACCCAAGATGGCCTCAATGCCTATCTCGTCCCGCAGGCGCAGTCACTGTCAGAGCGCCACTGCTTTGTCGGTAGCACTGAGGTTTAGGGCCGTATAGCTAGACCGCTTCTCTTCCCGGGCTTTCGGTGCCGGCGCTTATTCATATTGCTGGCGTTTAGAGAATGACGATTGACCTCGGCAGTGTCTGGCAGTACAGTTAATTATATATCTAAAGCACTTCATATAATTGGTTGTTTATTGGGTTATATACATATTCTCGAATAGCATATATATTTCGCGGGAACCCCATTGCAAGAGGTCAATCAATGAAGTACTTGCTCATCCTGCTCACTGTTCTGCTGGCTGCTTGTAACTCAAGCAGTAGCTCCAGCAGTTCCAGTGACAGTTCCGATTCTGATGATTCCAACGGCGAACAGGAAACTGAACAGCGCATCCTCTCCGAGGACGATGCTGCGAAAGCGACGCCTGTTGTACTGGATGCCGTTGCCAGCCTTTTGGTCAACCAGGACAAGAGCCCGCTGCACCGGCCCATGTCTCTGGTCACTGGCCTGCATGTATCCGTCGATGACTTCTTCGACGCCCGCCACTGCGATTACAGCAATGCCGGCGACTTCGATGGCTCCGAGACACTGTCTGATGAGATTGATCTGTGGTGTGCCACCAGTCTGCGGGTTGGCCTGATCGATGACGACGATGAGGACAGCGGCTACCGCTACCAGGAATCCCTGCTCACCATCGAGTCCACCGCACTGGAGCGCTCCGGTGAAGCGGAAGTTGAGGTCCAGTGGTCCGAGTGGACAGCAGGCGAAGACTACCGCATCGAAGAAGATGATATCGGCCCCGACTATGACCTGGCCGGGCTGTATGACGACGGCGAAATTGCCGACCTGGCGCAGTCGCGCTGGTCTTTCCAGGTGTCCACCGCCGATGCGCCCTTCGGCGAGCGGTCTGACACCGACTATGATGCCCGCCTGGCCACGGCCGAGAGCCGACTGGTGTCCGCGGATGATGAAAGCTGGGTGAGAGACGCCCGTTTCAACGAACTGAATATCGATATTAAGGGCGACACCGCCAACATCTCCGGGCGCATGCTCCGCGAGGTGCCGGATGTCGGCATGGTGTCCTACGAAATCATTGAGGTTCACCCGGCCGTGCGCTCCGGTGACCAGATCGAGTCTTCCGAGCACCGCATCGAGTTCGACAACTCCGACTGGTATGTGACCCTGACCACCCTGGGTGAAGACGGCTACCGTCTGGAGTCCAACATTGAAGGTGTATCTCACGTCTACACCGGCAACGCCTGGCTGGAATGGCAGACCGAAATGTCGCTGCAGGACCATGCGTTCGAACTGGCCCTGACCACTGAGTCTGATCAGACCGGAAGCGATGAAGCCGAAGTCGAGGTTCAGGCGAGCGGCTACTACAAGGTCCCGGGTGACCTGATCATCGGCGGCGATCTGTTCTCACTGGGTACCAGTATACTGGCCTTGGAGACGGGAGATAACGACTTCCAGGTGGTCGCCATCGACGGCCTCAATCGCCGACTGGTCGAAGACATTACCATCACGCAACTCGCGGACGCTCCGGAGGTCACACTGAATCCGTCAACCACGCTGACGGCGGATGACACCGCCACCATTGAGGTGGTTGTCTCCTCGGAGATCGGCTACACCGTCTCCGGTGATCTGAGCGAAGGCGAC
>NZ_JAIUMC010000060.1 GCF_022565775.1 Natronospirillum sp.
GCTGGATCTGATCGTCTGCTGACAGAGCCCGGTCAGCGGCAATGGCACTGAGTTCTTCAAGTGCCCCCAGTTGTTTGTTCAGTGATGTCTGGGCTTCGACCTCATGAGTGATTTCGTGAATGGCGAACACATACTGCAGGTCGCCTGCAGCGCCCCGTTTCAGCGGCGCCCCATTGATGGCCAGAGCCTTGCGCGTGCCGTCAGGCCAGACGATGGCATGACGCACGTCCGTGACCGGTTGGCCAGTGCGTCGAACCACTGCAAAAGGCAGTTGTTCCTGCGGAAAAGGTGAACCGTCCAGGCTTTCGATTGACCACTTAGGGTCATCATAGGTCACGATGTCCTGGTCGACCTGGTCGACCTGGTCGACCTGGTTGACCACCAGACCCAGCACGGCCTGTGCCTGTTGATTGGCGAACAGCAGCTGACCTTGATCGTTGAGCACGGTGACGGCCACCACATTGCTGGTGAAGAGGCTCTCCAGAAAATCGCGCTGCTGAGTCAACTCAATACGCAAACGCTTGTCAGTCAGTCGATTGAGTTCGGACTCAACAGCGTTGGCAAAGTCGCGCAGTCTGTCGCGTTCTTCCTGAGTCAGCTTACGCGGTTGGCTGTCAATCAGGCAGAGTGTGCCGATGCGGTGGCCCTGCTCTATGCGCAGGGGCGCGCCTGCATAAAATCGGATGTGGGGCGGCCCTGTCACCAGGGGGTTGTCGCTGAAACGCGCATCCTGCTTCGCGTCACGGACCTCCAGGATGTCATCGGACAGTATGGCATGACCACAGAAAGAGATATCGCGCCCGGTCTCCCGGACATCCAGCCCTTGGCAGGACTTGAACCACTGGCGATGCTCGTCGACCAGTGAAATCAGTACAATATCAGTACCGAAGGCGTCCCGGCAGAGTCGAGTCAGACGATCGAAGCGCTCTTCAAAGCCGCTATCCAGTATGTCCAGATCTTGCAGTGCACGGACTCGGGCCGACTCATTGGGGGGCGTTGCGGGTGACTGCATGCGAACGGGCTCTCCGGCTTCCCTGACAACGATTGCTCAGCATAGTGTCTGCCATGTAGTACTATTAAGTCCAGTCTCTTGGTTATGCGAGGCCTCACGTGCACGTTTTGCTGGTAGAAGATGATGAACTGATTGTTGATCTGATTGCGGTGCTTTTGGGCAATGCCCTGAAAGGTGCCAAAGTAGTAGCGGCAAGCTCGGTAGTGGAAGCGTGGGCGCGCTGGCAAGCCCTGGGCGTTCCGGATCTGGTGATCTGCGACTGGCGGCTTGACGGCATGCGCACCGGCGAGGAACTGGTCGAGATGATTCGTCAGGAAAACAGCAGGGTCCCTGTCATGATGCTCACCGGGCACAAGGACCGCCAGTTGGTAAGGCGCATGGTCCGGCTGGGTGTTGATGATTACATGCTCAAACCGTTTGGCCACGATGACCTGATTGACCGTGTGCGTCGGTTATTGGGTGAACGAGCGGACGGTGTTGAACCCGACGCGGACCAGCCGCAACCCACTCTGGGCCAGTGGCTGGCCAAGGTTGACCATGTGCTCGACACCGTGCCGAACCTGGTGACGCCGGTGCCTGATATCACCAATATCGAACAGGCCAAGGCCGCCTCAGTGGCAGAGTTGGCCTTGGCCTGGCAGCACAACAGCGGCATTGTGGAGCGTGCCATCCGGAGTACCAACCGGATGCTGCAGGCGCGCTCGGGTACGTCGGTCAGTTCGCTGCGCGATGCGATTGGGGTACTGGGTACAGAGCGGGCCGTCGACCTGGTGCTCGCGCTGGCGGTCGGCCAGCGCGACGCCTACCCGTCGCCGGAACTGGCGCGTGCTGCCGAGCGCCTGGATGCAGAATCCACCCGCGTGGCGCATCTGGCCACTCAACTGGCGGCGAAGGTCCATGCCGATCCAAAACTCGCTTTTACTGCGGGGATGCTGCACAACCTCGGCGACAAGGCAGTATTGGCGGCCCTGTGCCATTATGCCGATCATCATGGCGAGGTCGAAGAAGCGGACATCGTGAAGGCACTGAATGAGCATGCCGCTCAGTATGGCAATAGGCTGAAAGTGAAATGGCATATGCCCCTCGAATTGCGGACCCTGATGGGGGCAGCCTATGCCCTGCCCAAAGACCATGTGACACGACAGCAACTCATCATGCGTCTTGCCAGAGCGCTGGTGGTCCGGGATGTTCCTGTTCAGCAGATGAAACGCTGGGCACGACAGGCAGGGGTGGACGACGGGGCGGTAGAATAGTGCTTCGTGTTCGTATCAACGTCGTCTTTGTGATTTAATATTAAATTATTCTAATGAATGCGCTGGAGTCAGGATCATAGCCTTATGCTCAGTCCGAAAGTTTTTGTGGGATTATTGATTCTATTGGCTTTGGCACCCTGGCGTGTCGCGGCCGATACGGCTCTGCTTGACCCTATGCAGCTTTTGCTGCAGGGCGCAGACCCCCAGACCGTGTTTGCTGCGGCCATCGAAGCGCAGATTGGTATTCCCGCCGAACATGCCGATGTGGTGTTCTGGCACAAAAATACAGGAGAAGAAATAGCCTATGGGGAGGTTCGCAATCTGATCGGACCGGCACGGCAGGATGGCGTGTTGGAACTGCTACTGATGGCGGAAGCCATGCTTGGACAGTCTGAGAGCCACTTGCCGATGGAGAGTCCGCGGCTAGCTCGTGTGCTGGATGCGGCGTTTCTGGCCTCCATGCGTCGCCCGCCCGAACACATTGCAGTGGAGTTCTTCGACCTTCGTGAGGGGCCAACTGGCGACCTGACCGGTGGTGTCTCCGGCCATACTCCACTGAATCGGCAACCACCCGCCAGCGCCGAAGAGCGAATGGAACAATTGCGCGAGCGTCAGTAGCCGCTGCGTATGATCTCGATACCGGGCATGATGGCGGTGCGCCAGGCGTGCGCGACTTCATCACTGTATTCGGGGTCATGATATCTGATGGTAGCGATCAGAGCGTCCAGCCACAGATCATACCAGGCCGGATCAATGTCATGGCCTGTGCGAGAATGACTTTTGGCAAGGTCTCTCAGCTTGGTGTCGGCCATGCCGCGGGCATGCAACACCAATTGCATGATGCCATTGCGCAGCAAGTGTCGCTGCTGTTTCATGTCAACATCTGCGAAACGCGCCTTGATGGTCGGTGAGCTGTTCATGAATCGGTCGTAGAAATCCACAAAGAACTGCGGATTGTTGCAGACCCGTCCATAACTCTGGAACACGCGGTCACTCTCGCGGCTGGGCATGACTACCTCGCAAGACAGTGGAACAGGCGGCATTATAGGTAACGTACACGGCGGTTCAAGTTTCGTTGTTGAATCCGGTTGTTGAACGGGCAAGAAACAAAGCAATCCTGAACCGTTGCCCAGTCGTACCTGCAAGGGAATTCAAACATGAAATGGAAGACCGAATGTCCATCCTGATCTGGAGTCTGCTTTGCGCCGCTCTGCTGGTGATACTGTCCAAGGCACCGGCGATGTTTTTCATCAACCGTGAAACAACGGGCTACGACAACCATCATCCGCGCGAGCAGCAGGCGCAAATGAAGGGGGCTGGCGCCCGCGCGCTGGCGGCGCACCAGAACACCATTGAGAGTTTCCCCCTGTTTGCTGCCGGCATCCTGGTCGCTGAACTGGCGGCAGAAGCCCACTTGCTCTCGGCCACGCTGGCAGTTGCCTTTATTGTGGCTCGTGTGCTCTACATCGTGTGCTATGTGAAAGATATGGCCACTTTGCGCAGCCTGGTCTGGGCGGCAGGCTACCTGTGCAGCATCGGCCTGATACTGGCCCCCTGGTATGCAGGTTGAGGCTTAGATACCGGTCAAAGTTGTGTCACACTGGTGTTGAGCGACTCCATGGCCAGGTTCCGCACGGAATGGTCGGGGCGCTGAATTTTTTCCGTCAACAGAGAGAAGTCCAATGAGCCATACACCGCATGAACTGCCTGAAGAATTTCCGGAACACAAAGAGCTGATGCATGAGCTGAAGCAGTCGGATGCCCATTTTGCCAAGCTGGCAGATGACTATCATGAAGTGAATCGGGCGATTCACCGTATGGAGACAGAAGTCGAACCGGTGGCGACGCACACAGAAGAGGATTTTCGCAAAAAGCGCATGATACTGAAGGACAAGATTGCCACCTATTTGAGTGAGAAGAAGGCAGGGTAATACATGCCCCAAGGGTCTCCGGCCCCTCTGCCTTGCGCTCGGGTCAATGGGTCGGGTGCCCCATCAGCCAACCTTGTGGTTTGATGGGGCAGACTGTTGAGCCGCAACAGGGCATCAGTCTTTCCCTGGTGCCGCCTCCCGACCTCGCTCGACATCATAAGCCAGAGCCCGTTTTCCCGTATCCTGATCCACCACCCAGGGTTCGTGAGGGGCTTCCCGGCGCACGCCGGGCCCTTCTGCAAATCTTTCCTCGTGCAGTGCGCGCATCGTACCGACCAGCATCAGCATCAAGACCACCGAAAAGGGCAATGCGGCGGCCACCACGGCAGATTGCAACAGTTCCAGGCCGCCAGCGAGCAGCAACACACCGGTCAGCAGCGTCAGCACAACGCCCCACAGGATCCGGTGCTGCTTCGGCGGGTTGGCGTCACCCCCGGCCAGAATGGTCGTCACTACCAATGTGCCGGCGTTGGCCGAGGTGATCAGATAGGTGCCTATCAGCAGGGTCATGACGGCCGACAGGATCACGCCAATGATGCCGATGTCCATGCCTTCCAGGGTGGCAAACAGCGCCATGGTGACATCTTCGTTGACCGCCTCGACGATCCCGCCATTCCCGAACAGTTCCTGATACAGGGCTGAACCGCCCAGCAGGCCGATCCAGACCGTGCTGATCAGGGTGGGCACCACGAGTACACCCAATACGAATTCACGCAACGTCCTGCCGCGCGATATGCGCGCGATGAACATGCCGACAAAGGGTGACCAGGCCATGGTCCAGCCCCAGAAAAAGACGGTCCAATCCGATTGCCAGTTGCCGTCCTGATTGGCGTGGGTATAAAACGCCAGACTCAGCAGATTCTGCAGGTAGACGCCAAAGGCTTCCAGTGTCGAAGCGATCAGATATTGTGTGGGGCCAAAGAACAGAATCGCTGCAGCCACCGTTAGACTGAGCCAGAAGTTGGCCTCCGAAATCAGACGCATGCCACGTTCCACGCCCGAGACCAGCGTCACTGTCGAAATGACCATCAGCACGGCAATGATGAAGAGTTGCAGCCGCACCGAGGACTCCAGACCGAAGACTTCGCCGAGACCGGTGTTCATCTGTTGAACACCCAGGCCCAGTGTGGTGGCGATGCCGAAGATGGTGGCCACCACGGCGAGAATATCGACCAGCTCGCCGACTCTGCCATAGGCATGCTTGCCGATCATGGGATGCAACGCGGAGCTGATCGTCAGGGGCTGGCCCTTGCGGAAAGCGAAGTAAGCCAGCACCAGGGCGACAAAGGAAAAGATGGACCAGGCATGCAGCCCCCAGTGGAAAAACGACAACTGCATGGCCGCGGTTGCCGCCTGGGCGCTGCCGGGATCGTCGGTGAAGGGGTTGTCCTGAAACTGCATGATCGGCTGCGCAACCGCCCAGAACAGAATGCCGACGCCGGTGCCGGCGGCAAACAGCATGGTAATCCAGGAGAAAAAGCGGAACTCCGGTACCTCGCGATCATCCCCCAGCCGCACATTCTTGTAACGGCCTACACCCAGCCAGATCATGAACAACAGCATGAAGGCGACCAGCAGCACGTAATACCATTCCAGGAACGGGTTCATGATCGAGCGAAAGGTACTGATGGCATGGGCTGTCGGGCCTGCCCAGAGCGTGCCCAGCAGCATGATGGCCAGCATCAGTATACTGGTAATAATAGTGGTTCTGGGATTGACGCCTTTGAACAGACCGCGAACGGCTCTGACCGTGAACATGCAGGATCCTTTTGGTTGTATTGCAGCATTCTGGTTGCGGCCAGCATTCTAGCATGATTTCCTAGAGTAACTTTGTCAGTTGCCTACTAGCGTGCCCGCCGCGGAGAGCCTGATTCATGTCACTCGAAATTGCCCCCATCCTGCACCAGGCTCACCCGATCATCCCCGTCCTGACTCTGCAACATGTCGAGGATGCTGTGCCTCTGGCCGAGGCCCTGCAGGCCGGCGGCATCGACGTGGTGGAAGTCACGCTGCGCACTGACCAGGCGCTTGCCGTCATCAAGGCCATGAAACAGGTCAAGGGCATGGTGGTGGGTGCCGGCACTGTGGTGCGGGCCAGCCAATTCCGTGATCTGGAGGAAGTGAAGGCCGACTTCGCGGTCAGCCCTGGCGCGACGCCTCAATTGCTGGAAACCGGCCGGGTGTCGAGCATGCCCTTCCTGCCCGCGGCGGCCACGGTGTCGGAAGTGTTGCAGGGCATGGAGGCGGGCTTTGACTGCTTCAAGTTCTTTCCGGCTTCAGTGCTGGGCGGTGCGCCTGCCCTGAAAGCGTTCCACGGGCCTCTGCCCGATATCACCTTCTGCCCCACCGGCGGTATCTCCCTTGCCAACTGCGGTGACTACCTGAGCCTGCCCAATGTGGCCTGTGTCGGCGGGTCCTGGATCGTCCCTGGTGATGCGCTGCAAAACAAGGACTGGAGCCGCATCGAGCAGTTGGCGCGAGAAGTGGCTACACTGGGCTGAGCTTCCAGACTTTTTTCGAGGAGAGCACCGCCATGACCCAGCCCGACTCGTTGAAGCTCGTCGAGCCGTGGACCGTCCACGACAGTGAAGACCCGGTGAAGCGGTATGCGGGCCAGATTCCCTTCGATGTGCACCACCTTTTGCTGGAGGCGCAGCAGATACCCGATCCGTTTTTTCGCGCCAACGAGGCGAGTGTCCAGTGGGTGCACGAGCGAACCTGGGTGGCCGAAACCGTATTCGAGGTGGCGGCAGACCAGTTGACGACTCAGGCCACGCTGCGTCTGGAGTTTGTCGATACCCACGCCACGGTGGCCTTGAATGGCACAGAACTGGGTACCATCGCCAACCAGTTCCGGCGCTTTGACTTTGATGTGTCCTGGCTGCTCAAGGTGGGCAGCAACCGGTTGACCATCACGCTGCACGACAACGCAGCGCTCGGTGCCGAACGGGCAGCACAGCAGCCGTTTCCGGTGCCCTGGGCAGACATGAACAATGATATTCCGCACATGAATCTGGTGCGCAAGCCCCAGTGCGATGCCGGCTGGGACTGGGGTATCTGCCTGCTCTCCACAGGCCTCTACAAGGCGCCGGAGATTGTCTTTCATCGGGATCGCCTTCTGTCGACGGTGCGCGTTTTCCAGCAACATCATGCTGACCGGGTCGAACTGGAGGTGGTGGTCGATACCGACGGCCCGGCCGAGATCGAGCAGACAGTAACCGTGGCTCTGGGTGATGATGAAATCGCTTCCGTAACACTGGCACCGGGCCAGCACCAGGGCACTGCGCACCTGACTGTCCGTGAACCCAGGCTATGGTGGCCGGCCGGTTATGGTGACCAACCGGTGTACCCACTGACTGCCGAGCTGGACGGGCAACGCTGGCAGCGTGATATCGGCCTGCGTGCGCTGCACTGGGACCTGAGTGAAGACGACACCGGCAACCGAATGTGTCTGGTGGTCAATGGGGTGGAAATATTCGCCAAGGGGGCCAACTGGATACCCGCTGATGCCTTCCCGACCAGACACACTCCGGAACGCTATGAGCAATTGCTGACCAGCGCGGTTGACGCCAACATGAACATGATCCGTGTCTGGGGCGGCGGGCTCTACGAGCATGACTGTTTCTATGAGCTCTGCGAGCGTCTCGGCCTCCTGGTCTGGCAGGACCTGATGTTCGCCTGTGCGCTCTATCCGAGTACGCCGGAATTCCTTGAAGATGTGGGGCCGGAAATCGACTGGCAGGTTTCGCGCCTGCAGGCCTGGGGCTGTATTGCCCTCTGGTGTGGCGACAACGAGGTGATCGGCGCCATCAACTGGTTCGATGAATCACGCCGCCAGCGCGAGAAATACCTGGTCAACTATGACCGGCTAAATCGAGCGCTCGAGCAGGGGGTGACCTGCGCCGACCCAAGCCGACTGTTCTGGCCCAGCTCGCCGTGCAACGGCAGCCTGGACTATGGCGACGCCTGGCATGATGACAGCAAGGGGGACATGCACTTCTGGGATGTCTGGCACGAGGGGCAGTCCTTCAGCGCCTATACCGAAATCAAGCCGCGCTTCTGTTCAGAGTTTGGTTATCAGTCGTTTCCGTCGCTGCGTCTGGTGCGGCAGTTCACCGAAGAAGAAGACCGCAATGTCACCAGCCCGGTGATGGAAGCCCACCAGAAAAACGACGGTGGCAACGCCCGCATCGTCGAGATGTTCACGCGCTATTTCCGCTTTCCGGTCGGCTTTGACCAGTTTCTGTACCTGAGTCAGGTGCAGCAGGCCATTGCCATGAAAACCGCCATTGAATACTGGCGCTCGCTGCGCCCGAACTGCATGGGCACCCTCTACTGGCAGCTCAACGACAACTGGCCGGTCGCCTCCTGGAGCAGTCTGGATTACGAAGGCGGCTGGAAGCAGTTGCACTATCATGCTCGCCGGTTCTATCAGCCGGTACAGTTGTTCTGGCTGCAGGAGGAGGGCGGTGAAGGCTTGCAGTTGGTCGCGGTGAACGATCTGGCCGAATCGGCAGAACTCAAAGGCGCTCTGCGCCGGCACGACCTGGGGGGCGCACTGCTGGAGCAGGAGCTACTGAACGAAACACTGGCACCGGGTGAGAGTCGGGTTTTAGCCAGAATGACCAGCAAGCGAGCCACTGCCGAGTTTGTCACCGCTTTTGCCTGTGCGGAGATGGCCACCGGCGGACAGCAGTTTGAGTGCGAGAACACCGGCTATTTCGCCGCATGGAAGGCGCTGAATCTGCCCCCGGCGACCATCAGCGTAACAACCGGGGACAGCCCCGAGGGCCCCTGGGTGGAGCTGCACTGCGAACAGCCGGGTCATTTCGTGACTCTGGAAGCAGAGGCTCCGGGGCGCTGGAGTGACAACAGCTTTACCCTGTTGCCCGGCGAACCCCGGCGGGTGCACTGGCGCGGCGAGGCATTGCCTGAATATCGCATCAATGACCTGCAGGGCAGCTATCAGTCCGTCACCAGTTTCCAGGGCACTGACTGACCGGCCATAAAGGGCACAATGGGCTCTCCGTCAGCCAGCGTAATGGACTCGGGTATGCGCCAGTCCTCTTTCACCAGCGTAATGGTGCCACTGTTGCGCGGCAGGCCATAGAAGTCGGGCCCGTAATGGCTTGCGAAGCCTTCCAGCTTGTCCAGCGCGCCCAGCTCGTCAAACACCTGGGCATAGAGCTCGATCGCCGCCCAGGCACTGTAGCAGCCGGCACAGCCGCAGGACGTTTCCTTTTTGGCCTGCACATGGGGCGCCGAATCCGTGCCCAGAAAGAATTTCGGTGAGCCGCTGGCCACCACCGCGCGCAGCGCCTGCTGGTGAATGTTGCGCTTGAGTACCGGCAAACAGTAGTTGTGCGGACGAATGCCCCCCACCAGCATGTCATTGCGGTTCAGCAGCAGGTGCTGCGGTGTGATGGTGGCGGCCACATTGGCATGGGTGCTCTCGACAAACTCGACCGCTTCCTTGGTGGTGATGTGCTCGAACACCACCCTGAGGTCCGGAAAACGCTCGACAATGGGTTTGAGCTTTTCGTCAATGAACACGCGCTCGCGGTCGAAGATGTCGATATGGGCGTCGGTCACTTCACCGTGAATCAGCAGCAGCATCTTGTGCTTCTGCAGCGCTTCCAGCACCGGGTAGCGGCCTTCCAGGTCGGTTACCGCGGCGTCTGAATTGGTGGTGGCACCGGCCGGGTAGAGCTTCACTGCAGGAATGCCGGCGGCGGCAGCCTGGGCAATATCCTCGGGCGTGGTTCTGTCGGTGAGATAAAGCGTCATCAGAGGCTCGAATTCAGACCCTTCCGGCCGAGCGGCCAGAATACGACTCCGGTAAGCCAGGGCATCGTCTGCCGTGCGCACCGGCGGGGCCAGATTGGGCATCACAATCGCCCGACGAAAACAGCGCGCCGTGGCCGGCACGGTTTCCTTCAGCATGTCACCATCGCGAAAGTGCAGGTGCCAGTCGTCTGGCGTCTGAAGGGTAATACTCTGCATGAGGCGTATTTTCCTGAAAATTAATTGAAATAATACCACGCAGAGTCAAGACCCGCTCGGTGCCTGTGCAGCAGCCAGTGCCGTTCCCTCAGGTCATCAATCCCCCCCTCTGATTTTCTGATTGTGTTTCAATATGCGGAATAGCATTTCATAATTTGATTGCGCGACAGGTTTTCGTTATGGTCAGTTTTGCGTCAATTCGAGCAAAGTCGAACATTTCAGCGCCCATAACAACGAGAAAAGGATCCTTATGAAACCGCAAAACCTATTTCTGATACTGGCTGTCGGCCTGATTGTCTTTGGTGGCTTTCTGGCCAACCGAGTGCAAACGGGTAACGGCAGCATTGAAGTGAAAACAGTCCGCTATGCGGGCGATGATGGGCTGGTCAATCATGCCCGACTCTACATTCCCGAAGGGGTTTCCAATGAAAACCCGGCCCCGGGTATTGTGGCCACGCATGGCTACATCAACTCCAACGAGACCCAGGCACCGTTTGCGATCGAGTTCGCGCGCCGTGGCTATGTGGTCCTGGCGCCCGACCAGACCGGTCACGGCTATTCGGATGCCCCGGCTTTCGGCAATGCCTTCGGTGGTATCAATGCGCTGCAGTACATGCGTACACTCGAGTTCGTGGACGCAGACAACATCGGGCTTGAAGGCCACTCGATGGGTGGCTGGTCGTCACTGATCGCGGCAGCGGTGATCCCGGATGGTTATCAGTCCATCGTGATCCAGGGCTCGTCGACCGGTACCTTTGGTGCACCCGAGGGCACCCCGGAGTGGCCGCGCAACCTGTCTGTCGTGTTCTCGAAGTATGATGAATTCTCGCAATTGATGTGGGGCACCGAAATCCCCGCAGACGTTCCCGAGACCGAGAAGCTCCAGGCCCTGTTTGGTACCGACGAGCCGGTTGTTCCCGGCGAAGTGTACGGTTCGATTGAAGACGGCACGGCCCGCGTGTTTCATCAGCCGGCCATCACTCACCCGGCCAACCATTTCTCGACAGAGTCTGTTGGCTATGCACTCGACTGGTTCGACCAGACACTGGAAGGCGGTCAGTCGCTGTCCAGTTCTGACCAGGTGTGGATCTGGAAGGAAATCGGCACCCTGATCGCGCTGCTCGGCATGGTGATGTTGCTGGTGCCCGCCGGAACCCGGCTGATCAACCTGCCGGCGTTCCAGTCGCTGCGCGGCACGCCTGCAGAAAGCCGGGCCCTGACCGGCTACAACTGGTGGATCGGCGCCGTGGTGTTTGTCGTGCTGCCGGTAGTGACACTGTTTCAGTTCAAGGGTCTGACTGAAAGCTGGGGCTGGACACCCAGTGCGCTGCTGCCACAGGAAATCACGACTCAGGTGATGGTCTGGATCATTGGCGTTGGCCTGATCGCACTGGCACTGTTCACCGCCTGGCACCTGTTGCTGAACCGCAAGACTGGTGCGACCCTGGAGCACTATGGGCTGACCTGGAATGGTCGCGTGGAAATGGGCAAGATCGTCCGGTCTTTCCTGTTCGCCCTGTCGGTGGTTGGGGTGGCTTATGTTTCCCTGCTGCTGACCATGTTCTTCTTTGATGTCGACTATCGAATCTGGGTCTTCGGGGTCAAGCCGCTGAGCACGCTGCAGTTCCAGATTGCACTGAGCTATGTTGTTCCGTTCTGTGCCTTCTTCCTGGTGGTCGGGGTCTTGCTGCATGGCCAGTTGCGCCGCACACAGGCCAGCTTCGTGCAGGAACTGGCAGTGAACTGGGTACTGCTGGTGATTGGCTACCTGCTGTTTCTGGCCTTCCTGTACACGCCGCTGTTCATGGGTGGCACGCTGGCCATTCCGTCCGAGCCGCTGTGGGCCATCATCACCAAGCAGTTCGTGCCGCTGATGACCATTGCCGCGGTCGTGTTCACCGGCTTCTATCGCCTGACCGGACGCGTTTATACCGGGGCCTTCATCAATGGCCTGCTGGTGACCTGGATCGTGGTCGCTGGTCAGGCCACGCACTATGCCTTCTGAAAGCTGACCCATTGATTAGAAGGCATGAGGTGCGAACCACCTCATGCCTTTTTTTGTGCCTGCGAAAGCAGATCGATTGCCCGTCTAAACCCACCCATCGGCCAGCACAAACCACATCGCCAGCATCGGCACCGCCAACAGCAGAAAGAGCCGGTTCCAGACATAGCCGATAAGGAAGGAGGACACACCCGACAGGCGGGACATGATCAGCATGGACGCGGTCAGTGGCGATGACATCAGTGCCAGCGTCCAGCCAGTGAGCAGGGCAACACCAATCGCTGCCTCGGACAGGCCCGGCACGGCCAGTTGCGGCAACAGGCTGGCGAGCAGCGTCACGGTCAGAATCGGGTTGATGCCCACCTGCGCCAGCCCGAAGACCAGCAGCATGGCCAGTACCGCGTTCCAGACGCCCCAGTCGAGCATGAAACCGAGCCAGTGCAACGAGGCTTCAACATCAATCAGAAAAAGGGTGAGCACACCAATATAGCCGGCAACACCCAGCACCACGACCTCATTGCCCACGGGCCTCAGCAACCAGGGCAACTGCCGCCGCAGTATCCTGGTGGTGGGCATGACGCCATGGGTTTTCAGGCCGCGGTTTTGCCACAGCAGCCAGGCGCAGGCCGCCAGCGGGGCGCCGAGCAGGGCGGCAATGGGTAATCGAATCTGCAGCAACCAGACCAGCGAAAACACCAGCAGTACGATGGCGAGCATCAGCAGCGTAAAGTGCACCAGAGGCAACAACGATGGCGCCTGATGACTGGCTCGAGTGGCGGCTGTTGGCTGCGGCCCGGTCACGGCATCGACCGACCAGCCCAGCAGGTAGATCAGGAGAGCTGCCCCCCAGGCCAGCGGCACCAGTTCATGCCACCCCAGCGTCGGCATGCTCGACAGGATGACCGCCACCCCGATGCCCATGGGCGAAATCAGGGGTGCCAGTGAGAAGCCGCGCAGCAGCGCCATGATCATGCGCCGACGCCGAACTTTCTGCACCCAGGCCCGGTTGTTGGCGGCCTTCAGGGTATTGCTCTTTTCGATCATGGTGGCAAACAGATTCAGCACACCGATATTGATGATGATCCCGAACAAGGCAGAACCGGCAGACAGGATCGGATAGCGCTGGCGCGGTGGTTGGCGCAACATGGCCTGGCCACAGTGGCGCACCAGGCGAGAGCGATAGGCGGGTATGCGCAGCAGGCCCAGAGCCACGATAAAGGTGGCAAAGAAGGCGAAGCGGTCGGCGGCGGCGAGAAAGGTAGTCCAGTTCAGGGCATCCTGATACCAGGCCAGGGCGGTGATCAGGGCAGCCACCAGCAACAGCAGTCTGGCCAGCGCCGACAGCCCGGACACGGTCAGCAAATAGCCCGCCAGCAGCATCAGGCCCGGGTAGCGCAGAAACTCGGCATCGCTTGCCAGATAGCCCAGGGTAGCGACAGCGGCCAGCGCCAGGAAGGCTACATTGAACCCATCGCGCAGCATTCGCTCAGGGTGTCTCGCCGTTGGCCATGTCACGCAGCCGTCCCTTGAGGATCTTTCCGGTTGCGGTGGCCGGCAACTGGTCCATGACAAAGATGCGGCTGGGACGTTTGTATGGGGCCAACTGGTCGGCGACAAAGTCGCGCAAAGCCTCTTCGGTCAATTCGGCACCCGGGTCACACTGTACGTAAGCGATCACTTCTTCATTGCCGGCCACCTGACGCCCCACGACCGCCGACATCATCACGGCGGGATGACGGTTCAGCGCCGCCTCCACGTCCGGCGGGTAGATATTGAAGCCCGACCGGATGATCAGCTCCTTGCTGCGGCTGACGATATACAGCTGGCCCTCGTCGTCCACCCGGGCAATGTCACCGGTGTTCAGCCAGCCGTCGGCGGTCAGGCAGGCTGCGGTGGCTTCGGGCTGCCGGTAATAACCGAGCATGACGTTGGGCCCGCGCACCCACAGCTCACCCGGGGCGGTTTCGCTCTCCCGGGTGTCTTCGGTCAGCGGCAGCAGCCGGTATTCCAGCAGGGGCAGCACCCTGCCCACCGTGTTGTCTTCAGCGTGCTGGTCGATCCGCGTCTGGCTGATGGTAGGGCTGGCCTCGGTCAGCCCATAGCCATTGTGCAGGGTCAGGTTGAACACCTTTTCCACCCGCTGTTTGGTTTCCAGATCCAGCGGCGAGCCACCGGCCGAGATATAGATCAGCGCCTCTGCCTTTAGAGTACGCTGATGGGTGCGCAGGTGTTCAAGCGTTTTGGCGTACATGGCCGGTACGCCCTGCAGCACGGTGATGGCCTCCTGCTCCAGCGCATCTAGCAGATCGTCGGGCGCAAATCGGGGTATGGCATACAGGCAGGCGCCATTGTAGAGGGACCCCATGCACACCGAGGACAGCCCGAAGACATGTGACATGGGCAGCACGCCGTAAACCCGCTGCCCCTGGGTCAGGTGACGCATGCCGCCGGAAATGGACGCGATATACAGAATGCCCCGATGGCTGAGCATCACTCCTTTGGGTTTGCCCGTGGTGCCCGAAGTGTAGATCAGGGCCGCGGTCTGGCGATGCCCTTCTGCGTATACCGGGTCCGGTTCCGCCTTGTTCAGGCCGCCGATCATCAGTTCACCGAGACTCTCGTGCACGAAGGGCTCAGCCTCGTGGCGCCGGCCATGGGCAGCCGCCTCTGTCGAGGCACCACTGGTGAAAACCACTCGCCTCGGCAGACAGTCTGCCGCGATGGCATCAATTTCACTGGCCGACAGACGTGGATTGATGATGGCCACACTGGCGTCCATTTCGGTTGCGGCCAGCAACAGGACGACCAGTGCCCGACAATTTTCGCTGACCGCCATCAGCCGATCACCTGGCCTCAGGCCAAGCTCTTCAAGCCAGATCTTTACCGAGTAGATCTGCGCGGACAGGGCGCGGTAGCTCCAGCGTACTTCACCCTCGACCAACGCCGGCTGATCGGGGAAACGGCGCGCATTGTCGTGCACCCGCTTACTGAGACGATCCGGCAGCTCGGCCACCAGATCACTGGCCCAGCGGCCAAAGATCAGTTCATCGGGTGCCTGTACCGGGTTTGATTGAGCCATCAGCTGGCATCCCGCACCATATTTCGTGCAATGACCAGTTGCTGAATCTGCGTTGTACCCTCGTAGATGCGGAACAGGCGCACATCGCGATAGAAGCGCTCTACCGCGTATTCCGCCATATAACCGGCCCCGCCATGCACCTGAACGGCACGATCCGCTACCCGGCCAACCATCTCCGAGCAGAACAGCTTGCTGCAGGAGGCCAGAGTAGAGACATTTTCACCGGCATCCTTGCGTCTCGCGCCGTCAAGCACCATGCATTCACCGGCATAGGTCTCGGTCTTGCTGTCCGCCAGCATGGCCTGCACCAGTTGTTGGTCGGACAGCGGCACACCAAACTGCTTTCTTTCCATTGCATAGCGCACCGACTCGTCGATCAGACGGTTGGCAACTCCCACGCAGACGGCAGAAATGTGCAACCGCCCGCGGTCCAGCACCTTCATTGCGGTCTTGAAGCCCTGGCCCTCTTTCAGGCCAATGATGTTGGCAGCGGGTACCCGGCAGTTCTCGAAGATGATGTCGCAGGTATGTGACCCCTTCTGACCCATCTTCTTGTCGATTGCGCCGCGCGACAGGCCCGGGGTATCGCCTTCGACAATAAAGGCCGATATGCCGGAAGCGCTCTTGTCTGACGGGTCAGTACGGGCCATGACGGTGAAGACGTCCGCCTCGGGGCCGTTGGTGATATAGCGCTTGGTGCCATTCAATACGTAGTGATCACCATCGCGAATGGCGGTGGTTCTGAGGCTGGCGGCATCAGAGCCGGAGTCGGGCTCTGTCAGACAGAAGGCGCTGACGATGTCACCGGTCGCCATCCGGGGTACATACTTCTCTTTCTGCTCGTCAGTGCCGTCGATCAGAATACCCTGAGCACCAATGCCGTTGTTGGTGCCGAATATGGACCGGAAAGCCGGCGAGGTTTGCCCGATCTCCATCGCGATCAGCACTTCCTCTTCCATCGTCATGCCCAGACCACCATAAGCCTCGGGAATGGCCAGGCCAAAGAGACCCAGGTCTTTCATTTCCTGCAGGATGTCGGCTGGCACCTGGTCGGTTTCGGCAAGCTTCTCTTCGTTGGGCATCAGCCGCTCGCGCACAAACTTCCTGAGGGTGCTCAGCATCTGGTCCAGTATTTCCTGATCTCTGATCATTATCTTGGTACTCCGCTGGCTTTTGTCTTTATATTCCGCACTGCGGTATTTTCTTCCGCATATTGATTTGAACTTTTACATAGCCTAGGATGCCAGTCAATAAATAGAATTCAGTTTTTCACAGTGGAATCCGCTGTGGTGGCCCATTTATCGCCTTGACCCGTGGAGAAAGCACCATGTCCAGCCCAAGCCCTGACTCAACCCGGGAACCTCTGGTATTCACGCGTATGGGTATCGTGGGTACCGGTGCCATGGGTCGAGGCATCGCGCAGATAGCGGCCCAGGCTGGCCTCAGCGTCAAACTCTTTGATCAAAACCCCAAAGCGGCAGACGAGGCGATCGGGTTTGTTGCCGGGCTGTGGCAGAAGAAGGTTAACAAAGGCAGCCTGACCGAGGCGGATCAGAACCGTTTTCTGGCGGCCCTGAGCCCGGTGGCCGAACTGTCGGAACTGGCGGACTGCGATGTCATTGTCGAAGCCATTGTGGAAAAGATGGAGGCCAAACAGAGCCTGTTTGGGCAACTGGAAAGTCTGGTCGATGAAGACACGGTGCTGGCGACCAATACGTCGTCGCTGTCGGTCACGCAAATCGCGTCCGGCTGTGCCAGACCCGAGCACATTATCGGCTTTCACTTTTTCAATCCGGTCCCCCTGATGAAAATCGTCGAGGTCATACCGGGTGTCAAAACCTCAGTGCAGGTGGTGGAGCGAATGATGCAACTGGGCCAGCAGCTCGGGCATTTCGCGGCTCAAGCCACCGATACGCCCGGGTTTCTGGTCAACCATGCCGGTCGGGCCTTTGGCACCGAGGCGCTGCGTATTCTGGCCGAAGGCACCGCCGAGTGCGCCGATATCGATCGCATCATGACCGATCAGGGCGGTTTTCGCATGGGGCCCTTTACGCTGATGGACCTGACCGGTCTGGACGTATCGGGGGCGGTCATGGACTCCATCTATCATCAGTATTATCAGGAGCCCCGCTACCGGCCTGCCTATCTGGTGCAGCAGCGCATCAGCGCCGGGCTCTTTGGACGCAAAACGGGTGAGGGCTTCTACCGCTATCAGGATGGCCGCCAGGTCATGCCGGAAGAAAGCTCGATCGAGCGCACTGCGTCCTGTCCGGTCTGGATCAGCCCGGAAGATGAAACCAGCCATCAGGCCCTCAAGGCGCTGGTTGAAGCAGCCGGCTGGCCAACGGCCGCCTCGGAGCAGGACCCGGAGGCGCTGTGCCTGGTAACGCCCTGGGGCGAGGACGTGAGTACCTGCGCCCTGCGTCAGGGTTTGCCGCCCTCACGCACGCTGGGAGTCGACATGCTCGCCGGCCTGGACAAGCGGCGCAGCATCATGACCAGCCCGGCCACCGACTCTTACATGGCCCGCGCGGCGATGACCCTGTTCAGTGATGACGGCAGCGCGGTAACCCGGCTGAAGGACAGTCAGGGCTTTGTTCTGCAGCGCATCATTGCCTGCATCGTGAATATCGGCTGTGATATTGCCCAACAGGGCATCGCCAGACCGGATACCATCAACCGGGCGGTAGAACTGGGTCTGGGCTACCCGAAGGGCCCCCTGGCGCTGGGTGATCACTTTGGGCCGGCCAGAATACTGGAGATTTTGAACAACCTGCTGGAGAGCACCGGTGACCCGCGCTACCGGCCCAGCCCCTGGTTGCGCCGCAGAGCGCTGCTGGGGCTGCCACTGACCGCTGAAGAAAACTGACTGCCAACCTGCACCGAGGTAATTCATGCAAGATGCCTATATTTATGACGGAATTCGTACACCCTTCGGTCGCTTTGGCGGTCAGCTCGCCGGTGTAAGACCTGACGACCTGCTTGGCCTGGCCATCCGCACACTGGTGGAACGCAACCCCTTTGTTCCGGAGCATTTCGAGGACGTGGTTGCTGGCTGCACCAATCAGGCCGGCGAAGACTCGCGCAATGTGGCCCGTCATGCCGGGCTGCTGTCCGGTCTTCCTGTTTCCGTGGCCGGCCAGACGGTCAATCGTCTGTGTGGCAGTGGCCTGGCGGCGATGATTGATGCCTCTCGTGCCATTCGCTGCGCCGAAGGTGAGCTCTACATCGCCGGTGGTGTCGAGAGCATGAGCCGCGCGCCCTATGTGCTGTCCAAGGCCGAAAATCCCTATGCCCGCAATCAGACGCTCTTTGATACGGTGATCGGGGCTCGTTTTGCCAATCCGCTCATAGCAGAGCAGTTCGGCAGTCACAGCATGCCGGAGACAGCCGACAATATAGCGGCCGATCTCTCGCTGCCGCGCGATCAGGCCGATGCCTTTGCGGCGCGCTCGCAGGCGCTCTACCAGCAGGCACTGGAGCGTGGCTTCTATGACGAAGAGCTGGTGCCGGTTGAAGTCAGCCAGGGGCGCAAGCTACCCCCGTTGCAGGTAGCGGCCGATGAACATCCGCGCCCGGGAACGGACGCGGACAAGCTGGCAAAACTGCCGCCGTTGTTCAGCGATGGTGTGGTCACGGCCGGCAACGCCTCCGGACGGTAGAGCGACAAAATCGAAGAAATATCATCAATACAAGAGGGTTTCA
>NZ_JAIUMC010000061.1 GCF_022565775.1 Natronospirillum sp.
ATCCGCGAAGCCGAGTGGTACCTGTGTTCCATGGACCGGGGAGAGACCTGCCTGCTGGACCCCTATCTGTATGAAATCACCGAAGGGCAGGAAGAACTGATGACGACGCTCACTGTGCCCCTGATGGCAGGCAACCGTTTTCTCGGCGTGGTCGGTGTGGATATCAACCTGCCCGTGGTGCAGACCGAAATTGAAGCCATTGCCGACCGCCTGTTCAGTGGCGCCGGGGATGCCATGCTGATCAGTCAGCGCGGTTTTCTGGTAGCCAGCAGCCGTTTTTCCGATCAACTGGGTGAACTGGCTGCCGATGCCACAGGCTACGATGATGAATTGCTGGAGACCACCGGGCTGCGTCAGGTGGACGATCGCTGGTACTACAGCGTGCCGGTTGAACTCGACGGTGTGGCCGACACCTGGATACTGCAGGTGTCCGTGCCTGAGTCGGTCATACTCGGCCCGGTCCAGACGCTGGCAGACCAGTTGAACCGCGACGCACGGGCGTCAACGGTGGGCATCATTCTGGCTGGCCTGGCTCTGGGCGCTCTGATCGTTGCCGTCACCCTGTGGCTGTTGAACACCATTATCAGCCCCATCGGTCAGATGGCCCAGCGCATGCAAAATCTGGCCAGCAGCGAAGGTGATCTGACGCAGACACTGGACGCCAGTCAGCACACCGAACTGCGTGAGCTCTCGGATGGGTTCAATCACTTTACCGAGAAGTTGCGCAAGATGATCAGCCGGATGAAGGCGCAGAACTCTTCGCTCGCCGATGACTCCCGACAGATGGCAGACACATCGCAACAGGTCGGCACTTCAGTAACGGAGCAGAACGAGAAGCTGGACAGCGTTGTCACAGCCATGAACGAGATGGCCAGTGCCGCCGCCGAAGTGGCCCAGTTGGCCAGCCGCAATTCCTCATCGGCCGACAGCGCACTTGACTATATCAACCAGAGCCAGGAAGCCCTGCAGGAAAATCTGCAGCGCGTGCAACAACTGTCTGGCCTGATGGAGTCCAGCGGTGAACAGGTTAGCCAGGTGGCGGTGCGCAGCAAGGAAATCTACGGCATTCTGGAGACCATTCAGGGCATTGCCGAGCAAACCAACCTGCTCGCATTGAATGCTGCCATCGAGGCCGCGCGCGCCGGAGAACAGGGGCGGGGCTTTGCAGTGGTTGCTGATGAGGTCCGCACGCTGGCCGCACGCACTCAGGAATCCACCCGTGAAGTCGATGCTCTGATTCAGGGCTTGCAGGAGGATGTCCGCAATGCCGTGGAACAACTGGACAAGAGCCGGGAAGAAATGCAGGCCACACTGAAGCTCACGCACAACAGTGCCGACCAGCTCGACCATGCTGTCACCCAGGTGCAGCGCATCAACGAAGATGCCACGCAGGTAGCCACCGCTGCAGAAGAACAGAGTCAGGTCAACGAGGACATCAACCGCAATATCACCGAACTGGGAGACCAGGCACAGCACCTGTCAGAACTGTCACAGAGTGCCGACCGGCTGACCCGCAATACCAGTGAATCCATTGAAGTCCTGAACAAGGAATTGCAGCGACTGAAAGCCTGAGCCCAGGGCAGGTACTTGGGCCGCTGCGGGGCTGATTAGATGCTATACTGATCTCATGCATCCATGTGGTAGCCGTCATGACCGCTGAAGCAGGCCAGTTGCCCCAATCCGTGCGCCGGTGGCTACTCAAAGCTGACCTGCCGGCCGTGCTATTGGAGTATGACGGCAACGACTGCCTGATCCGCTTTTGTACCCAAGCCTGGGCTGAACTGGCCGGAGACTCCATGGAGGCGCTCGAAGGCAAGCGCCTGCAAGACTACTACCGGCTTACCTCTGATGATCTGTTGCAGCGCCTGCTGCAGTCTGAAAATGACCCGGAGACAGACACTCTGGCCTTGACTCTGCAGCACAGCACGGAGGAGCGGGATACACGCTGGAGTGAGCTCTGGCTTACCCGACTGCCAAGCAAAAAATCCAAACCCTTGCTGCTCGGTGTGCAGCGGGACATCACACAGCAACGCTGGGATCAGGCTCGTCTTGAAATCAAAGCCGGTATGGACTCGTTGACGGGTCTGTTCAACCGGGAGCAGTTTTTGCACGAAGTCAGGCAGCGCCTGAGCAAACTCAAGGTATCCAGATCCGGGGCGGCGGTGGTGTTTCTGGATCTGGACAACTTCAAGCCCATCAATGACAACTATGGCCATGCGGTGGGCGATCTTTTGCTGCAGCAGTTGGGCAAGCGTCTGCGCTCAGCGGTGCGCAGCAATGATCTGGTGGCCCGCTTTGGTGGCGACGAGTTTGTACTGGCTTTCTTTGGTATCACCGGCTCAGAGCAGGCTCGGGACATGACCGAACGCCTGTTCAGCAATCTCTTTGCGCCCTTCACCCTTCCGGACGGCCAGGCCTATCAACTGAATGCTTCAGCCGGTGTCGCCTTTACTGCCGACTCCGAGGTCAATCCGGAAGAGTTGATTGATAGTGCTGATGCCGCCATGTACAAGGCCAAGGGTGCCGGCAAGCAGCAAGTTGCCATAGGTACTGCGTTGAACACCGGAAAGTCCCAGCTGGCTCGAGGCCACTTCGAGGATGCGCTTGTCAACGAGGATATCGAGCTGTTTTTCCAGCCTGTGTTGTCTCTGCCGGAAAAGCTCACCATCGGTTTCGAGGTTCTGCCTTACTGGCACCACCCCGAGCGTGGCCTCCTCAGTCACGACCATTTCCAGGAATTTATCGACAATTCGGCTGCCGGTCAGGCCTTCAACCGCTGGCTGATCAATGAAGTAGCCCAGTACTCGGCGCAGCTCAAGCGGGAAGGATATGACATCGGCATGGGCATCAACATGATGCCGGCGCAGATCGAGTCGGGGTCATTTGTCGACACGCTGCAGGAAGTCAGGCGCTATTTTGACGACGGGCAGGTCGACCTGACACTGGAAATCGTTGAAACCATCCAGTTTCAGGACAACGATCTCGCCTTCAGTGCTCTGGAACACGCGCGCGAGATGGGCTGTCAGGTGGTGCTGGATGATTTCGGTACCGGCCTGTCTTCGATCACCTTTGCCAGTCGACTGCCTCTGGACTTCATCAAGCTGCACCCCTCCGCTGTGCACAACCTGGACCGCAAGCCGGAACGCCAGCGCGTGGCCGCCGGCATTATCCAGTTTGCCCATGCTCTGGGCTATCGGGTGCTGGCCAGCGGCGTGCGCCGACAGGCCGAGTCGGAGCTGCTGGAAAAGCTGGGCTGCGACATGATTCAGGGCGGGCTGCTCAATCAGCCGCTCAGCCTGGAGCATGTGCGGCGCAAATACCTGGACCCCAAAGGGTCGCCGCCCCACCCGCTGCGACGCTTTGATTTGTGAGCCACACCATCATTTTCCGAGCCCTGCAGCTAATCTTCTTGCCGTATCGGCCGATCTATCTCACACTAGTCGGAAAACAGTCGGAACAACCCTATGAGCACGCAGAACCTTAAATCAGGCACCGACTTCGAAGCGGTGCAGGATCACAATCTGCTCCAGTGGATGACCTTCAACCTGGCGGAAGAGGTGTATGGTCTGGATGTGATGAACATCAAGGAAGTTCTGCGCCATACTGAAATCTCGCCCGTACCGGGTGCTCCGCCCTATGTGCTCGGAATCATCAACTTGCGCGGCAATGTCGTCACAGTGATCGATGCACGCACACGCTTTGGCCTGGACACGGCCGAGGTCACCGACGATACCCGCATCGTGGTCATCGAGACCGACGCCGAAACCATCGGCATCATGGTCGACTCCGTATCGGAAGTCATTTACCTGAAAGAATCCGAAATAGAGCCACCCCCCAATGTGGGCAGCGATGAAATGTCGCACTACATCAAAGGGGTGTGCAATCGAGATGACACACTGATTATCCTGATCAATCTGCATGATATGGTGTCCTGAGTCGCGACGACTCTGATGCGGAGGCCAGTATGAAATTTCTGATTGTCGGTGCCGGGGGTATCGGCTGCTATTATGGCGCCCGCCTGCAGACGGCCGGGCATGAGGTGGTATTTCAAGCCCGTGGCCAGCACCTGAGAGCCATGCAGGACCGGGGGCTGCTGGTCCGTCACGCCGACTTCTTCTTTGATGGCATGATCGATGCGGTTGACCAGGCCAGACTGACCCGGGACTTTTCCTGCGACGACTTCGACACCCTGATATTGTGCTTCAAATCACAGGCTACTGCCGACTGGCTGCAGGGCATGAATGACTGGCTCGCCAACGCGGCGACGCCAATACTGTCGCTGCAGAACGGTGTCGACAACGAAGCGCTGGTCGAACAGGCTGTTGGCCGTGCACGCACCCTGGGCGGACTGGCCGTGCGCATCGGCGGCCATATTACCGAGCCGGGCACGGTTGAAGTCGATGGGCCAGCGCAGGTCATATTCGGCCTCTGGCCGGATGCCGAGCAGGGCGAGTCTGTGCCTGGACTGCCCGAGTCTATGGAACAGGCATTCAGCGCCGCCGGCATTCCCACCACCCTGAGCCCCAATATTCAGGTGGAACTGTGGCGCAAGTTGATGCTCAACAACTCGCTGAACCCGCTGTCGGCCATTACCGGCCTCGATACCCGCAGTTTGTGCGCCCACCCCTACTACGGCCCTGTGGTCAAGGCCATCATGCGAGAAACCCTTGTGGCCGGGCAGGCCGACGGAATCGAATTGCAGGACAAGGACGTTGACGAGATGTTCGACCTGATCAGCACCTTCGATGCCATCAAGACGTCGATGCTGGTTGATCGGGAGAAGGGTCGACCCCTGGAATTGGACGGTATCTGCGGGCCGGTGCTGGCCCGTGCCGCACAACATGATCTGGCTGTACCACTGACCGGGCTGGTCTATGCCCTGCTGGACGGACAGCAGACCTGGCACAGGGGCCCTTCTCAGCCTGCTGCAGGAGAAACAGCGTGAATGACGCCCGATTGAGTGCACCTCGCAACAAGAATGAGCTGCGTCAGGCCGCCTACGCAGCAAGAGGCGCGCAGCCAGATCGACTGGGTGTCAGCCAGAAAATACTGGGCCGGGCACTGACGTTACCCGAAGCGTGTGCCGCCAGCACTATTCTCTGGTATATCAGTTGTCGGACTGAAGTGGTCACCACACCATCGCTCGAGCAGGCGCTGGGCGGCAACCAGCGCGTGGTGATACCGTTCTGCACAGTGGATTATCAGGGTGCCCCCTGCCTCGGTCTGTGGCACCTGAAACACCTCAGTGAACTGGTGCCAGGAACATGGAACATTCCGGAGCCGCCGCGCGACCGGTGGGATGACCCGAAGCGCATCGTGGCGCCGGAAGAACTGGATCTGGTGCTGGTCCCGGGAGTCGCCTTCTCACCGCTGGGTGATCGTCTCGGCAATGGCGCCGGCTACTATGATCGACTGTTGCCGAGCACGCGGCCAGATTGCTGTCATGTGGGCATTGCCTTCGAGTGCCAGGTGTTTCACAAGATTCCGACGGACCCGCACGATCGCCCAATGCATTATGTGCTGACGGAGAAACGCGCCTATGGTGGTTCTCTGCAAGCTGACCATTGAATTTTATTGGGTTGGCGCCCGGTCGGGTAAGACTATAAACTCTAGCGGTTATTTCTCTGTCCGAGCCACCTCTGGCTGTCGGTCACTTTTGCGGTAGTTAGTGTTGTTATGCGCTGGTTCAGCAGTCCCCAACTGATACGGTCTGTCCGACGCTCCGAGCGCCAGGGCTTTCATCGCTGGTTTCGCTCCATCAATACCGTGCGCACCCGAGTGGTTGGCCTGGTATTGCTGTCGTTTGCCGTGGTGTGGTTCGCACTGACACTGGTGGGTGTAGAGAGCCTCCCACTCTCGGTTTACCTGGCGTTTATTGGCGGCCTGATGGCCGGCCTGGCGCTGATTCATCTGGGTCACAAGCGAGACAACGACTCAATCCGCTATCTCGGTGAGTTCCTGATTCTTAGCGTGGCGGTCATCTGGATGTTTCTGGCCGTGGCAGGCAATCTGGAAACGGCTTATGGCCTGACTGAACTGATCATCGGTACTCTGGCACTGGCCATGCTGCGCTTCATGACGCCCACCAGAGCCGCCCTGGTATTTGCGCTGATTGCGTTGGGCTATGCAGTGGTCCTGTGGGGCCATGACGCGCTCGCCATCGGTCCGGTTAACAATGGGCTGCTGTTCTGCATATTCGCCTATATCTGGTCTGTGGGTACTTACAACAGCAAGGTGCTGGAGTACCGGAACAGAACCCTGGTCAGCCAGTTGAATCGGCAAAATCGGGAGCTTACCAGCCTCGCCCTGCATGACTCGCTTACCGGGCTGCCCAACCGGCGCTACTTCGACCAGTTGATGGAGCGCCACTGGCAAGACCGCAGCAAGCAACAAAAACCGGTTGCTCTGCTGTTGCTCGACATCGACCATTTCAAACACTTCAACGACAGCCATGGCCACCCGGCAGGTGATCAGTGTTTGCGTGACCTGGCGGAATTACTGACATCGATACTGCGCCAGGAAGGCACCGCTCTGCGTCTGGGAGGCGAGGAGTTTGCCATCTTCCTGCCTGAGTGCGGGCCCAGGGAAGCGGCTGTGGTCGCGGAGCGGTTGCGCTCAGTCATACAGGAGCGCAAACAGATCACGGTCAGCATCGGCCTGGCGACCGCCATTCCGAAGGAAAAAGCGGCCCAGACACTCTATACGGAAAGCGACAAGGCCCTGTACGCTGCCAAACACGGCGGACGCAACCAGGTGGTTGCAGCCGGGGAAGCGACCAGCCAGCCGGCCGAGCCCCCGCTGGAGGAGCCGGAGAATGCCACTCCTGCTGAGGGATAACGCCAGCGTCTGTTTCACCAGCGAATACTGGCCTCCGATCCCTGGCTTGCATTACTGAACACCACCAGGTTTCTGCCGGGGTAGCCGGCGATACTGTCCAGTCCGCCGGCGACGCAGACCCAGTTGTCATCGGTTTGCAGTGCTCTGATGCGCGACAGACTCTCGAATTCGGGAGGAACCCAGTCTACCCAGGTGCCATCGGCAGCAGTCAGGGCTATCAGATTACTCTGATCCATATGCTCGGTACCCTGAAAACGGCCGCCGACATAAAGCACGTCACCCTGCACTTCCAGCGAAAACGACCCGAGAAAAGTGAGGTCAGTCAGGACTTCCGGATGCAGATCATGTTGCCAGGTCTGAAGTTCACCGGATCCGGCATCCACAGCGGCCAGCCTGGCGAATTCGTCCACATGCGCGATGTTTTTCCGTGGCTCGCCCATGAACCACTCGAAGTCACCAAAATAGAAATAGCACCCATGGCCGTCCGAAGCCACGCCGTAAACCGTTTCTGATGACCAGGGCATGGGATCCGATATCCGATCACCCGCCGCTACCACAAACCAGTGCGCACGATTGATCAGCAAGCCATCCGCTGGCGCAGCAAGCAGGGATTCCTGACCCTCGACATTGGTAATCAGCCCGCTGGCCGGGCAACTGCCATAGGCATCCCAGTCACATTCAGGATCGGTGGAAAAATAGATATCGACCGTATCTGCACCTGTCCAGGCCAGATGCACGGCATGCGGCCGTGACGAGGTGTCCAGCATCAGCTCGGAAGACGTCGGTGACCCCTCGTCAGCCGACTGCTCTTCGCCATTAGTCGAGTCCGCGTCGTCGCTGCTGCTCCCGCTACTGCCGTCGCTGCAGGCGCCAAGCAGGATGAGTGCGACTACGACGATGCTTGCGCAAACCAGTTTGAGATGATTTGGCATAAGACCTCCCAGTCCTGAACAGGCAGATTTCAGCCTAAGTTCAACGAGGTTACAGGGAGGTTACATATTGAATGAAAGGCCTGAGTGGACGACCGAAAGCGAGGCCCCGAGGTTATCCACAAATACCTGTTGTTGAAGGTCAGCGGGCAAACAACTGGCTGCGGTCAGCGAAGCCCTTGATTTCAAGGTTGTTGCCGCTGGGATCGCGGAAAAACAGCGTCCCCTGCTCTCCGGGCTGACCCTTGAAGCGGATATAGGGTTCGATCACGAAATCGACGCCGGCTCTGGTCAGGCGGTCGGCCACGTCCTGCCATTCAGCCATCGACAGCACCACACCAAAGTGCGGCACCGGCACATCATGACCATCGACCGGGTTGATATGCTCGACGGGTTTTTGGTCCGCAGAATAGTGCGCCACGATCTGGTGGCCGTGGAAATCGAAATCGATCCACTCATCCGAACTGCGGCCCTCCGGGCACCCCAAAAGCTCGCCATAGAAATGGCGGGCAGCCTCAAGATCATGTACAGGAAAGGCCAGATGAAACGGCGACAACTGAGACACGGCAACAACTCCTCCGCAAACACAATGACCGCCATTCTAGCATGGCGCAGAGCGGTTACCAGACAACCTCGGCATCCGGGCCGTAGCCCACGCCTTCGAGCACGACCAGGTATCTTGCTGGATGGCCTGCTACCTGATCAAATCTGCCGGCCACGTAGACGAGGTCGTCGCCGGCAATGACTGCATCGACTCGGCTTCCAATCCCGGGATTCCATTCGATCGGAGCACCGCTAAGTCTGTTGAAGGCACCCAGATGATTCAGTTCGATGCCCTGACTTTCGAAGTTGAAGCGCCCACCCACGTATCTGGCATGGGGGTCGGAAGCAATGGCATAGGCACTTGCACTTGTGGACGTTGTTTCCGGCTCAAGACTTGCGTGCCATGGCAAACGCTCAGCATTGTCGAGGTTAATTGCTGCTGTCCGAAAGCGATCGACGCCCCCCAAAGTTCTGAAAGTGCCGCCCACATACAAAGCAGAGCCTTCAATCATTAGTGCTCGCACCAGCATGTCTGCCTCATAATCAGGAAAAGCAGTCATCAGTTCGCCATCCCAGTCAAAGACAGCCAGTTTTTCGCGATCATGAGACTCTGCACTGGAAAACATGCCACCGACAGCAACGAAACCTTCACCCGTCTCAATGGCAAATACTCTGCTGTCCAACTCAGGGGACCAGTCAGTATCCAGCTCTCCCGAGACCGTGCTGAAGGCTGCAATACGCTGACGACCTACCGAGTTGATCTCGGAAAATACCCCTCCAACGTAAAGACGCTGCCCATCAGCATGCAGGACATCTACTCGTCCATCCAACTCAGGTGTCCAGTCAGCGTTGAATGCCCCGGTATGGCGATCAACCTGCCCTATTTCGGAGACCGATACACCGTCAATGTCCTCAATCTCGCCACCAAAAAACAACTTGTCATCCGCAACGGCAATGGAATCTATGACGTTGTTCCGGCCGTCTATCACCGGGGCGGACCATTGCGCCTGAGTGCGGCCGGTGTCCTTATCCAGCGCTGCCAGATTTGCTGTACCAGAGATCGCCTTTCCCGTTTTAAAGCGACCACCCAGCAGAATGTTTTCGTCGTTGACGGCAACATGCTCAATGCGAGCATCCAGTCCGAAAGCCGGCAGCTCAATCCGGTCACCGGTGTCCTCATCCAGTACCAGCAAGTATTCCCCGTCATCGAGTTTCTCTCTAAGACCCAGGTAGACTCGTCCATCATGCACGTCTATCGATTCCGCCCTTTCCGGCACGTCCGGCCGCCAGGTTTCTATCAACTCTCCACTGGTGGCATCCAGTGCGGCCACATGCTGTTGATCCTGCCCCTGCACCGTATCGAATCGACCACCAATGTAGAGCCTGTCACCAACGAGCGCCAAAGCATTCACTTCATGATCAAGTTCAGCGTTCCAGTTCTTCAGCAGGCTACCGTCATCCCTGTCAAAGGCCGCCAGATAGGCCCGGTCTTCATCATTGGCTTTATTGAAGCGGCCTCCGACAATGACCATAGAATCGGTCACTACAAGAGCGTAAACCGTATTGTCGGTATGTCCTTGCCATGTCTCGATTGTTGCTCCTGTTTCAGGATCAAGCGCCACAATGCCTTCTCGACTGGTACCATTGACAGATCCGAATCTTCCCCCCACAAAAAGCAGGTCCCCTTGCAGCTCCAGAGCATGCACGTAACTATCGACCTCTGCACTCCAGTCTTCATCCAGACTGCCATCCGAGACATCAACAACGGCCAGGTTTTCGTATTGTGAATTGCCTTCTGCTGTCCGGAATTCTCCACCGATGAAGAGGCGATCATCACTGAGCACCAGGGCGTACACATCGTCTTCGAGGTCAACGGCCCAGTCAGTAACCCGGCCATATTGATCGATCTGAGCCACGTAATGTCGCTTATGCCCTCCAACGTGTTCGAAACCGCCTCCAACAAAAAGACCGCCTGCCTCGTTAGGCACTGTTGTATAAACGCGATCATCCGTCCACGGCAACACGTCGGTCAGGTTTCCAGAGTGATCAAATAATCCAAGCCCACCCAATGGCGCACCCAACTGGTCGAAACGGCCGCCGATATAGAGCGTGTTCCCACTTAGATCCATATCAATTACATTATTATTTGGCACAGCCCGCCATGGCCTTCCCGCCACGACCTCGGACTCGCGTCCATCGTCAGTGCGAATCACAAACCAGTGAGCCCGGCTGCTGGCCAGGCCGTCTTCGACCTCGACATCGACCTTCTCTCCCGTGACATCCGTGATCAAGCCGCCACCCGGGCAGCTGCCATAGCTGACCCAGTCACACTCGGGGTCCCGGGCGAAATAGACATCCACCTCATCAGCACCCGTCCAACTCAGGCGGACGGCCAATTCATGCGAGGTTCCGCTCAGAGTCAATTCTGGCAGTTCCTGCTCTGGCGATTCATCTTCTGCAGAATCAGAACTTGAACCCGAGCTCCCGCTGTTGCATCCAACCATGGCGACAAGAGCACCACACAATACCCAAGCTCTGTAATGTCTGTTCATGCGTCACTCCTTCAAAGGAACTCCCGACTGGAAGATATCTGTTAAGTGCCTACAGCTTACACCCGGTTTGCTTACAAACCACTTACACAAATTGTCGTTCGCTCTGAAAAGTACACATTTAAATGTCCTGCACGTTGATCTGTTTCCGCGACCGCTGCATATCAGATACAGTAGACAAAGACTTTTCACAGGAGGCGTGACCTCATGGCCACCGAGTCCAGCCAACTGCAAGCGATCAATGTGATCGGCACGCCGCTGCAGCCTTGCTGCTTTACCCCCAAAACCGGGTTCTATCGAGATGGCTACTGCCACACCGGGCCGCTCGATCAGGGCAAGCATGTGGTCTGTGCCGAGATGACAGAGGTCTTTCTGGCCTATTCCCAGCAGAAAGGGAACGATCTGTGCACACCCCGCCCCGAGTTCGATTTTCCCGGGCTGGTTCCCGGCGATCACTGGTGCCTCTGCCTGGATCGCTGGCTTGAGGCCTATCAGGCCGGTGTCGCACCGCCGGTGAAGCTGGAGAGCACACACTTCAATGCGCTGGAGAAGGCCACGCTGGAGATGCTGCGCAACCCCAGCGGGGTTCGTTCGTGACTCAGCCCGAATTGCTGGCCGGACGCACTGAGGCGCCTGAGCCGCATCGAGTCATCGACCCGGTCGAAGCTGCGGAGGCTCTGCTGTCTTTTCTGCAACAGCATGGGCCGCTGACGCTGCTCACTGGCGCGGGCATCAGCACAGACTCCGGCATTCCCGACTACCGCGATGGCGCCGGTGCCTGGAAGCGCAAGCAGCCGGTACAGCACCTGGATTTCATGCAAGACCCCGCAACCCGCCAGCGCTACTGGGCACGCAGCCTGGTGGGCTGGCCGGTGATGCAGCAGGCGCAGCCCAATGCGGCTCATGAAGCACTGACCAGGCTGCAGCAGGCGGGGCTGATCGGTACCGTCATTACCCAGAATGTGGACCGCCTGCATCAGCGGGCCGGAACGCGCAACGTGATCGATCTGCACGGCCGTGCCGATGAGGTGCTGTGCATGAGTTGCGGTTATCGCTGCCCGCGTGTCGATGTGCATGACCGGTGCAGCGAGCTCAACCCGGATTTTCGGGATTTTACGGCAGCAACCGCGCCCGACGGCGATGCCGATCTCGAGGCCGACTTTACCCGCTTCCGGGTGGCCGACTGTCCACAGTGCGCCGGCGTTCTGAAGCCGGATGTGGTCTATTTTGGCGACAATGTGCCACGCGAACGGGTTAATCAAGCCAGGCAGGCGCTGGAAAACAGCGCTGGGTTGCTGGTGATCGGCTCCTCGCTGATGGTGTTCTCGGGGTTCCGGTTTTGTCGCTATGCCGAGCAGGCGGGGCTGCCCATTGCCCTGCTGAATCGCGGGCGCACCCGGGCCGATGACATGGCCACGCTGAAGCTGGATTGCGCCATCGGGCCGGTGTTGGGTCGGGTGGCCGGCGGAATCTGACGCCATCGTCCAAGGGCTTGCTGCGCACGCCATCGGCCAGCGGGGTGGCCTCCTACGGAACACCGGCTCCTCGCTCATCCCTTTCACATTTTTGCCACGTACATCCGGCATACTGGCCATTATGCTTCCCATGCCGTTCCTATCCGCCTTGTGCTCCGCACTGACAGGCTATCTTGGTCATCTTGCAGGCATCCCCCTGGCCTGGGTGCTGGGGCCCATGGTGATGACTGCCCTGTTTTCCTTGGCCGGCCTGCGTGCCTTCGCGCCCCTGCCCGGGCGCCGAGCCGGTCAATTGATCGTCGGTAGCACTCTGGGCCTGACGCTGACGGCCGACGCGCTTTTCTCGGTCACCTCACTGATTCCACTGATGGTGATCTCGGCAGCGGTGGCGATGTGCCTTGGCGCCGCCCTGGCCCCCCTGATGGCACGCTTCAGCCGTTACGATACCCGCACCTGCTTCTTCTGCCTGATGCCGGGTGGACTGTCGGAAATGGCCAATATCGGCGCGCGCACCGGCGCGCCCGCCGAACCCATTGCCCTGATGCATGCCATGCGTGTCGCGCTGGTGGTATCAGTACTGCCACCGATCATGTTCTGGCTCGAAATACAGGGCCAGATGGACCAGCGAGCCAGCCAGACCCTCCTCGACTGGTATCAGGTTCCGCTTGTATTGATGCTGGCTGGAGCCGGCGTGTGGCTGGTCCGCAAGACGCGGTTCAACAATCCCTGGATGGTTGGCGCCCTGGTGGCTGTTGCCGTGGTCTCTGTCAGTCTGGAGCTGGATTCTCAGATGCCCAGAGAGCTGTTTCACGCCGGTCAGTACTTGATCGGCATCACCATCGGTGCCCGCTTTCAGCGCCAGATTGTTCGGGGGCTGCTGCCGTTTGTGCCCGTTTGTTTTCTGTTCATCGTGTTGCTGGCAGGGTTACTGGGCCTGTATGCGCTGGTGTGTCACTGGTGGCTGCCCGTGGATCTGCCGAGCCTGATGCTGGCGACCTCGCCGGGGGGCTTTGCCGAAATGGCCATCAGCGCCGAGTTGCTGCAACTCAATCTGGCATTGGTGACAACTTTTCACATAACACGCGCCATCATGGTCAACGGGCTGAGTGGCCGCCTGTTGCAGTGGCTCGTGCACTGCAGCATCTACCCAACTAAGGGGACTGAAAGATGACTGCAAAAAAGGCTTAACAGAACTGCAATTTTCAAGCGTTAAGGTCGGTACCAGCCTTACAGAGGTTGTCCTGTTCAACAAACAGAGGTACCTGAACCATGATTGACTCATCTACACAGAAAACACTTCGCAACACGCTCAAGCTTGCTCCACTCACCTTTGCCGTGGCCGGCCAGGTCGCCGCCCAAGCCATCGACGCTGACGACGTTGATGCCGGCGCCGTTCAACTGGACCGTGGCACGCTGACGGTTTATCTGCACGATCATGGCGATGCGATCGCAGCCCGCTTTACCGAAGACACCGGCATCCCGGTACAGATCGTTGACATGAGCGGTGGCGAAATTCTGGCCCGCATCGAAGCCGAGCGGGTGAACCCGCAATGGGACGTGGTTTACGTCATGGGCCATGGCAGTGTTCATCGCCTGTATGAAGAAGGCATTTTGCTGAGCAACGGCTGGCAGCCCGAAGCCGTCGCAGACTACAGTGACATGGCCAATGACATCTATCAGCAGCACCCGGATGCTGCCTGGTGGCCGGTGACACTGGGTGCTCCCGCCCTGCTCGCCTACAACCGTGACTGCGAAGGTGTCGACCAGATTACCGGCTGGGACGCGCTGCACGATCCGCAGTTCGAGGGTCGCATCGGTATGCCCAACCCAACCATTTCCGGCCCGGCTTACCCCTATGTTGCTTCGTTCTTCGAAGAAGACATGGAGGCCGGCTACGAATTCTGGGAGAAGGTCTTCAACAACGGTGTGCGCATGTTCCGTTCCAACAGTCCGGTGGCAGAGGCCCTGATGACCGGTGAACTGTGTGTAGCCGGTCTGGAAGAACCCAATACCTACGGCGAAGTCGAGAAAGGAGAGAACATTGGCATCTTCTATCCGGAGGAGGGCGTTCCTGGCGCGGCGCGTGCGGCGGGCATCTCTGCAGAAACTGACCTTGTTGAAGAAGCACAGGCCTTCATCGAATGGATGCTGTCTGCAGAAACACAGGAATACCTGACCAACATTGACCATCGCAACCGCTACTTTGTGCCGGTCAACCGCCATGCGTCAGCCAACGATCTGCTGCCACCGAATGAGTTCCTGAACGCTGAAACTCAGTATAACTTCATCGACTACGTCTGGATGGGTGAAGTCGAAAACGAGATCAAGCGCTGGTTCTCTGACCAGACCATGTAACGCCAATGGTACTGGCAGTTCGCTGCCACACCTGCTGAAGGTCCGACTGGCTTTGCCGGTCGGGCCTGTCTGCGTTCTGGTAACCCACTTTCGGAGGTCTGATGTCTACCCTTCCCACACCCGGTATCTCGCCGCTGGACCGCCTGCGCATGCGGCTGCCCACCGCTGACGGCGTGATGATGACCGGTGTTGTTCTGGCGTTGCTGCTATTGGTCGCAGCGCCACTGATTGCCATGCTGCTGCACCTGGCGTTTCCCCGTTTCTATCTGGGCGATTACACGCTGGGTGATTTTCGCCTGTTTCGTGATCTCTGGGAGCGTCGCCTCTGGCGCCGCGCCGTGACCAACTCGCTGAGTCTGGCCACCGGCACCATGATACTGGGCACCATCATCGGGGCCGGTCTGGCCTGGATGCGCCACAACTATCGATTCCCCACCGCCGGCCTGATCGATGTGGCCGCCTGGTTCATTCTGGTCATGCCGTCGTTCATCATTGCGCAGGGCTGGGTGCTGTTTGCCCGCAGCGGCGGCACAGCCTCGCAGCTCGGCATTGGCTGGCTCGGCGATCAGGTCTTTACCTTGCCAGGCATGATTGTGGTGATGGCGCTGACCAACTTTCCACTCGCCTATCTGGCCACCAGCGCCGCACTGCAATGGGATGTAACGCGTTACGAACAGGCGGCCCGACTGTGTGGCGCCAATGCGCGCGAGACCCTGTGGCGGGTCAGACTGCCCTTGCTGATTCCGGCCTTTCTGTCAGCGGCCATTCTGGTGTTTGTGGACAGCATCGGCGACTTCGGCCTGCCGGCGGCCTTTCTCTCAGTCTTCAACTTCCCGCTGATTCCCTACATCATCCGCTCCGAAGTGCAGACAGTGCCGGTATCGTTCGAGGGCGGCGCCGTGTTGTCCTTTGTGCTGGTCAGTCTGGTTGGCGCTGCCATCGCCCTGCAGCTCAAGGTATTGCGCGGACGGGGCACCGATTTCCTCAATGCCGGTGCAGCGCCGCGCAATCGGCCCAGGCCGAGTTTCTGGCCGGTGCTGATGCTGCTCAATGTGCTTTTTCTGTTTCTGGCCATCTTTGCGCCGCTGGGCACAAGTCTGTCGGTATCCTTCATGGAGCGCTACAGTCGCGGCCTGACCGTCGACAATCTGACGCTGCAGAACTATGTCGAAGTGCTCTCCAGCGGTTCGGCCCTGCTGCCGGCACTGCAGAACTCCTTCAGCATCGCCTTCAAGGCGGCTGCCATCTCCATGGTGGTCGGCTTCTTCGCTGCCTATCTGCTGGCTTTCAGCAACAACAAGATGAAGCAGTTCATTGATGTTGCCTCCACCGTGACGCTGGCGGTGCCGGGCATTGTCCTCGCGGTCGGCTATATCCTGATGTGGAACCAGCGCTGGCTGGCCGATCTGGGGGTGCAGGTCTATGGATCGGAATGGGCCATCATTCTGTGCTCGGCCGCGTCCTCTATACCGATTGCAGTACGCGTGATGTTGGGGGCCGTGGCGCAGACGCCAAAATCGTTCCTGTCCAGTGCCGCTTTGCAGGGGGCCGGTCTGCTCACACGACTGCGAGCCATCCTGATGCCACTGATCATGGCCGGCATGATGTCAGCAGGACTGGCGGTGTTCGCCTCCAGCGTATTCGACCTGGCGATCACCACCATGCTGCAACCACCGGGCTATCCGACGATACCGGTGATCATCGACAACCAGTTCCGCACGGTCGAATACGGCTGGGCAACCGCTGCCACCGTGATCGTGTGCAGCATCACCGCCTGCATCATCGTGGCAACCCGCTGGGGCATGCGCAGAACATTCAGAACCTATTTCGAGGCGACGGAGGCCAAGTAATCATGTCAGACTCGTCGACAAACCAGACACCCGAAGTATCCATTCGTCAACTGCGCCGCACCTACGGCGACGCCGTGGCGCTGGACAGTATTGATCTTGATATCCAGCCCGGTGAAGTCATCGCAGTGCTGGGCGCCTCAGGCTGCGGTAAATCCACTCTGCTGCGTTTGATTGGCGGCCTGGATCAGCCCACCAGCGGCACCATCGACATCGGTGGTGTGCGGGTCAACACCCCCGGCTTTGTCATGCCGGCGGAAAAGCGTCCGGTTAATATGGTCTTTCAGGACTATGCCCTTTGGCCGCACATGACGGTGAACCAAATCATCCGATTCGGGATGCGCTATCGCAAGATCCCGAAGTCCGACTGGGCCCCGCGCACAAAAGAGCTGCTGAGCTTGCTTGAACTGGATGGCCTCGGTGACCGCTTTCCGCGCCAACTCTCGGGCGGGCAGCAACAACGTGTGGCCATTGCCCGCGCGCTGGCGACCAATCCGCGATTGCTGCTGCTGGATGAGCCCCTGTCCAACCTGGACTCTCAATTGCGTCTGCAGATGCGTGATGAACTGGCGGTGATCTTGCGGCAGGTCGGGACTACGGCCATGTATGTGACCCATGACCTGCAGGAGGCGCTGACCCTGGGTGACCGTCTGATCGTGATGCGGCATGGCAAGATCGAACAGATGGGTACAGCCCTGGACATTTTCCGCCGGCCGGCAACGCCCTGGGTCGCTGGCCTGGTCGGGTTTTCCAACCGGGTACAGGTGGAAGTTGAGCGGGCACTGGACGGGCGGATTCAGGTACGCCAGGGAGATCGCCGGCTGGAGATTTCCGGCGACAGTAACAGCGTGAGTTCCGGTGACCGCATGACCATGATGATGCAGCCGGCTGCCCTGTCACTGGCCGAGGTCGACAAGTGCAACAGCAACTGCATCACTGCGGTGGTAAGAGACTGCCACTTCGAGGGTTTAAGCTGGCGCTTGCGCTGCGCGGCCGGTGATTCATTGCTGACCGTACATGCCGACCGGTCCGTGGCGCCGGGGGAAATGGTATGCATTGCCGTGCCGCCGGAGCGGGCGCGGGCCTACCCCAGTGAGGCCGTTGCCGCGGCGTGAGGGGCGCGCTGCGCGCGCCATCGGCCAACGGGGTGGCCTCCTACGGAACACAGGCACCCAGCGCAAAGTAGGAGCGCACCCCGTTGCGCGATGGGGCCGTAGGCCCCTTGCGCAACCTCAATCGCCGGCAGGCAAGAGGTGCAGTTGATGCGACACATCACCCGGTAGCAGTGGCGAGGGTCGACCTTCTACCCAGTCGCGGTGACCGCTGTCAAAAAACGGAGACAGCGGGTGCCCGCTCTGCCCGGTCGCCATATGGAATATGCCGTCCTGTTCATGCCCCGGAGATACCGCCATACGCTGTGACGCTCCCCAGGTTCTGCCCTGGGCCAGCGGCAGGAAGACATCACCGCTCATCGGCTCTTGCGGCATGCGCAGGAAGCGCCCCAGCAGTGGTACACCATCGGCCATCGGGTGGGCAATATTGATGGTATTGTCCTTGCCCCAGGTCTGCTCGACCAGAGGCACGCCGTCTGCCGTTACTTGATCCAGAGTGGCCGCTGCCATATCAAACAGAAAATCATTCCAACTCGGGTAGGGCTCGGGTATGTGACGTTCGGGCTGTTCGCTGACCAGCGCCCAGACCGGATACTCCGCCATATTGTTGATCCAGTAGGGTCGGAAGATGGCCCCCGCCTCGCGCTGCAGGTGGCGGTAGACCATGCCCACGGTGCTGTCGACCACCTGTTCACGGAAGCGTTTGACCAGTCGATACCCGACATCGTCGGCAGAGGCGCGTCCGGCCCAGTTGTCGACATACTGGCGCATCTCCACCAGGCCTTCCGCTTCCACGTTTTCCAGAACCTCCAGCAGCAGGTCACGCCAACGCTGCAGGAACAGCGCCCGGTCATCCAGTTTCAAGGCAAGGAAGTCTTCTTCATCAAATTGCTCACTGGCCAGCAGCACATCACGGATCTGCTGCTGTCGGGCGCCAAGAGCGAAATGGGCCTGGCCCAGCAGATCGAGGAACTCATCGGAAGCCATGCGCGCATTGGCCGACCACAGCCGCTGCTCCGGGCCAGCGCGGACCACCG
>NZ_JAIUMC010000062.1 GCF_022565775.1 Natronospirillum sp.
GCGCAGCGCCAGATCGATGGTACTGCGAATGACCATGGGATCTTCCAGGCGCAGCACTTCGGCCACCAGGTCCTTTGCCCACGTCATCCTGATCTCGCGAAACACCGACTTCACCTGCAGCAAGCTGGCACTGTTCATCGACAGGCTGTCATAGCCCATTGCTGCCAGCAACACGGCACCGGCCGGATCACCGGCCATCTCACCGCAGATGGACACAGGCGTGCCTACCTCATGAGCGGTATCGACGATGAATTTCAGAGCCTGTAGTACTGCCGGATGGAAGCTGCTGTACAGATCCGCCACACGCGGGTTGTTGCGATCCACGGCCAGCAGATACTGGGTAAGGTCATTCGAGCCCACGGACAGAAAGTCCACCCGCGATGCATAGGCTGCAGTCTGATAGACGGTAGCCGGCACCTCTATCATCATTCCCAGTTCAGGCATCGATACGGGAATATTTTCTTCCTGCAGTTCGAACACGGCGCGATAGATCAAATGCAGCGCCTCGTCCAGCTCACTGATGCTGGTGATCATCGGCAACATGATGCGCAGGTTGTCCAGCCCCAGACTGGCGCGCAGCATGGCGCGGATCTGTACCAGGAATATCTCGGGATGATCCAGCGTGACGCGAATACCGCGCCAGCCGAGGAAGGGGTTTTCCTCTTCGATGGGGAAATAGGGCAATGACTTGTCGCCGCCGATATCCAGCGTACGCATGGTGACCGGGCGCGGGGCAAAGATCTCCATCTGTCGGCGATAGATGTCGGCCTGCTCGGTCTCCGATGGAAACCGCTCCGTCATCATGAAAGCCACTTCAGTCCGGTAAAGTCCTACCCCCTCCGCACCGCGATCCAGCGAACGGTAGACATCAGTCAGCAGACCCGTATTGACCATCAGGCAAACCTCATGGCCGTCCAGTGTGACGCAGGGCAGGTCTTTCTGTGTCTCCAGTTCGGCGGCGAAGGCTTTTTCTTCTTCTTCGATTTCCTGGAAGTGTGCCAACAGGTCATCTGACAGGTTGACGTAAACATGGCCTCGATAGCCATCAAGCACCAGTTGCTGACCCTCGATCTGCCGATAAGGCAGGTCGACCAGACCCATGACCGTCGGAATGCCCATAGCCCGGGCCAGAATGGCGATATGGGAGTTGGCTGAGCCCTGAATGGAAATAATGCCTGCCAGGTGCTCTTCATCCACCTCACCCAGAATGGCCGGGGTCAGGTCCTCGCCGATGATGATGGCGCGGTCCGGAATCACTCTGGGGCCAGTGTCTTCGGCCTGCAAGTAGGACAGCACGCGACGGCCCAGATCCCGAATGTCGGTAGCACGCTCGCGCAGGTAGGCATCTTCCATCTGTGAAAAGTGCCTGGAATAGCCACGAATGACCTGCGCCAGCGCCCCTTCCGCCCATTCACCCTGATCAATCAGACGGGTGACTTCCTGGCCCAGCGCCTGGTCATCCAGCATGTTCAAATAGACATCGAACAGGGCCTGTTCTTCCGGGCGCAATTCACCGGCCACTTTTTCACCGGCGCGGCGGATATCGACCTTGACCGACTCCAGGGCTTCCTGCAGGCGCTTCTTTTCTTTCTCCGTGTCGGTGATACGCCGCGAAGGGATTTCGACCAGATCAGCGGGCGGAGTCACCAGAACCGCCGTACCGATGGCCACGCCGTTGGCGCCGGCCACTCCCTTGAAGCGCACATCGCGCTGCGTGATGCCGGACAGTACGCCGTTGATATCCTGACCCGAGGCTTCCGCATGAGCGATGACACTGGCCAGCTGTGCCGACACCGTGATCAGAAAGGCTTCTTCACTCTCGTCAAACCGGCGCTTCTCGGTGCGCTGTGTGGTGATTACACCGAGCAGGCGTTTCTGGTGAATGATAGGGGCAGCCAGAAAGGCATTGTAGGGGTCTTCGCCCACTGTCGGCATGTAGTGGAACGCCGGATGATTGTGGGCATCGTCCAGATTGATCGGCTCTTCCCGCTTGCCGACCAGGGCAATGATACCCTCATTGGTACCCAGGCTGACCTGACCCACCTGATCCTTGTTCAGCCCCTCGGTTGCCATCAGCACATAGCGGCGCAGACTTTCATCAAACAGGTAAACAGAACAAACCTGCGCGTCCATGGCATCACGGACACGCACAACAATCTGTTCCAGTGCCTCGGTCAGCGTTCGGGCGCTAGTAACTTCCTGTACGATCCGCTTGAGCGTGGTCAACATGATGTATTGAGTGTCCTTGGAGCGCTTTGGACAGGCGAGGGGCCAGCTCAGTCAGAGCCTGACGATACACCTGTTTCTTGAAGGGCACGACGTGTGCCAGCGGGTACCAGTAGCTGACCCATTGCCAGCCATCGAATTCGGGCGTGTCCGAGCGGTCCAGCTTGACCTGCGAGTCGTCACCTCTCATGCGCAGCAGAAACCACTTCTGCTTCTGGCCGATGCAGACCGGCATACGCCGCTGTCGCATCATGCGCCGCGGCAGTCGGTATTTCAACCATCCGCGAGTACAGGCCACGATTTCGACCGCTTGCGGGCCCAGGCCAATTTCTTCTTTCAATTCTCGATAAAGCGCCTCGACGGGCGTTTCGCTTGACCCTATCCCCCCCTGGGGGAACTGCCAGGCGTCCTGACCGATACGACGCGCCCACAGCACCTGTCCGGCATCATTGGCCAGAATGATGCCAACGTTGGGGCGAAAGCCATCGACGTCGATCATGAAGTATTCACTCAGAGTTACTATTCTGCGAATGATTGTTCCACAAAGCACGCAACCAAGGCAACTTGCAAGACGTGCGACGGCGGATGCCGGAGCACCGCAAAACATGCGATAATTACCGTCACAGCCCATACTGCATTGGCCCAAAAGGGGAGGATTCCTTGGCACTAGCCATCTTCGATCTCGACAACACATTGCTGGCTGGCGACAGCGACCATGCCTGGGGTGCTTTTCTGGTGCGACAGGGCGTGGTTGATACCGCCGAATACCAGCGCGCCAACGACTATTTTTACAGTCGCTATCAGGCTGGCACTCTGGACATCCATGAATATGTCGCCTTCGTGGTCAAACCGCTGCAGGCCATGGGTCCGAAGCAGAGCGACGCTTTGCGCCAGCATTTTCTGGATACCGTGATCAGCGGCATGATTGCCCCCGGTGCCAAGGCGCTGCTGGACAAGCATCGCCAACAGGGTGATCGGCTGCTGATCATTACAGCCACGATTGATTTCATTACCGCACCGATCGCCGCTGAGCTCGGCGTTGACGACCTGCTGGCCACGGTTCCGGAGCGCGACGCCAATGGCAATTTCACCGGCCGCATTGATGGCACACCCGCTTTCCAGGCCGGCAAGATTACCCGTCTGCACAACTGGTTGGCCGACCAGGCACTGTCGTTCGACCGGCAATGGTTCTACAGCGACAGTCATAACGATCTGCACCTCCTGGAGCAGGTGACCGACCCGGTCGCAGTGGACCCTGATGACACCCTGCTCACTACCGCGGAAGCACGCTCATGGCCCGTTTTGTCACTGCGCTGACCGCGCTGCCTGTGCTGATTCTGGCGGCCTGTGAAAGCGAGCCCCGCCCGGGGCCAGCAGAGCAGACAGGAACACCACCTGCCGAGACAGCCGTCGAGCAACCCCTGCCGCAGGCTGCGGAAGCGCTCGTGCATAGCCTTGCTGTCGAGCATTGCTCGACGCTGGTGGCCGACTTTGTCGGTGCGACTGAGCTGCTGAATGTGCAGGTTGCGCAGCTCGCAACGCAACCTTCTGCCGATAGTCTCACTGGCGCCTCCAGCGCCTGGCGCAATGCTCTGGCCAACTGGGGCGGGGCCAGCCTGTGTCTCTATTCGCCACTGACGGAAGCCAGCCTGAGCCAGCACTCCGAGTGGTGGTCTCGCACAGCCGCCGCACCGGCTCTGCCCGGTTTCATAGATGCGCTACCCGGATACGATGACTCGGGACTAGTGCATGATGAAACGGTTCAACTCACGCTGGCCAATCTGGTACGGCAACATCAGGTAACGGATGATGCAGAAGTCGCCTTTGGCCTGTATGCCCTTGAAGTGCTGTTGTCGGGCGTGGCCACGCGCACCGCGGAAGAATTCACAGCGGTCGAGCGCATTGAGGAGATACCGCTGACCGAGCAGACCCATACAGCAAGACGCAGTCACCTGACCGCACTACTGGCTCTGGATCTGTCTCACCAAGGCCGGCAGTGGCAAGGCTACTGGACGAGCCTCACGGAGCCGGAAGCGCCTAACCTGCGCACCAGCGAATTGCTGTGGGGCTGGTCACGAGCGCTGGACCAAGCGGCTCGGGTCGCTCGGGATCGGAGTCAGGATCAACCCGGCCTGGCGCTGAAATCCGAGCACGACAAACTGTATCTTGCTACGCTAGTCGAGTCTCTCGAACAATGGTGGACCGAGACGCCCGTTCAGGAACTGGCTTCGAGTCAGGGACTGTCGGCGGAGGAATGGCAAAGTACCGGCGTTCGATTGTCACCGCAGGCAGGGTCCCCGTCTTTTGGCGAATTGCATGTCACGGCAGAGCAGGCCGCAAGCCAGCTGCGCGAACTGAGTCGACGCCTGGAGGCTCAGTAGCACGAGAGAGGCAGCCCGGAACAAGTTACCGCCCGCCAGGATGGACAGGAGAAATGAGCAATGACATCGACACAGCTCACTGAAGAGCAGATTGGCAAGATTCTGCAAGGCATTCTGGTCCCTCCGCAGCCGCAGATCATGGTCGACCTGCAGATGGAACAGATGCATCCCGAACCGGATCTGAACAATATCGCAGATCTGATCAAGCAGGACGTGGGCCTGGCAGCCACCATGCTCAAGGTAGTCAACTCGCCCGCTTATGGATTGCGCAGCCGTATCGAGTCGGTCAGTCATGCCGTGTCGCTGCTGGGGCTGAAGACAGTGGTGAACATCATCAACGGCCTGAGCATCAAGGGTGAGTTGGGTGACGAGGATATTGTAGAACTGAACCGTTTCTGGGATACCGCCATGGACGTCGCCATTGTCAGCGCGTCCGTCGCCAAGCAGATCGGCTTTCCGAATGCCGATGAAGCCTACAATCTGGGCCTGTTTCACAACAGCGGCATTCCACTGATGCATCAGCGCTTCGACGGCTATTTTGCAGTGATGCAGGAGGCCTATTCAGGCCAGTATTCGCGCATCATCGATGCCGAAAACACCGCCTTCAAAACCAATCATGCGGTGGTTGGCTACTATTGTGCCCGTTCCTGGAACCTGCCGGCGCATCTGTGCGAGGTAATCGCCGACCACCACAATGTGCGCCAGATGTCGCAGGCGCCAGGCACCAGTCGCGAAAGCGAAAAAATTGTGCTGATGGCCATTCTGAAGACCGCGGAACATATGTGCGGCAACTATCGCACGATTGGCCAGCAGGACGTTGACCATGAATGGGATGACATTCGCGATATAGTGCTCGATATTCTGGGCCTGAGTCCCTACGACCTGGACAGCATGAAGGTCGCATTCGAAGATCAGGGCATCAATCTGCCCCACTACTACTGAGCAGACAACTCAGCGCAGCGCCCTTCAGATCAGGCTTGGCCAGACAGAAGGGCGGATGGCCTGCGCACACCGCGTCAGACGTTATCAGCCATTGCGCATCGAATCGAAGAACTCGTTATTGGTCTTGCTGCCCTTGAGCTTGTCGAGCAGGAACTCGATGGCCTGCACGTCCTCCATATCGGCCAGCAGCTTGCGCAGAATCCACAGGCGTTGCAATGACTCCGGCTTGATCAGTCGGTCTTCCCGGCGGGTGCCGCTGCGGCGGATATTGATGGCGGGGAAAATCCGCTTCTCGGCAATACGGCGGTCCAGGTGCACTTCCATGTTGCCGGTACCCTTGAACTCTTCGTAGATAACCTCGTCCATTTTCGAACCGGTATCCACCAGAGCCGTGGCCACGATGGTCAGGGAGCCGCCTTCTTCCACATTACGGGCCGCACCGAAGAAACGCTTCGGGCGCTCCAGAGCATGTGAATCGACACCACCGGTCAGCACCTTGCCTGACGAAGGCACAACCGTATTGTAGGCACGCGCCAAACGGGTAATGGAATCCAGCAGAATGACCACATCCCGCTTATGCTCGGTCAGGCGCTTCGCCTTCTCGATCACCATTTCAGCCACCTGTACATGACGTGACGGCGGCTCATCGAAGGTCGATGCCACCACTTCGCCGCGCACGGAACGCTGCATCTCGGTCACTTCTTCAGGGCGCTCATCGATCAGCAGCACAATCAGATCGACATCCGGCGAGTTGCGCACGATGGCCTGTGCCATATGCTGCAGCATCAACGTCTTGCCCGCCTTGGGCGGCGCGACGATCAGGCCACGCTGGCCCTTGCCGATGGGGGATACCAGATCCAGTACCCGACCGGTCAGATCTTCCGTTGAGCCGATACCCGTTTCAAGGGGCAAAGAGACTTCAGGAAACAGAGGTGTGAGGTTTTCGAACAGGATCTTGTTGCGGGAATTCTCGTTGCTTTCATCATTGATGGTATCGATTTTCAGCAGCGCGAAATAACGTTCACCTTCTTTCGGGGGCCGAATCTTGCCTGCGATCGTATCACCGGTGCGCAGGTTGAAGCGGCGGATCTGACTGGGTGATACATAAATATCATCCGGCCCGGCGAGGTAGGAGCTGCTCGAAGAGCGAAGAAAGCCGAAGCCGTCCTGCAGTATTTCCAGAACACCATCCCCATAGATGTCTTCGCCGCTCTTGGCGTGGCGCTTGAGGATGGTAAAGATAAGGTCCTGCTTGCGGGTACGGGTTACATTTTCGAGGCCCATTTCCTGGGCGATTTTCAGCAACTCCGGAACCGGTTGGGTTTTCAGTTCACTCAGATTCATAGAAAGGACGCGCTGTATGTTTGAACAATTAGGTTGATTGTTTTTCAGGGAAAATCGTAGGATCGGGCGGGAGACGCCGAAGGCAGATGAAATCTGCTTGAGTACTATAGTTAGAAACCCGGGTGGTGTCTACTGCATTTTTTCAACCGGGGCGCCGAAAAGGGCTGCCCCGGCTGACTGGATGCCGCACCCGTCAGAGGCTGCTGTCGATAAACTCCAGCAACTGAGACTTGGACAGTGCGCCAACCTTGGTGGCAGCCACATCTCCGTTCTTGAAAATCATCAGTGTCGGAATGCCACGAATACCATACTTGGGCGGTGTCGCCTGGTTTTCGTCAATGTTCAGCTTGGCAATGGTCAGCTTGTCAGCATACTCTTCCGCCACTTCTTCCAGTACCGGGGCTATCATCTTGCAGGGGCCGCACCATTCAGCCCAATAGTCCACCAGTACCGGCTTGTCTCCACCGAGTACATCGGTACTGAAGGAGTCATCCGTCACGTTAATGATGTGGTCGCTCATATCACCATCCAGAAAGTTTGAATTGATCGCAGTGCAGCGCCGAGGCGCCCTGTATCGGGCAACGGTATCTGCACCCGTGTCTTTCCCAACGTGGAGTCGGCTGCCGATAATACAACCCCGGCTGCCAACTTTCTATCCCTGTTTTGCAGGCCCGGACTGCATCGCTTCTGCAGCCTGGCGCGCAAAGTAAGTCAGAATACCATCTGCTCCGGCACGCCGAAACGCCAGCAGACTTTCCATGATCACGGCCTCGCCCAGCCAGCCTTCGCGCATGGCGGCCTGCAGCATGGCGTACTCACCACTGACCTGATAGACCATGGTAGGCCGCCGAAATTCCGTCTTTACACGATGCAGCACGTCCAGATACGGCATGCCCGGTTTTACCATCACCATGTCTGCGCCTTCGGCCAGATCCAGAGCCACTTCGTGCAGTGCCTCGTCGGAGTTGGCCGGGTCCATCTGATAGGTTTCCTTGCTGCCCCCACCCAGGTTGCCGGCCGAACCCACCGCATCCCGAAACGGGCCGTAGAAGGCAGAGGCATATTTGGCCGAGTAGGCCATGATGCGGGTGTTGACTTGCCCTTCGGCTTCCAGCGCCCGGCGGATGGCACCAATGCGACCGTCCATCATGTCCGAGGGGGCCACCACATCGGCCCCCGCTTGCGCATGGGACAGCGCCTGGCGCACCAGCGCCTCCACGGTCACGTCATTGGCGACATAGCCTTGCTCGTCGAGAATGCCGTCCTGCCCGTGGCTGGTGAACGGATCCAGCGCGACATCAGTCATCACGCCCAGGTCCGGCACCGCTTCCTTGATGGCCCGAATGGCTCTCTGGGCGAGGCCCTGCGGGTTCCAGGCTTCTTCCGCAAGATCCGACTTGGCGTCGGGCGGCGTCACCGGGAACAGCGCCAGCAATGGAATGCCCAGCGCATGAATAGCTTCGGCCTCGGCCACCAACTGATCAATCGACAGGCGCTCCACGCCCGGCATGGACGGCACCGGCTCACGTTCACCCGTGCCCTCGCGCACGAACACCGGATAGATCAAGTGCTCCGGGCGCAGATCATTTTCGCGCATCAGAGCGCGGCTAAAGGCATTGCGCCGCATGCGTCGCGGGCGCACCAGTGGAAAGTCAGACATGCAATGTCCTGTTATGAACGAAATTGGGCGACCAAGGATAACACTGGTGTCGAAAGACTAGTAGAAGCTCAGGATGATGGTCTGATACAGGGTTTCGCTGCGTTTCCAGCGCGCACAGCCGACACTGGCATCGCCACTGGGTACCCGCCAGGCATAGTTGCGCGAGGCGGCCAGTACTCGAATATAGGTGCGTCCCGGAAAATCCCCACGCTCGACAAAGCGCCAGGCTTCGCGGTCCAGGGCGTTGGCAATGGGCACCCAGCCGTCATTGCGGTGGCTTTCAGCCATGCACACCAGGTAGGCAAAATCGTACAGGTCGTCGTAACGCCAATAGTCTTCCAGGGCGCGATATTCCGGGTTGTTCACACAGCCGAACAGCAGCACCACCGTCAGCAGCACCGGAACGGGCAGGCGGACGAGTCTGCGGTACAGAAAACGTGCCCGATGAGTCATGGAGAGGGAGCTCTTGTCGCACCAGCAGATTGGTAGTGATCTACTGTATCGACAATTGGCGGAATAACTTCAGGCGTTCTGCGCTTCTTCCAGCGCTTCCTCGGCCTCCAGCCATTGCGCCTCCGCCTTTTGCAGCGCTTGCCGGGCAGTGCTCTGACGGTCCAGCATCACCTGCAGGTCGTCCTTGCGCTCAGCATCATACAGGCCGGGGTCCGCCAGGGCTTCATTGATATCATCCAGCGCCTGCTGCGCCGCATCAACCGCTTGCAATGCCTTGTCGACCTGCTTCTTGAGGGGCGACAGGGTTCTGCGGTGCTGTGCTTCGGCTCGCTTCTGGGCCTTCCGGTCATCCGATGAAGCGCCCTTTTCGCGGGACTGTGGGCGCTGCTCCGGAGCTGCAAGCGCCTGTAGATAGTCGTTCAGATCCCCCGCAAACGGCTGCACGTTACCCTGGTCGACCAGCCAGAATTCATCGACCGTCGATTCCATCAGAAAGCGGTCATGCGACACCACAATCACCGCACCCTCATAGGCCTGCAGCGCCTCTGCCAGTGCCGAGCGCATTTGCAGGTCGAGGTGGTTGGTAGGCTCATCCAATAGCAACACATTGGGTCGGGCCCAGGCAATCAGGGCCAGCGCCAGCCTGGCTTTCTCACCGCCTGACAGAGGTGCAACCGGCTCATCAACCATGGAGCCGCGAAAGTTGAAGCCACCCAGAAAGTCGCGCAGGGACTGGTCGCGGGCATCCGGCGCCAGGCGCTGCAAGTGCGTCAGCGGCGACGCCGCGCTGTCCAGTTCGTCCACCTGGTGCTGCGCAAAATAGCCCGGGTAATAGTGCGCTCCGGTGGTGCTCTCGCCCTGCAGCGGTCTCAGTTCACCGGCAAGATGCCGAATCAGCGTCGATTTGCCCGCCCCGTTGCGCCCCAGCAGACCGATACGCATGCCCGGATACAGGCTCAACTGCAACTGTTCCAGCACCGGCCGGGTGCCATAGCCGAGCGCGGCATCCGTCAGGGCGATCAGCGGTTGGGACACCTTGTCACCGGCACTGAACTTGAAGCTGAAGGGGCTGTCTGCCCGGGCCGGCGCATCCAGGGTCATTTTCTCCAGGGCCTTCAGACGACTCTGTGCCTGGCGGGCCTTGGTGGCCTTGTAACGAAAACGGTCCACAAAGCGTTCCATTTCCGCACGCCGTTGCTGCTGCTTCTCGAACACCGCTTGCTGCTGGGCGAGACGCTCGGATTTCTGGCGCTCATAGCTGCTGAAGTTGCCGGAGTAGAAACGCAACGCCTGATGCTCGAAACTGATCACCCGATCGACCACTGCATCCAGAAAATCCCGGTCATGCGAGATCAGCAGCAAGGTGCCCGGGTAGCGCCGCAGCCATCCCTGCAGCCAGTGGACCGTTTCCAGGTCCAGGTGGTTGGTAGGCTCATCCAGCAACAGCAGGTCACTGTTCTGGATCAGGGTCTGCGCCAGATTCAGGCGCACGCGCCAGCCCCCGGAAAAATCAGCGACGGGCCGCTCCAGATCCGCCGGCGTGAACCCCAGGCCCAGCAGTATGATCTCTGCTTCATGGCGCACCTGATACCCCTGCATATCATCCATGCGGCCATGTAACCGGCCCAGCAACGCGTTGTCACCAGCTACTTCGGCCGCTTCGATCTCCTGCTGCAGGGCGCGCCACTCGGTCAGACCGTCCAGCACATGGTCGACGGCACTGCGCTGCAATCCGGGCGTCTCCTGCTGCATATGGGCCACGCGCCACTGTGCGGGCAACTGCACCTGACCCTGGTCAGCGCTCAAGTCACCCAGCAGCATTTGGAACAGCGACGACTTTCCGGCACCATTGGGGCCGATAACGGCCACCTTGTCACCGGGCGCTACTTTGAGGGTAGCGCCGCTGAACAGGGGTTCACCCCCACGCAACAGCTGCACATCGGAGAACTGGATCATTTGATCAAGACTGTCCTGTTAACGGATCTGACTCTGGATTTCGAACTCTGGCGATTTGCCGGAACCCTGTATGCATCGCCGGGCGTCGCTGCGCGCCTGCTCGATCACCAGGACCGGGACGGTATCTGGATCAATGACTGGCTTTTCGCGGCCTGGCAGGCCGGCAAGGGTAACATACTGCGCAAAGATTTCCGCGGTCTGGTGGACACTCACAACGATTGGCGCACCCAGGTTATCTTACCCTGGCGGGCCTGGCGAAAGCAGGTGAAAGAACAGAGTCAGGGGTTGGCCGGACAGGAAGCCTACAAGCGCCTGCTGCGCGCCGAGCTGGCCCTGGAGTGGCATGATCAGGCCTGGTTGACGCGCCAGTATCAACACCTGACCGAGCCGGCGAGTGCTTTGCCGCTGGCGAGCCGTCTTGCGCTCAGCATTCAGCGTGCTTCAGACTGGCCCGAAGACGCATCCGGGGCAGCCGCTGCCTGGCTGTCCGACTCACTGCCTGGCGCCTCGCGCTGAAACGGTTCGGCATCCGGTTGGCGCAGCTGACGGCGGCGCTGCAGTACCTTGTCGGTCGCCGAGTCTATCCAGTCCAACAGATAACCCCATTCTTCCGTATCTGCATCGTGTCGAGAGGCCATGTCACTGAGGCCCAGACCATGCTCGGAGGCGCGCACATAGTATTGCGTATCGCGCAGGCTGGTGATAAACGGGATTTTCAGACTACGCAGGAACAACTCCAGCTTCGAGTAGACCAGGGTATTTCGGCGCACCCGGTTGGCGACGGCGCCCACCAGAATCGGCCGTGCCCGGAAAGCCGGGCTGAGCAGTACTTCCTTGATGAAAGTGGTGGTGGCGCGAATATCAATGGGCGACGGCGTGACTGGCACCAGCATGATATCGGTATCACGAATCATGTCACTGAGAGCATTGCCCTTGAGGCCCGCGGCCGTATCAATAACCACGCGCTCAGTCTCGGCGGGCAGTTTGCGCATGACAAAGGTTCGCGTCGAATTGGCCAACTGACTGTAGGCGGCCACCCCGTGGATCGTTGGGTGCCCCTTGTGCCGGGCTTGCAGCCACTGGATCGCTGACCCCTGCGGATCGAAATCGATCAGCGAAGTATATTTGCCCTGCGCCGCAAAGTGCGCGGCCAGGTTGGTCGCAATCGTGGTTTTGCCACAGCCACCCTTGGAGTTCGCCAACACCATGCGGATTGGAGGTTCATAACGATTGACCCGGGTTTCGGGTGCGGTCTTGCCAACTTCTTCATCCATAAGCATTCACTGCGTTGCTGCCTGTTTCCATACTGCCTGGCGGACGGGCGCTATTCGCCAAAGGTCACAAGTTCGGACTCATGCCGGAATCGTGGATCAACTACACCCAATGTAAATTATACGTCTCTGCCAGTCTACGGCCTTACTGCAATAACGCAAGTTTACCGCTGGAGCTCAACGCCAGTACTCCGCCCTGCGGCAGTGGTCGGACATCGAGAATGACATTGCTTTCCCGCGCATAGAGACCCGGGCTGGCCAGCCGCCAGTGCCCGCGGCGCTGCAATGTCTGCAGGTGCCATTGGGACACACCATGCCGACGATCACCGACAATCAATAGGCTGTCGTTGTCTGTAAAACGGGCCACCGATATGACGCGCTGTGCTGCTGGAATGATCCGAACCACATTGCCGTTGGCTGTATTCCAGACTTCACCGTCACTGCCTTGCGCGGCGGAAAACGCATAGACCCCGGAATCAGACAGGGCAACGGTCCGCACCTGATTGTCATGTCGACGATGAGCGCGGATCAGTCCTTCGTCTACGGCCCAGTAGATCACCCGACGGTCATCGCCACCGGTAAGGACATGGCGGCCATCCGGCGCCAGCGCCACACTGTGGATGCCGCCGCGATGGCCGATCAGTCGCTGGATGACGTCTCCGGTCTCGGTAGAAAATACCGCCGCAGTTCCCTCCTCCAACCCCAGTACGAAGCGACTCCCATCCTGGTTCAGGGCGACAGAGCGGATCATCGCCGGTGCCTCGTAAAACATGTCTGCACGGCCCTGATCTGCTGACCAGATAACCACTTGCCGCCCCTGTACGGTGGCTACGCGTGACCCATTGCCGGCAAAGGCAATGGCCGTGAAGGCGCTGTAATCGTCCAGATTGCGGTCCGCGTCGAGGTTCCAGTCGAAGAGCCGCTCATACTCGGGAATCTGCCACAAGCTGCCGCCATGAAAAATAGTGCCCACAGCGACCCGATCACCGGCGGCGGAAATGGCACCGGCATAGAGACCACCCTGAGCCAGGGTCCAGGATTCGGAAGGTCGATCGGCGCAGGCAGAAAGCCAGAGCAGGCAGGCCAGCAGGATGCCGGGGCGGAGCCAGGCTGAGCGCACGGACGTCAATCCTCGGACAAGATCTTGTCCCGATGCACTTCGTGCAGATCCTGGATCAGCTTGTCTTCGAGCTCAAAGCGTTCTTCCAGGCGTTCGCCCAGGCGCGACAGATCCCGATCGAGTTCTCCCAGGTTCTGGCGAGTTTCCAGACTGTCCCGGTAGGTATCGTTGAAGGTCAGCACATGCTCGGTGTTGTCTTCCAGTCGGCCGAAAATCACTCGTGCCGCATCCAGATCGGTATCGCGAAACTCGCGAGCTTCCTGCAGCAACTGCTGATAGACCTCGAAGTGCCCGGCTGACACATAGTCCACCAGAACTTCACAGAAACGCTGAATGCGCTCTTCCACAGGAGCTTCATCAGCCAGCAGGTCACGCCCGCCGTTGATTGCAAACATGCGCACAATCAACTCTCGACGCTCTGCCAGCCAGCGGTCGATGATCTCGTGGACACCGCCCCAGCGTTCTCTGGCATTCTGACATTGTTCCAGCATTGCGAATTGATTCCTTATGTTTCTCTCGATACCAGAAAACCACCTGGCCGGCCAAAATGCAATAGGCTGTATTCAGTCACTGCGTTGCCGCGCTGGTGGGACCACATGGCCCCACAGGGCCAGCAAGGCACCATAGGCCGAAAAGAGCATAAACCAGATCAGTGACCAGCCCGGGATACTGAATCCAAGAAAGCTCCAGTGCTGATCCGAGCAGTCGCCGGAGCCCTGAAAAACGGCATTCAGCGCATCGCTGAGCGCATAATTGTCCAGCATGAACTGCAGTCCCGGCCCGCAGGCAGCTACTGTGGTCGGAGGTGACCACTGTAGCCACAAATGGCGTAGGGCCACGCCGGCACCCACCAGCCCCGCGACCAGCAGCAGGCCGCCATAGACGCGCACACCGCGTGTTCCGGGCCCGTGCAGGGCGGCAATCAGCAACACCAGCGCCACGGCCATAAAGCCGATACGCTGGAAAATGCACAGCGGACAGGGTGGCAAGCCCAGTGTATTCTGCAGGTAAAGAATGGCGAGCAGTATCAAGCTGATGCTGGTCGCGGCCGCTAACCCATTCAAGATTCTGACCGAAGGCAGGACCATATGCTAAATTCCCGGTATTCTAAGAAGCCTCTGCAAGCCGGGTTGGGTTCAGACTGGCAAAGACTAATGTGGGTGAGGATTTTGGCGTCATGATAACTGCTAGTATCTGTCAGACACAGTCTTTTTTCCGCCAGGTCCAGCGCTCTTGTCGCAGATCAATTCCGCTGCTGATGGTACTGGTTTTTATCGGTGCTCCGGCAGGCGCGCAGGACGCAGAACTGCAGGAAGGGCCGGTAGACCACACCACGGAAGATCTGCCGTTGGCAAGGTATGTCGACCTGCAACCGGAATTCGTGCTGAACTATGGGCGCGATGGACGCATCCGCTTTCTGCGCATGGAAGTCAATCTGGTCACCGGCGGGGAGGAAGGCGCGTCGCAACTCAATTATCATGCGCCGGCATTGCGTCATATCGTGGTTTTGAACGTGACCGAAGCAGATCGCTCCGACCTCAACACCAGCTCGGGGCGCGAGGCACTGCGACGCAGCATTCGCAGTGAAATGCGTGCCTTCATGGAACACGAGACCGGCTCACCGCAGGTCGAGCGCGTTCTGTTCAGCAACCTGATCGTCCAGTAGCCCAAGTGTCCTGTCTGGTTAATTCGACACTGCTCTGAGCCCCTGGCCTGTGTTGACATCCCTTGAAGTGGGCCCACCACGCCTGCGGGATGTCGCCTTGACCAGTGACCGCAGACCGCACGCAGAGAGTTGGCGAATTAACCAGACAGGACACTAGCCGCTTTGCGCTCTACCGATAGAGCCGGGGTCTGTGCTGCCCGGTGACGCTGCCGGCCGCGCACGATGGATACGCACGGCGTCATTGCCATCATGCCAGCCTGCCTCCCAGGCTGAAGCAAGAACGTCTTCGTCCTCATACGGGCAAGGCCCTCTCTGGCGCCCACTCAGCCCAACAAAATAGCCTTTCCGATAGGCCTCATTGAGTCTCTCCAGACTCCATTTTGATTGCGACATAATTCCATTCCCTGTTTATGGGTCGGTGGCGTCCCTGTCACGCCTGAGGCTCCACAACCTCTCACCGAACCGTTTGGATTCAACATCCTCACTGCTCAGAGTTTAACCGACGGTGCGCATTCAAGTGTAGTCGTTTTGTTGATTTTTTGCCCGCATCCACCTCTGAACCATGTCCGAAACCTCAGTGGGTGTCAGCCGTTTCCATATAGTGCTGTACGAAATCATCGAACGAGCCTTCGGAGTCGGCCTCAAGCTGCCGCTGATCCTGCAACGACTGATCGGCCAGTGCCTGCATACGCGCCAAAAGTTCGCGGTCGAGTTCAGATTCGGTGAGCGCCTTACGATGACCCTGTGCCAACTCCAGCGTGACATCCCGGAAATCGCGACTGCCGGTGTTCAAGGCCTCGGTCAGGCGACCTGACGGCGTCTTCTCCGGGTCTCTGAGCCATGAGCGGTAGCGCGCCAGTGCGGCCAACACGGCCTCCCGGTCAGCCGGGCTCACGGCTTCTACAAGCGCTTCTATATCGTCGATAATCCGCAGGCCCCAGTCACGCAGCACACGCACATTGTCCTGACCGACCAGACGCAACTCGGAGTCGCGCCCATACAATACAGTCAGTCGCTGGTTGAAGCCGACGCGTTCACATTCCACATCCGAAATGCGTTGTGCATCGGTGACCAGGCACCAGAACAGAAACCAGTTGAGAAAGCGGATCTGGTCCGCCTCTATGCCGAGGGGCAGAAAGGGGTTCAGGTCCAGACATCGGACCTCGACATATTCCACACCATCACGCTGCAGCGCAGCCAGCGGCTTTTCACCGCTGCGTGTAGTGCGCTTGGGGCGTATGTCCGAATAGTATTCGTTCTCGATCTGCAGGATGTTGGCGTTGAGCTGCTGATACTGCTCATCCCGCTTGATGCCGATGGCCGCATAGGGCGGGTAAGGCGTATGCAGGGCCTTGTGCAGCGTGCACACATAGGTTGGCAGGCTGTTGAAGCAGACCTTGAGGCTCTGCTGGGCGGCATTGTTGTAGCCCATATCGCTCATGCGCAAACTGGTCGCCGACGGCATCAGCAACGTGCTGTCACCATGCTCCCGCATGCGGGCCGAGCTTTCGCGCAGAAAGGAACGGTCCACAGCCGGTGACGCCCCGAACAGATACAGCAGCAACCAGGAGTGGCGGCGGAACTGGCGAATCAGCCCGAAATACCCTTGTGAGCGGAAATCACGCGCTGATTCCTCGCTGCCCCGGAAGGCCTGCCAGGCCGGCCAGAATTCCTGTGGCACGGAGAAGTTGAAGTGCACCCCGGCAATCGTCTGCATGATACGGCCATAGCGATGCCAGAGGCCGTGCCGGTAGGCATGCTTGAGGCGACCGATATGGGACGTGCCGTATTCCGCAATACGCACGCTCATTTCACCGTCCAGCACGGCGGGCATGCTGGCTGGCCAAATCTCCTCTTCCGGATTGACGTTGAAGGCATACCGGTGGAGCGTTTCCAAGTCTTGCAGCGTATCTTCTGGCCGCACATGCACCGGGGTAATGAACTCCAGGAGGGCCTCGGAATAGTCTGTGGTAATTTGCGGGTGCGTCAGTGCCGAGCCCAACGCGGCGGGATGGGCAGACTGGCTGATGCGACCGACGGCATCGGTGCGCAGCCCTTCCTTTTCTATCCCGTGCATGAACTGGAACAAGGTTTCCGGCTGCCCCTGCAACCACTGGCGCACTGACTTGGCTACCATGTGTCTTCTCTCTATGTGTGCAATTCAGTTAATTCTGCTTGTGCAGCGCCTGCTGCAGGATATCTCCCAGAGTGCCCTTGGCAGCAGGCTGGGACTGCTGAGCCGACTGTTGCCGACCGGCATTCCGGCGCCCGGCGCCAGGTCGGCTGCCGCGCTCTTCCTTGGCCTGCTCCGGGTCATCATCAAGCCGCATGCTCAACCCTATGCGCTTGCGGCCGATATCCACGACCATCACCTTGACCTGCACCACATCACCGGCCTTGACCACAGTGGCCGGGTCCTTGACGAACTCATGACTGAGCGCAGAAATGTGCACCAGACCATCCTGATGCACACCTATATCGACAAAGGCGCCGAAGTTGGTGACATTGGTCACCACACCTTCCAGCACCATGCCGGGCTTCAGGTCTTTCAGTTCTGTCACACCCTCTTTGAAGGTGGCCGTGCGGAACTCGGGCCTTGGATCGCGACCCGGTTTTTCCAGTTCAGTCAGAATGTCGCGAATGGTCGGCAACCCCCAGCCTGCGGAGACAAACTGTTCCGCATCAAGCCGACGCAAGGTCTGGCTGTCACCCATGAGTGACTTGATCGAGCGCCCGGCGGCGGTGACGATCCGCTCAACCAGCGGATAGGACTCCGGGTGCACCGCTGATGCATCCAGTGGCTCGTCGCCCCCCTGTATACGCAGGAAGCCGGCGCACTGTTCAAATGCCTTGGGACCCAGCCTGGGCACCGCCTTGAGGTCCTTGCGGCTGCCGAAGCGCCCAGCGCTGTCCCGCCAGATCACGATATTGTCGGCTATGGTGCTGTTCAGTCCCGATACCCGACTCAGCAGCGCCGCTGACGCCGTGTTCAGATCCACACCCACCCCGTTCACACAATCCTCCACCACTGCTTCCAGCGATCGTGCCAGGGCTACCTGGGACACATCGTGCTGGTACTGACCGACGCCGATCGCCTTGGGGTCGATCTTGACTAGCTCGGCGAGTGGATCCTGCAGCCGGCGGGCGATGGACACGGCACCGCGAAAGCTCACATCCAGCTCGGGGAATTCTTTCGCCGCCAGCGCCGAGGCGGAATAGACCGAGGCACCAGCCTCGGACACCATGACGGTATCCAGACCCAGCTCGGGCAGCTCCCGGGCTATCTCGCGCGCCAGCTCATCGGTTTCCCGGGAGGCGGTGCCGTTGCCGATGGCCACCAGTTCGACCTTGTATTGGCGACAAAGTTCGATCACGGTGCGTTTGGCTTCACTGCGGCGGTTCTGCGGCTGATGCGGATAGACCGCAGCATGAGCCAGCAGCTTGCCGGTACCGTCGATGACCACCAGCTTGACGCCGGTGCGATAGGCCGGGTCCATGCCAAGCGTAACCCGGGGGCCGGCCGGGGCGGCCAGCAAGAGATCCTTGAGGTTGCGACTGAACACCTGAATGGCGTCGACTTCCGCGCGCTCGCGCAATGTATTGAACAGGTCGGTTTCCAGATGGGGTTG
>NZ_JAIUMC010000063.1 GCF_022565775.1 Natronospirillum sp.
CCCGCTTCACTGAAGCGCCCTGCACCCGGTGTCTGTCTGCTCATGGAAATCAAGGTCAATTATCTCGACAACCTCCGTCTGGAGGCCAAATTCGACGAATTCACAGTCATCTCCGACCAGCCCATCCGCTACAAGGGCGATGGCTCGGCGCCGGGGCCTTTTGACTACTTCCTGGCGTCGTCGGCCTTGTGCGCGGCCTACTTCGTGAAGGTCTACTGCAACGCCCGCAATATTCCTACCGAGAACATCCGCCTGTCGCAGAACAACATCGTCGACCCCGAGAATCGCTACAACCAGATCTTCAAAATTCAGGTCGAACTGCCGGAAGATATTTCCGAGAAGGATCGCCAGGGCATCCTGCGTTCCATCGACCGCTGTACCGTGAAGAAGGTGGTGCAGGCTGGCCCTGACTTCCAGATCGACACTGTCGAGAACATCGACGAGGATGCCCAGGCGCTGCTGATGGGTGCAGAGGCGGGCGAGGGGAGTAGTGCGGACAGCAGCACCTGGATTGAGGGGAAGGACCTGCCGCTGGAGCAGACCATCGCCAACATGAGCGGCATTCTGGCCGACCTGGGCATGAAGATCGAGATCGCCTCCTGGCGCAACATCGTGCCTCATGTCTGGTCGCTGCACATTCGCGATGCGGCCTCACCAGCCTGCTTTACCAACGGCAAGGGCGCCACCAAGGAAAGCGCCCTGTGTTCGGCGCTGGGCGAGTTCATCGAGCGGTTGAGCTGCAACTTCTTCTACAACGATCAGTTCTTCGGCGAGGAGATCGCCAACAGCGATTTCGTGCACTATCCGAATGAAGAGTGGTTTAAACCGGGGCCGAATGACGAGTTGCCCGCCGGAATTCTGGACGACCACTGCCGGGCCATCTATGACCCGGAGGGCGAGCTGCGCGGCTCCCACCTTATCGATACCAACTCCGGCAAGATCGAACGCGGCATTGTATCGCTGCCCTTTGTGCGGCAGTCCGATGGCGAAACGGTCTATTTCCCCTCCAATCTGGTGGAAAACCTGTATCTCAGCAATGGCATGAGTGCCGGCAATACGCTGCACGAAGCGCAGGTGCAATGCCTGTCGGAGATCTTCGAGCGGGCCGTGAAGTGGGAAATCATCGAGCAGGAAATAGTGTTGCCCGATGTACCGCAGGAAGTGCTCAACAAGTACCCGGCCATCGTGGAGGGGATCAAGGCGCTGGAAGCACAGGGCTTCCCGGTACTGGTGAAGGACGCCTCGCTGGGTGGCCAGTACCCGGTGATGTGCGTCACCCTGATGAACCCGCGCACCGGCGGAGTGTTCGCCTCGTTCGGGGCTCACCCCAGCTTTGAGGTTGCACTCGAACGCAGCCTGACCGAATTGCTGCAGGGGCGCAGCTTCGAGGGGCTGAACGACCTGATGCCGCCCACGTTCAATTCACTGGCAGTCGCCGAGCCCAACAACTTTGTCGAACACTTTATCGACTCCTCCGGGCTGATCTCCTGGCGCTTCTTCAGCAGCAAGGCGGACGTGGACTTTGTCGCGTGGGATTTTTCCGGCACGAACGAACAAGAAGCCGCCACCCTGTTCGGACTCCTGGAAGAACAGGGCCACGAGGTCTATGTGGCCGTGCACGAAGACCTGGGCGCGCCCGTGTGCCGCATCCTGGTGCCGGGCTATTCCGAGATCTACCCGGTGGAAGACCTGATCTGGGACAACACCAACATGGCGCTGCTGTTCCGCGAAGACATTCTCAACCTGCATGCCCTGAATGACGACCAGCTCGCCGCCCTGCTGGAACGGCTTGAAGAAAGCCAGCTCGACGAGCACATGGACATCATCACCCTGATCGGCATCGAGTTCGACGAGAACACCGACTGGGGCCAACTGACCATCCTTGAACTTAAACTGCTGATTCACCTGGCGCTGGGCCAGCATGAAGACGCACTGGATCGGGTCGAGATGTTTCTGCAGTACAACGACAACAGCGTCAGCCGCGGCTTGTTCTATCGGGCCGTGCAGGCGGTATTGGAAATCACCCTGGACGAAGACCTGGCACTCGAAGACTTCCAGTACAACCTCTCACGCATGTTCGGCGAAGAAACCATGAAGGCGGTTATTGGCTCGGTGAACGGCACCGTGCGCTTCCATGGCCTGACCCCCACCAGCATGAAGCTCGAAGGCCTGGAGAAACACCAGCGCCTGATCGACAGCTACAAGAAGCTGCATGCGCACCGGGCAGGCAGTCGATAACAATGAGGTCTTTCACCCGCTCAGCCAGGCGGTTCGCGTTGGCCGCGCTGCTGCTAATTTCGCCAGTGCTGCACGCCGGAGAGCCACTGCGTATCGCTGCCGCTGCTGATCTGCGCTATGCACTCGATGACATCATCGAGCTGTTTGGCGAGGCTCACCCGGAGATCAATATCCAGGTGGTCTACGGCTCCTCGGGCAGAATGACCACCCAGATCATCAACGGCGCCCCCTACGATATGTTCTTTTCCGCCGACATCGCCTTTTCGGAAAGGCTGCAGGACGAGGGGCTGGCTGCGACCGAGCCGGCGGTCTATGCACTGGGCCGAATCGTGCTCTGGAGCAACACTCTGGACGCCACCGAGCTGACTCTGGAGGACCTGACTTCGGATTCAATCCGTCGTATTGCCATTGCCCAGCCTACCCACGCGCCTTATGGCCAGCGCGCCCGGGAGGCCTTGGAGTCGGCGGGTGTTTGGGACGTGGTGCAGGGCAAGCTGGTGTTTGGTGAGAATATTGCCCATGCCGCGCAGATGGCGGAATCCGGGGCCGCTCAGGTGGGCATCATTGCCCTGTCTCTGGCCCGGTTTCCCGGGCTGGCGCAGCACGGGCATCATCTGATCGACGACAGCTTGCACCAGCCTCTGACCCAGAGTTTTGTGGTCACGCGGCGCGGTGGCGACAAACCCGAGGCGCTAGTTTTTGCGGAATTTATGGCCACAGAAGCCGCGCACGCTATTATGACCCGTTACGGCTTTGTGATACCGGAAGAATCACCCTAGGCAAGAGAGCGCTTATGTTTTCACTGGGACCGACGGAGTGGCAGGCCATCCAGGTGACCGCCAGGCTCTGTTTTTACACCACGGTCATTCTGCTGTTGCTGGCCACCCCGCTGGCCTGGTGGCTGTCTCGCGGGCGTTCTTATGGGCGTGTCATCGTGCAAGCCATTGTCGCATTGCCACTGGTGCTGCCGCCTACGGTGCTGGGGTTCTATTTGCTGATCGTGTTGGGGCCCAGGGGTGTGGTGGGCAGCACCCTGGAAAACCTCGGGCTGCATCACCTTGCCTTCACCTTCGAAGGCATTCTGATCGCTTCTGTCATCTACTCCATGCCCTTTGCCGTGCAGCCGCTGACCGAAGCCTTTCGCAACCTGGGGCGCCGCCCGGTAGAAGTGGCCAGCAGTCTGGGTGCCGGCGCGCTGGATCGGTTTCGCACCGTGGTTTTCCCGCTGACTCGGGGCGGTTTTGTGGTCGCCGCCACGCTGACTTTTGCCCATACGCTGGGTGAATTCGGGGTTATCCTGATGCTGGGTGGCAGCATTCCGGGCGAGACTCAGGTGCTGTCGGTGTTGCTTTACGACCATACCGAAGCCATGAACTACGATGCCGCTCACAGCCTGTCGCTGATGTTGCTGATCTTTGCGTTTTTCACGCTCTTTGTGGTGTACAGCATCACCCGCCGGTTTCAGGTGGCCAAAGTATGATCCTGCAGCTGCGAGCCCTTTTGGGTTATGGTGAGAGTTTTCAGCTCGATGTGGACAGGGATCTGCCCATTGCCGGCGTGACCGCCCTGTTTGGTCGTTCCGGCTGCGGCAAGACCACGCTGCTGCGCATCATTGCCGGGCTGGAGCGGGTGCCCGGTGCGGTGGTTCGGTTTGACGACCAGCAATGGCAGCGGGGCCGCGAATTCGTGCCGTTGCACAGGCGGCGCATTGGTCTGGTGTTTCAGGAGCACAGCCTGCTGCCGCACCTGTCGGTCAAGGACAATCTGCTCTATGGCTACCGGCGAACACCAGAAACCCTGCGCCGGCTGCACCCGCCCGAGGTAACCGCTATGCTGGCCATAGAGGACCTTTTGGACAGGCGTATCGACCAGCTATCGGGCGGCCAGCGTCAGCGCGTATCACTGGGTCGCGCCCTGTTGATCAGCCCGCAACTGTTATTGCTCGACGAACCCATGGCGGCGCTGGACACCCAGACCAAACGGGAGATCATGCCGTTTCTGTCGCGCATGGCGGCCGAGTCTGGCGTGCCCATCATCATGGTCAGTCATGCTCCGGACGAAGTGGAACGGCTGGCCGATCGGGTGGTGTTCATGCAGAACGGGCAGATTCAGAGCATTGAAACGCTGCAACAGGCCATGGCTCGCCCGGATTCGCCATTGTTCGAGGATGCCGGGGCCGCATCGGTACTGGAAGGCAGGTTGGGAGAACCCGGCGAGGACGGCGTCAGCCCCTTCGGACCGCCGGAAGCGCGACTCTGGGTGCCCAATGCCACGGCGGAGGCGACCAACCGGTCAATCCGACTGCGTATCATGGCGCGGGATATCAGCTTGTCTCTGGTTGACCCTCAGCAGATCAGTATTCAGAACCACCTGCGGGTAACCATCGAACAGATATATCCCCCGAAAAACCATCGCATCCTGGTGGCGTGTCGCACTGCAGATGGCCAGTTGCTGCTGGCGGAGGTCACTTCGCGGGCTGTCAGTCAGCTTGGACTGAAAGCCGGGCAGGACGTCTATGCACTGATCAAGTCGGTGGCGTTTCTGGCGTGATGGCATGAGGCATCAACGGTGTCATGATTCGTTGCTATGAGGTTGATCATCCCCGCAGGATCTTTTCCATCGCCTTACCTTTCGCCAGCTCATCCACCAGCTTGTCCAGGTAGCGGATATTGCGCATCAGCGGGTCTTCCACTTCCTCAACGCGAATACCACAGACCATGCCTTTGATCAGCGATACGTTCGGATTGATGGCGGGGGCCTGCGCAAAGAAGGCCTCAAAATCGACTTCTTGTTCTACCTGATTTTCCAACTCTGCTGTCGAGTAGCCCGTCAACCAGCAGATGATCTCGTCGACTTCATCCCTGGTACGGCCCTTGCGCTCTGCCTTCTGGATGTACATCGGATACACCTTGGCGAATGCCATTTTGAATATCGGATGTCCTGTGGTCATTGTTCCTCCACCTTCTGATCTGCACCTGAGCGGTATTGACAGGCACAAGAGCGGGTAACCATAATGAAACCGTTATGCAACCCACTGAGGCTTGGCCATGGCTACGGTAACCTTCAAGAATATTCCTGACGACCTGTATGAGCAACTGAAGCAGGCAGCCAGGGCGCATCACAGAAGCGTGAACAGCGAGCTGATTCATTGCCTCGAGAAAACCTACAAGCCGACGCCGATCTCTGCCACCGAACTCGCCGACCAAGCGCTGGCACTCCGGAGCCGTGTTTCCGCTTCTCATCTGAGCACTGAAGAAATCAATAACGCCAGAAATCAGGGCAGAGAATGATTGTCGCGGATACCAATACCATCGCCTATCTCTACCTGCCGACTGAGCAGACAGACAATGTTGTTTCATTGCTGCACAAAGATCCGCACTGGGTTGCGCCGTTACTGTGGCGTAGTGAGTTCCGAAATGTCCTCGCGGTTTATGTCAGAAAGAACATCATCGATCTGGATACGGCCTTTGCCATGCAGGCTCAGGCGGAAAGACAGCTTGCGGATAACGAGTATACCGTCAACTCGATGGACGTACTGACACTGGCGGAAGACTCTGGTTGCTCGGCCTATGATTGCGAGTTTGTATCGCTGGCAAAATCACTGAATCTGAAACTGATCACCGGTGACAAGAAGCTCGTCCGATCGTTCCCTGGCATAGCCATGACGGTCACTGACTACTTGCTTCTTTAAGTAATACCTCGTGTGGACCGACGTTTCCTTTCATGGCATTTCCGGTTTTTGCCTACTCCACGGTGGTGTTGTTCAGAGCATAGTTCCACACACGATAGAAATAGAAGATGTAACCGATTCCAAACGTCAGGATCGATATTATTATCCAGAGAATGATATGCCCGATATTGCTGAACATGTCGATGTTACAGCGCATGGTTCTCTCAACACCATTATGATCAACCAGCATGGTTCGGTTGATTATGAATTTCGAGAAGGAGTAGGGTACAAAGAATATGGCAATGCCGAGGGTGATAACGACAAGTATCAGCCAGATTATCAAGTGCCCGAGAATATCAAAAATACCTATATCAGCTTTTAATCTCAATGTAGGTTCCTCATTGTAGTTTGCTCTTCAATTCCTTTCTCTGGATCTCGGGCGGACGGTAAACACTGTCACCTTGATGCTTCATTGGCAATGGCTCTCAACACAGCAGGTACAATGATGCGATGCATAGGCGTAACAGGCACCATATACAATCTACCGAGTGCGTTGTGTACTTTTACCACTGTCGTAATGGTTACAAATTCAACGGAATCAGCCACTGAACGATGCACGGAGAGCGTGACATCGAGATGTTTATCCTTGTCTCCAAGCAGAACTTCATCGAAGGTGTTTTCGAACAGGGTGAAAATGCCGACTCTATCCCCAGCCTTGTAATCGGCCGCCTTCTTGTCGGGCACCACATGGTGCAGATTGCCCAGGTTTTTCAGCCCGAAGAAACCAACTACCTTGTTGCGCAGCGTCATGCAGGCACTAACCCAGCGAGGCGTCGCTTGGGCAGCTTTCAGAAAATGGTCGAGTGCAGAAAGGTTTGGTTCCGAAACTCGTACCTTCCAGGCATCATGAAAATAGGAATCCGGCACAAGGGCTTGAATCCTGCTTCCCACAGGAACGGTGGCTTTCTCTGGCATGGCTTCTTTCCTTAAAGCTACATTCAACAGTCAGGGCGGTTGTTCGGGGCACCCGCATTGCTTCGTTTGCTGGGCTCCTTGACATGCACCCGATTCCTGCCTGCCCGTTTCCCGGCGTACAGGGCGCGATCGGCGCGCTTGAGCAGGTCATGGTAGCTCTTGTCATCAGGGCCGGATTGGGTCAGCCCAATCGTAACCGTTACAGGGACCTCGGCATCAAGGATGCGCACGGGCGTTTCACTGGTTGCCTCTCGCAGCCGCTCCACAACACGCTGCGCCTCGTCTATGGGGGTGCCAGGCAGCAACAGGACGAACTCCTCTCCGCCGAGTCGACCGAGCACATCCGTCTCTCTGATGAGTTTCGACCAAATGCCTGCCAATGCACGCAATGTGGTGTCACCGGCAGCGTGGCCGTGTGTGTCATTCAGTGACTTGAAATGATCCAGATCCAGCAGGGCCATTGCCAGCCCGTCTCGCCCTTCGCGCCGTGCACGCGCGAACTCGTGTTCGAAGAGCGGCTCGTAGCCATTGCGGTTGAACAGGCCGGTCAGCGAATCGGTTTGCGCCTGAACAGCCAGCGTCTCCTCCAGCCGCTTCCTGGAGCGAACCTCTTCGGCCAGCTCGGCGTTGGTCTGCTCGGCCTGCTTGAGCAGAGCAAACTGGGTGCGTTGCATGAACTGGTACCGGTGCCCCAGCACGGCGCCAATCAAAACAGGAATCAGCAGAATAAAAAACGGTATGGCCAGATCTTCTCCTCGAAGGCCGAGTGCAAACGCCAGGCTCAGCGTTGTACCCACCACAATGTAGGCGACAATCAGCAAGCACCAGGTGACCAGATTGGGGATCAGTTGATACACAGCGAATATGACGACCAATGTTGCACCCACCGTATAGGCAGCCAACTCCGGCCGAATGAAATAGAGCAGGAATACCGGCGTCATGCCAATCATTTGCAATACGGAAATCAAAGGGTACGCTTCTGCGAGGCTATGCCAGCGCATGGTGGCCAACGCGTAGGTCAAGACCATGAGGCCGACGACGACACGCAAGGCGACCATCATATAGCCTGCCGTGGTGTGGCCCAGCACCGCAAATTCCAGCGGCAGGAACAGGAATGTCATCATGGCCCAGGCGTAGAACGCAACCTGCAAATGATGCCTGCTGTACTCCGAAATCGACGCCCTGAAAGCACTTTCCTGGGCGGCATTGGTGAAGGTGGCCCAAAACGGGTGGATATGAAGCGCTACATCCTTCACTGATTTACTGGTCAAGAACTCAACCTCTCTAACGCCACAGGCTTCACCCATTGCCTTCGTATATGGCGCGAATGCAAAAATGCCTATCAACAATGTAAGGTCTGATTAAAGCCTAGTTTACTATCCGATGTATAGCCCGGTTTTTGGCGAGTACCGTCTTCGTGCTGCAGCACCGGGGTCAATATTGGACTACTCTCAGTTCAGGCTGCGTGAGGACAAACGATGATCTTGTCGTACGGGTTGAACGAGTTGGCGAACTTCATCTGGGCGCTGGCGCCCGGGAGCGGAACCCCGCTCGGCAGCAGGGAGGTGAAACTGGTTGCCCATCGCGGGGCCCACGGGCCAGGCACCGATGGCACCGTCATCGAGAACACACTGGGTGCGTTTGAACTTTGCCAGCAAGTGGGTGCGTGGGGTATAGAGTTTGATGTCCGTCTGACGCGCGACAACGAACCGGTAATCAATCATGACCCGCACCTTGGCCGCCTGTTCAATAGACCGGACATCATCATCGCCGAGACCTCGTTCGAGGCGTTGAGGAAAGCCGTACCCCAGGTGCCGCACCTGGATGAAGTGGTGACGCGTTTTGCCAGCAATCTGCATCTGATGATAGAGATCAAGGAGTCGTGGCGGCAACGCCCGGCTTTGCACGCTCGTCTCGCGCAATCACTGGCCTCGTTGGCACCCGGTCAGGACTACCACCTGATGAGTCTGGTACCCCATGATCTGGAATGCTTCAGCGACGTCCCGCCCGATGCCTTGATGGATATTGCTCGCACCAACCACAAAGAGATCCTCAAGCAGAACCTCGAGCTGGGGCATGGCGCCATGGCCGGCAATTTTGCCCTGATGGGCTCAGGGTGTCTGCGCCAGTTGCATGCCGCCGGACGAAGAGTCGGCTCCGGCCTGGTCGAAAACAAGCGTCTACTGAACAGGGAAGTACAGCGTGGCGTGGAATGGATATTCACCGATGCCATAGTGCCACTGCAAAGCCGTCTGACCAAAAGCAACGACCCCCGAGGCGACTCTCGCCCCCTGTAAGGAACCCGTTTGAACGGATTCTGCACCCGAGTGCAATTCTGTCCGGCTGGCCGAGGATTCAGACTGGCCTGGCCGAACTGCTGAATGCGGACCGAGTGGAGAGGGTGAGATAGGGGTCTTCAGCAAGGCTATCTATGCCCGTTATTGGTGAGTTGAATCAAAAAGTTGCACTGTTCGAGTGCGATTTTGGCCAAACTTTGCCATGAAAGTAGCCTGTACCCTCGAATTTTCCGGGTGGCACGTAATCTGCTTGGGCTTTGACGAAAATAGCACAAACGCTAAAGATGGCGGTTGTGTTCTCTAATTGGTAATGACGCCCTTGTGTGACTGCAACGACTGCAGGTCACTCACGGGCGTTTTTTTTTGGGAGCAAGAAAATGAAACACACAGACAAAAAGCAAAGAGTTACCCGTCGTGATGTCATTAAGGGGATGTCAGCGGTTGCGGCTGGTACTGCACTGACTGGCATCATTCCTGGCCTGGGAAGTCTCGCCAAGGCCAATACGAATGGCAAACCGGAAACTACGACCGCAAAGCTGGGGTTCATCGCTCTGACTGATGCTGCACCCCTCTTTGTGGCCATGGAAAAAGGGTTTTTTGCGGCCCATGGAATGCCGGACGTCGAAGTGCTGAAGCAATCCTCCTGGGGGGCCACACGAGATAACCTGAGTTTGGGATCTGCTCGTGGTGGTATTGATGGTGGCCATATTCTGACGCCGATGCCCTACCTGATGGCTTCCGGCGCCATGAGTGACCCGGTCGATGTCAGCATCATTGCGCGACTCAATTTGGCGGGCCAATGCATTTCAGTGGGCAATGAATATATGGATCTGGAGGTGGGGACAGACACCTCACAGTTCGCAGAGGCACTCGCTGCCAAGCGTGCCGGAGGGGACGAAGTGCGGGCTGCCATGACATTCCCGGGGGGCACGCATGACTTGTGGATTCGCTATTGGATGGCCGCTGGTGGTATCAATCCGAACTCCGACATTGCCACCATTGTGGTGCCGCCTGCACAAATGGTTGCCAACATGCGTGTCGGCAGCATGGACACATTCTGCGTGTGTGAACCCTGGAACCACCAGCTCATCAATCAGGGCATTGGCTACACGGCGAACACCACAGGCGAGCTGTGGCACAACCACCCGGAGAAAGCACTGTGCCTGCGAGATGATTACATTGCGGCCAATCCGAACGCGACCAAAGCCATTCTGATGGCGGTCATGGAAGCACAGATATATTGCGAACAGCCCGAGAACAAGGAAGAAGTTGCCCAGATCTGTTCTCGCCGCCGTTGGATTCATGCGCCCTATGCAGACATCATCGATCGAATGCAGGGTAATTTCGATTACGGTACCGGACGTGTGGTAGAAAATCACCCTGACCAAATGCGGTACTGGAACGATCACGCGTCCTACCCCTTCCGCAGCCACGATCTCTGGTTCCTGACCGAGAACCAACGCTGGGGTTATTTAGCCCAGGATTACGACACCCAGGCACTTGTCAACAAGGTGAATCGTGAAGATATCTGGCGTGAGGCGGCTGCAGCTCTGGGCATCGCCAGTGCAGACATCCCTGACTCAACCTCAAGAGGCGTTGAAACCTTTTTCGACGGAAAGGTCTTTGACCCGAATGACCCTCAGGCCTATCTCGACAGTCTTGAGATAAAACGCCTGTCGTAAGTCGGTGACGAAATCACCGGTGACACCTCAACATCAGGTCTGGCCAACAACCGTGACCGGCCTGAAGAAAGGAGACTGACCATGACGGTAGAATCATCCAATCAGAAAACAGGCATTGTCGCAGCTTTGCGTGTGCCCACTGCCGAAACCTGTAAAGATCGGCTGGCAGCTTCGGGACAATGGTTACTAGGCCACCTGTTGCCGCCGCTGGTCGTATTAGCGAGCCTGCTCGCGCTATGGGAAATACTGTGCTCTTTGCCAGGTGCCATGTTGCCTGCCCCCTCACAGGTCGTCCGAGAAACCTGGGACTTGATTGTAATGCCGTTCTACGACTTTGGCGGGAACGATGTAGGGATGGGCTGGCAGGTGCTCGCCAGCCTTGAGCGTGTGGCCTATGGCTATTCTTTAGCGGTGCTGGTCGGCGTCTCATTGGGCGTGTTAATCGGCAAATCGACCTGGGCAATGCGCGGTCTGGATCCCATTTTTCAGGTGCTGCGCACCGTACCACCTCTGGCCTGGTTGCCAATCTCTTTAGCCGCATTTCAGTCCAGTAATCCATCGGCCATCTTCGTGATTTTCATCACTGCTATCTGGCCCATCATCATTAATACCTCGGTGGGCATCCGGAATATTCCCGATGATTACCAGAACGTGGCTCGAGTGTTGCGTCTGAACCCTTATGAGAACTTTACGCGCATTATGTTGCCCTCGGCCGCGCCCTATATTTTCTCCGGATTGCGTATCGGCATTGGTTTGTCCTGGTTGGCTATTGTGGCTGCTGAAATGCTGATTGGTGGTGTTGGCATTGGCTTTTTTATCTGGGATGCCTGGAACGCTTCCATGCTCAGCGACATTGTATTGGCACTGATTTACGTCGGCCTAGTGGGGTATTTGCTCGATCAGGTAGTGGGCTTTATTGGGCGACGTGTGACTCGCGGCACCAGCGCTTAAGCGTTTTGCATGGTCAAAATCAGCGGAGCAACCCAACGAAAAGGTGGTAGGAGATTAACCATGAATGATCGTTATTTGATTATCGACAACGTCAACAAGATTTTTCAAAGCAAGAAAACCGCGACGCACGTTCTGGACTCGGTCAGTCTGACCGTTAAACGCGGCGAATACATCTCGATTATTGGTCATTCGGGGTGTGGTAAATCGACTTTGCTGAATGCGATATCCGGCCTGACCACTGCGACCGACGGCTATGTCATTTTGGATGGTAAGGAAGTTAACACCCCGGGCCCTGACCGTGCACTGGTCTTCCAGAACCACTCTCTGCTGCCTTGGCTCAGCGTTTATGAGAATGTGGCGTTGGCGGTGAACAAGGTGTTTGGTGCCAGAAAGAGCGCAAAGGAACGCGATGAATGGATTCTGCACAACCTCGAAATGGTGGGTATGTCGCATGCGCTGACGAGATTGCCTGCCGAGATTTCCGGTGGCATGAAACAGCGGGTGGGCATTGCCCGAGCACTGGCAATGCAACCGAAACTGTTGTTGCTCGATGAGCCCTTCGGCGCGCTAGATGCCCTGACTCGTGCGCATCTTCAGGAGGAGGTCATGCGCATCCAGTCAGACCTCAATAACACAGTGTTGATGATAACTCATGATGTCGATGAAGCCGTATTGCTCTCGGACCGTATTGTCATGATGACCAACGGTCCGAAAGCCACCATAGGCGAAGTGCTGGACATCAACCTGGAACGCCCTCGCAATCGCATCGAGTTAGCCAGTGACCCTCAATACAACGAGTACCGACGTGCTGTCTTGCGGTTCCTGCATGAAAAACAACAGAAGGTGGCTCCGCTGCCCAAGGCTGGCAGCAAGACAATGTCAACTCAGGAGGAGGCAAAGGAACGGGCAGGTTGATGAAGGACAGGTGGTGTGGGGATTAACTCTTGGGTTTGGGTGCCGGAAAGACCTCTGCCATGGACAGGGTTTCTCTTGCTACATCAACCAGGCGCCGATTCTGCGACATGGCAACCTGTCGCAGGAATCGGTGGGCTTCAGGCTCACTCAAGCCACGGTAAGACATGATCACCCCCTTGGCTTTGTCAATGAGCTTGCGCTCGTTCAAAGCAATTTTGGCCTCTTGCAGTTCTTCCGCCATCTGTTGCAGGCGCAGAGACTGGTCTTGTAATAGTTCAAACAGTGAACGGCCAATGTGCTGACCCACACAGCCTATGTCCATGGTTTTCGCTTTGTGGTGCTTTGAGCCTTCAGGCAAAAAGAAGAACGCGACCGACCTGTGTCCAGCAGCACGCGCCAAATCAACCTCATGGTCATCCAGGCGTTCCTTTGCCTCGGCGATTCTCGTTTCACACTCCACCTGCAACCGCGCCTCCATGCCCTGTTCCAGAGAGCGCAAGACAGATATGCGCTCCGAGGTCACTGCGAACCAAGTGTCACTAAGATCCCTGTCTGCCTCACCATTGATGGCTGCAGTGAAGGCGATACGCCGCATCCGCTCCAGTTCTGCCGTTTGGTCTTTCGTCATGCGTTCAGTCCAGTGAGCTCGGGCCTGAGCATCGGAAAACTCATCTACAATACTGAAACAACGCTCTTGATTGTCGATCAAGAACTGCAGTTGCTGAGTAAAATCTTCATCCAACTGCCCCATCGCGAGACCGGCTGCGCCGAGTGCACGTTCCTGGCCACACAGCTCTTTACCTTGCATTAGATGGAAGAGAGCAATAATACGATTGGATAGGTCTTCATGGGTGACGGTATCTGCGGCTTCAAACACGATAGCCAGTAAGCTTTGAATCAGAGAAGAAAAGCCTTCAAAGACTGATGCAGGGGCCGATTTCAAAGACAGGATGTCGGAACGAACTTGCTGTAACTCGTCCAGTCCGTGCAGGGCCAATGCGATCCTGCTTAGCAGTCTGCTGGCACCAGAAATACAATGGCTGCGCAAATCGAGTTGACCAAGAAGTCTTCGCGTGTCCTCTTCTGCCTGTTGTGAAGCTTTTACCAGAGCGGGCAATCGATTCTTGCACCGAACACCCTGAGACCCTACGTAGAGGTTGGAAGTCCCGCGTTCATACTGCAAGCGGTGAACCAGCTCACTGATGTGTGCAATGAGCTGTCCCATGGTGAGTAACTGTTGCAGGCTTAGCAGGTCGCAGCGCAACGCGGCCATGAGATAGTCGGTAACATCATCACTGCAGTGAATTGACGAAGCCATTGGCAATAACCTTCCAATAAAAGAATTTGCTGTTCGCTTTCGGCAACCAACAACGCATACGCAATTAATGTACCACCAAAGGGTTATGGCGTGCAGAGTTGTTCATTTCACCTCTGATCAGATTGATACCACTATTGGCGGAGAAGAAAGATGCACCTGAAAGGTGCGGGGTAATACTGCGGTGCCCAATCATTTAACCCATTATATGAGTCAGCGCTCATTCTGCACCCGAGTGCAATTCAGCCCGATCGGCAAGGCGTGTAGACTGGCGGCGAATCAACCGGGACTCTGCCACAGGACGCCGACACCATGGACAGCACTCAGCAACAGGCTCAGCACCACCTGCAAAACACCTTCAAGCTCGATGCGTTTCGCCCGGGCCAGCAGGACGTGATCAACACCCTGCTGGAGGGGCGCTCGGCGCTGGCCATCTTTCCGACCGGTGGTGGCAAAAGCCTCTGCTACCAGTTGCCGGCGCTGATGCTGGACGGCCTGACACTGGTGGTGTCGCCTCTGATCGCGCTGATGAAGGACCAGGTGGATGCCCTCAACGCTCTCGGTGTGCCCGCAGCGCGTCTGGATTCCAGCCGCACCGGGGAAGAAGTGCAGGCGATCTATCAGTCCATGGACCGGGGTGAGCTCAAACTGCTGTATGTGGCACCGGAGCGGCTGGCCAACGAGCGCTTTCTGACCCGCCTGTCGCGGCTCAACATCAGCATGATGGCGGTAGACGAAGCCCACTGTGTGTCCGAATGGGGGCACAACTTTCGGCCTGACTACCTGAAGCTGGCGCAATTGGCGCAAACGCTGAACGCAGGACGGGTGCTGGCGCTGACGGCGACCGCCACGCCCAAGGTTTCAGAGCAGATCTGCGCCAATTTCGGCATTGCGTCGCAAGACCATATCCAGACCGGCTTCTATCGCTCCAATTTGCAGATCGGCGTCACACCCTGCACCAGCGACCAGCGCCAACAACGTCTTCTGGAGCTGCTCAACAGTCGCCCGGCAGAGCCGTCCATCATCTATGTCACGCTGCAGAAAACGGCGCTGCAGGTGTCGGACTTTCTCAACCGGCAGGGCTACAAGGCCAAGCCCTATCATGCCGGGCTGAAGGACGAGGAACGCAGCGCCACGCAAGAAGCCTTCATGAGTGGCGAAACGCCCATCGTGGTCGCCACCATCGCCTTCGGGATGGGCATCGACAAGTCAGACATTCGCGCCGTGTACCACTACAACCTGCCCAAGTCGCTGGAAAACTACATGCAGGAGATCGGGCGGGCAGGGCGTGACGGCGACGACTCCCGATGCCAGTTGCTGGCCTGCCGCGACGATCTGACCGTACTGGAGAACTTCACTTACGGGGATACGCCCGATCCGGAATCACTCGCGGAATTGGTACGCTGGCTATGTGCTCAGCCGGCCCACTTCGACCTGTCGACGTATGAGCTGTCGCAGCAATTCGATGTACGTCCACTGGTACTCAATACCCTGCTGACCTATCTGGAACTGGAAGGGGTGCTCGCGTCAACGGCGCCGTTCTATACCGAATACAAGCTGGCCCTGGCCGTGCCCGAAAACGAACTGCTGGCGCGTTTCGACCCTGACCGGGCGGCGTTTCTGCAGCAGCTGTTTGCCACGGGCAAGGCAGGGCGCACCTGGCTGACGCTCAAACCGCGCGACGCCGCCGAGCAACTGGGCGAGCCGCAGCCAAGAATCATCAAGGCGCTCAATTACCTCGAACAGCAAAACCTGCTCAACATGAAAGTGGCCGGGCTGCGACAAGGCTACCGCCTGAATCAGGTGCCGGAGGATATGGATGACCTGATTGACCGAATGCGACAGCAGTTTCGCGTGCGCGAAGAACGTGATATTGACCGCCTGCAGACGGTCTGTGACTGGGCACAAAGCACCGGCTGCCTGCAGCAGCCCCTGATGCAGTATTTTGGCGAAACCCTGGGGCAGCCCTGCGGCCGTTGCAGTGGCTGCCTGGGCCAGACGCATGAACTGCCGCCACGCCACAGTCAGCCTGTCGATGGGGATATCGTCCGCGAAGTGATGGATGAGCAGCACGAAGCGCTCGGCCAGCCCCGCCAACTGGCCCGCTGTCTCTGTGGTATCACCAGCCCCAAAGCCAGCCGGGCCAAATTGAGCCGCCACAAGCGCTTCGGTGCCCTGGCAGAAGCGCCTTTTACCGAAGTGCTGGCGGCCTGTGAGCGCTTGAAAAGTTAGCGTGTTCGCTGCAAGCGCGATCGTTCAGCCTGTGCTCGTCTGTTCTCGGAACCCGAATGGGGGGGTATCAGCACTTCACCTTGCTCATGTCAGGGTCATAGAGTGAGCGCAGACTGACCTCAACCTCATACCGGACATTGGCAACTTCAATCTCGTACTGACCCTCTTTCACCCAGTCGGCAGTGACACACTCGTCATTACACACATACCCCATGGCGACATTGCCACCAACGGTGTGCCCGTACATTCCCGACGTGGTTCGGCCAACAATTGTTCCGTTCCGATAGATGGGTTCTTCGTGATAGCTGGTGATCTCCGGGTCGAGAAACTTGAACAACGCCATGCGCTTTCCAACGCCACCGGCTTTCTGCTTCAGCAAAGCCTCCTTGCCAATGAAGCCCCCCGGTTTCTCGAAATCCGAGGCAAACGAAAGGCCTGCCTCGAGCGGGGTATCTTCCTCCGTCACGTCGTGTCCGAAATGGCGATAACCCTTTTCGATGCGCAGGGAATTCAAGGCATGGTAACCACAGAGTTTGAGTCCATGGGGCTTACCGGCTGCAACGATTCGATCGAATACATCTGGCGCGAATTCAGTTGGAATGTACAGCTCCCAGCCCAATTCACCCACATAGGTAATGCGGCTCGCCCGCACCCGGGCATAGCCGAGTTCAATCTCTCGGGTCGTCCCGAATGGAAAGCCCTCATGGGACAGGTCGTCTGTGGTGAGCGGCTGCAGCACCTTGCGTGCATTGGGGCCCATCACACTGATGACGGCCATGGCAGAGGTGACATCGGTCACAACCACATTGGCCTCCGCCGGCGTGTTGCGGCGCAGCCAGTTCAGCTCCCGGGTCTGGGTGCCCGGGCCGGTGACCACCAGGAAAGAAGCAGTATCAATACGGGTGACCGTCAGGTCAGCCTCGATGCCACCGCGTTCATTGAGCCACTGGGTGTAGACGATCCGGCCCGGCTCGACATCAATATTATTGCTGCAAATACGGTTCATCACCGAGACGGCATCGCGGCCCTGCACCAGTATTTTGGTAAAGGAGCTTTGGTCAAACAGGCCGACAGCCTTGCGCACGGCATGATGTTCGGCGGCGGACCACTCGAACCAGTTTTGTTTGCCCCAACTGTAGCCGTATTCCGGCTTCTCGCCTGCGGGCGCAAAGAAGTTCGCCCGCTCCCAGCCGGCCACCTCGCCAAAACAGGCATTGGCTGCAACCAGTCGCTCATGAAGAATGCTTTTTCGGGCGTTGCGCGCCGTCTCGAACTGGCGATATGGCCAGTGCATGGCATAGAGCAATCCCAGGCCTTCGGTCGTGCGGTCATACAGGTACTGGGCGTTACCCTGAAACGGCAGGTTGCGTCTGATATCCACATCCCACATGTCCATCGGTGGGTGACCTTTTGCGATCCATTCGGCCAGTACCTTGCCAGCCCCGCCAGCCGATTGAATGCCTACCGAGTTGAAGCCTGCTGCGACAAAATAGTTGCGCAGCTCGGGGGCTTCACCCAGGTGATAGCGATCATCCGGAGTGAAGCTCTCGGGACCGTTGAAGAATACCTGCAAGCCGGTTTTCTCAAGTGCCGGAACACGCCGCATCGCGGCTTCAAGATAGGGTTCCAGATGTTCCAGGTCAGGCGGCAACTCATCAAAGCTGAAGTTGTCGGGAATGCCTTCATGCCCCCAGGGTTTCGCATTGGGTTCAAAGGTACCAAT
>NZ_JAIUMC010000064.1 GCF_022565775.1 Natronospirillum sp.
TGTCTGGTTAATTCGACACTGCTCTGAGCCACTGAGCGCTCTGAGAGCAAGGCGCAAAGACCGCTGTCCCCTGACAATAAATCACTAATGAATTTTCGGACTGCGCCGACACAGGGTCTGTGATGAATCAGTATGGCCAGGCCAGATTGGAATTTGGGAGTCCAGTATGAAACGCATGATCCTGTTAATCGGTCTTGTTCCCCTGTTGGTATCAGGCTGTGCCCTGTTCGGCGGGGGCGATGATGAAGAAGAGCGTATCGCTGCCATTGAGGAGGAAGTTCGCTACCTGAACCAGAACCTGCCTCCGATGGAGCCGATGGTCCTGCGCAGCACGGGCTACGGTACCGTGTCCGAGCAACCCAATCATTTGTCGGAGTCGCAGCAGCGTTTGCTGGCCATGCGGGCTTCCAAGCTGGACGCCTATCGTACTTTGGCTGAGCGGGTCTATGGCACTGCCATCGTCGGTAATACCACGGTGGAAAACCTGGTGATCCAGAACGACCGCTTCCGGTCTTACGTCGATACCTACATCTACGGTGCTCGGGTCGTGTCTCAGGATCCGATGGCTGATGGCAGTTGGGAAACCACGGTTGAAATGGTCCTCGACGAGGGCTTCCGCAACTGTCTGGTGAACGAGCAGGACTGGCGTCGCAACTCGCGCTGCCGCAGCGAAATGGTCCATGACCTGGATTCCTTCGAGCGCAACAGCATGAATCGTCAGGGTCTGAATCAACGTGAGAGCGGCCTGTACTTCCTGCAGTAAGCAGGAAGTCGGGTCCCACTGAACCAGCAAGAGTACGGAGTTGCCACCATGCCTGCCCCCAGTCTGAACAAAGTGCTTTTCTGCCTGCTGCTGCTCACCGGCTTGTTGTTGATAACCGGTGTCAGCTCGGCGTCTGACCTGCGCTATCAGGCCACGCCAGAGCAGCGCTTCATCGAAGCGACCGGCCGTGCTGAGGTTGTCTATGGCGATGAGCACAGTGCTCGGGTCAGAGCCATGCGCGATGCCGTTCAGAATGCGTCCATGCAGGTCAGCGCGCAGGTCAGAAGTTCACAGACTGTGGAATCCGGCAGTGTTGTCGTGGATCACCTCCGTGTGCATTCAGCCGCGCGGGTCACTCAGGTCGAAGTGCTCAGCGAAGGGCGATCCGGCAATTTCTTCGAGGTCAATATTCAGGCCCGTGTGGCCGAAGACCATATGTGTGCCAATCATGTGGTCAATGATTTCGCCAAGAGTGTCGCCGTCACCGGCTTCGCCCTGGAGGATGCCACCCAGACCACAGTCGGCCACCTGGGCGATGTGGACCGGCAACTGGCCTCCTACCTGGTCAATGCCATGAATGGTGAAACAGGGCTGCGTGCGCTGAATGCCAACCACATGATGCTGTATCCCTCGGTGTCGGCTGCGCCGACTCGCCAGACCACGCGCAATACTCTGTCCTGGGCCGTGGATGCAGCCCGTGATATGGGCGTGCAGTTTGTGGTGTCAGGCGTGGTCAGAGATCTGGGTATGGAAGAGGTGCGCCGGGAAATCAGTGACGAGGATGGCCTGGTGGCCAGATTGTCACAGCCGCGTAATACCCTGCAACGTCAGATGATGCTGGATGTGTATGTCCATGATGGCTACAGCGGCGCGCTGGTGTTCCAGAGCCGCTACAGCACCAGTGGCGAGTGGAACTACCGCTCGAACGAAAAAGTCGGCTTCGCCACCTCGCGATTTTTCGCCTCCGAATACGGACAGAATGTGCGTGATCTGCTGCGCCACGTGGTAGATGACGTACAGGAGGCGGTGCAGTGCCAGCCTTTCATGGCCAATATCGCTCAGGTCGACGGTGATCGCATCTATATTCAGATGGGCGCCGAATCCGGATTGCGACCAGGCGACGACCTGAGTGTTTACCGTACCAGCACTTTCTTTGATCGGCGCAATGATGCCTACAATGAACTGACCGATACCCAGCTTGTGGCTCGCGTCACCCAGGTGCAGCCCAACTTTGCCATTGCCGAACTGCCGGTGACGGCAGAGCGTCTGAACCTGCAGCCGGATGATCTGGTGATCGCCTGGTGATTCGGTTCCCTCAATCGGGCCGGGTCAACTGATCGGGCCCGGTACCAGCCGGCGCACTTCGCCGTTCGGGTTGACCTGTACCCGGGTATGCTGGTCGAGATCGTACAGCGTCAACCAGCCACCCCAGCCATAGCCTGTATCCAGGCCGATGTACTCCTCACTGCCAGTGCGGCCGGTCAGTGCCGCCCAGTGGCCAAAAATGATCTGCCAGTTGTCGGGCTCACGCCATTCGTACCAGGGTCGAAAGCCAGACGGTGGGTTGTCCGGGGTGTCCTTGTGTTCCAAGTCCAGTTGATGATCCTCGGAGACAAAGCGCATGCGCGTGAAATAATTGGTAATCACCCGCCAGCGGTCGGTGCCGGTCAGCGTTTCATCCCAACCGGTAGGCGTGTTGCCGTACATATGGTGAAAGAACTGTCCGGCCAACTCGGGATTCTGCAACACCGCTTCCACCTCGGCGGCACGCGCAACGGCTTCATCACAGCTCCAGCAGGCCGGAATGCCGGCATGGGTCATGATCTGTCGATGTTGTTCATCGCGAATGCACAGGGGACGCTGTTGCAGCCAGGTCAGCAGTTCAGCGCGATCTTCGGCTTCCAGCACATCGGCCAGGGTGTCCTTGGGGCGAGGAGGGCGAACACCGCGGGCTACCGCCAACAGGTGCAAATCATGATTGCCGAGCACGGCTTTCAGATGGGGTAGGGTGCGCAGGTAGCGCAGCAGAGCCAGGTTTTCCGGCCCACGGTTGACCAGGTCGCCGACCAGCCAGAGTTCATCCTGATCCGGTTTGAAGTCGACTTCCGCCAATACTTTCAACAGGGGCTGCAGGTGGCCCTGTAAATCGCCGACAGCATAGCGTGCCATGCAATGCTTCCTGTTCTGTCAGTGGTGAATCTCGCTGACCGCATTGGCCAGTGAGACATAGTCCGCGACACTCAACGTTTCCGGCCGAGCCGAACCGTCAATGCCGACCGTCTCGAGTGCAGACAGGTCAATGTGTCGCTTGAGGTTGTTGCGCAGCGTCTTGCGGCGCTGAGAGAAAGCCAGACGCACCAGAGTACTCAAGTGATCGGGTGAAACATCAGGGTAGTCGCTGTCTGTTCGCGGCACCAGTCGAACCACGGCGGAATCGACCTTGGGACGGGGCGTAAAGGCACCCGGAGGCACTATGAACAGGCTCTCTACATGGCACTGATACTGAACCATGACACTCAGCCGGCCATAGTCTCGAGTGCCAGGCGCTGCGGCCATCCGTTCGACCACTTCTTTCTGCAGCATGAAATGCATGCTGGCGACCCTGTTACGAGCGCGCAGAAGATGAAAGATCAGCGGCGTTGAAATGTTGTAGGGCAGGTTGCCGACCAGGTGCAGGGGTTGTTCGGTGTCGGTCAGTGTATTGAAATCGACTTTGAGCGCATCGCCCTCGATCAGGGTCAACTGACCTTCCGGCTGATTGAAAAAGCGGGCTCGCAATATCGGCAACAGATCACGATCCAGTTCAACCGCAGTGACCCGGGCTCCTGAGCTGAGCAGGAATTCGGTCAGGGCGCCCCGGCCCGGGCCGATTTCAATAACATCATCACCTGGGCCAACACCGGTAGCGTCAGCAATGCGCTGCAGCACCGATTCGTCATGCAGGAAGTTCTGGCCGAAGCGTTTGCGCGCCTGATGCACCATTCAGGGTGCTCCAACCGGGCTGCTTGCGACGCTATTGTGGACCATGGTTGCGGCATACTCGAGCGCAGTTTCCAGGCTTCCCGGATTGGCCCGCCCGGTACCGGCGATGTCCAGCGCGGTACCGTGGTCTACCGAAGTGCGGACAAACGGCAGGCCAAGCGTAATGTTGACTGCATCGCCAAAGCCCTTGTACTTGAGCACAGGCAAACCCTGATCATGATACATGGCGAGTACCACGTCTCCGTTCTGCAGCACCTTCTCGGTGAACAGCGTATCTGCCGGCATGGGCCCTTGCATGTTGATGCCTTCTGCGCGCAGTGTTTCCAGTGCCGGAATCAGTGTGGTGATTTCCTCGTCACCCAGATGTCCGTTCTCACCGGCATGCGGATTGATACCGCAGACCAGAATGCGTGGATCGGACAAGCCGAAGCGTTGCTTCAGGCTGGCATGAAGCACTCGAGTCACGCTGAGTATCAAGTCTTGTGTCAGCGCATCGGGCACGGCCCGCAACGGCAGGTGAGTGGTGGCCAGCGCCACCATCAAGCCCTGTGTGGCCAGCATCATGACCACCTGATCGACGCCGGCTTTCTGCTGCAGGTATTCGGTATGGCCGGAGAAAGGCACTCCCGCCTCATTGATGATGCTCTTCTGCAACGGCGCAGTGACCATGGCGCTGAAATGACCCGCCTCTACACCGTCTATGGCCTGATCGAGAAGCTGCAGTACATAGGAGCTGTTGGCCCTGTTCAGTTGCCCGCACTCCGGTGGCTCGGCACAGGGTATGTTGATGACCGGTATTTCGCCGTCACCGAACTGAGCTGGCCTGCCCGGGCTCCAGTGGAGGAAATCCAGGCGCAGCCTGAGTTGCTGTGCTCGCCTGGCCAACATGTCCACATCGCCCAGCACGACGGCATCATGGCGCGCCGGAAGCGCCGCCAACTGCAGGCAGATATCCGGCCCGATACCGGCGGGTTCACCGGACGTTATGACAAGTGGCAGCATCAAAGTTCCCTGATCGAGATGTAGGCGTTGTTCTTGATTTCCTGCTGCCAGCGCGGCAAGGCTTCGGCATACTTCTGTTCAAACAGGATCTGTTGCACCTGTTGGCGCAGGTTGTCAAAAGTTTCATCGGCTTCCCGTGCGCCACGTACCTCGACGATATGCCAACCGAAAGCGGAGCGGAAGGGCTCTGCTATCGAATTGACCGGGGTATTGCGAATGGTTTCGGCAAACTCCGGCACAAAGACGCCTGCTGAGTTCCAGCCAAGATCACCGCCACGGCGAGCACTGCCGGAATCCTTGGAGTATTCCCGAGCCAGATCCGAGAAGCTTTCACCGCCTTCGGTGATGCGCTCATAGAGCGACTGAGCCAGTTCCCGGGCGGCCTGCTGCGACAGCCCGTCTGATTCGTTGATCAGGATGTGGCGCGTGCGATATTCGGTGATCTGCTGTGCTGTGGCACCTGACTGGTCGGCCATATAGACCACATGCCAGCCATTGGGGCTTTCAAACGGTGCTGATGCGTCTCCAGTGAGCAGGCCGCGCACTGGCTCGCGCAGCAGGCTGGGCAGTGAGTCCGGATCGCGCCAGCCGAGATCTTGCACCGTGCGACCTGAGGCGGCGGCTTCCAGGTCCATATCTTCCTGGTTGACCCGGTCGGAGATGGTCTGTGCCAGGTCTCGGGCATCGGTTTCATCGGCCGGTACCAGAACATGAAACAGGCGGTATTCAATATCTTCAAGGGCCGAGCTGACCTGCGTCTGCAAATACTGGCGAACCTCCGAGTCTGTGACCTGTATACGGCGTGCCACGAACCGTTCCTGCGCCTGCTGGATTTGCAGGTCCTGACGTATCTGCCGCCGGACCATGGCGTAATCCACACCCTGGGATGCAAGCTGCTGCTGGAAGCCTTCGAGCGTCTGGTTGTTGTTGCTGGCAATCCGGGTCATGGCCCGATTGAGCTCGGCGTCGGTAACACTGATGCCGGCGCTTCGTGCGCGCTGCAGCTGCACCTGCTCCATGATCAATGTATCGAGAATCTGCTGCTTGAGGTCGTCTTCCGGAGGCAGAATGCCCGGGTTGTTGGCATAGCGAGCCTGAATTTCGGTCAGTCGCTCCATCAACTGGGAGTGCAGAATGACATCATTGTTGACCACAGCAATCACCCGATCCATCAACTGGCGCTCGGCCAGGGCCGGCATGGCCAGCAGGATCAGACAGCAGGCAATTAGCACTTTTCTCATCATCATTGGAATTCTCACGCCGGACACTTTACCGGGTCTCAAAGAGTTGGTTGCGGAAATCGGGAATACGTTCACTCATACGACGAATTATGGCATTGCGGCCACCGACATTCCCCAGCCCCTTCAGGGTCAGATTAAGCTGTATGGTATCGAACAATCCTGAACCTGACGACTGGTCGGGGTCATTATTGACGAATCGTTGACCGGCTATCTGGATATGCCAGCAACAACCGTCATATTCCAGCCCGACGATGGTTTCTGCCAGGTCGAGATCGTCGTCTTCGTTGTCCCGTTGCCAATTCAGATAGCCATAGGCACCGAAGACCTGGCTGACGGGTACCACTGCAGCCGCCTGAACCTCCTGCACGGGGTCACTATCGCCATCGTTGCCCAGATTCCAGTCTGAACTCAGGTTCAAGCCACCTCTGCCAGGCGAATAGGTGTAGTCCAGCCGAATACGGCGCAGCTCATACTCTTCACCGTAGAAACTCAGATCATCCGACCGGTCCGGGCGCCAGACAACCAGTGTGCCAATTTCATGGTCGGAGCTTGCCTCCAATCGATTGCTCCATGAAATATTGCCGGCCTGCGGGTTAGTCCAGTTGTCGTCACGAATGCTCTTGTCGGCCAGCAGTTCCTTGGTCAGATTCACCCATTGCTCCAGGTCACTGGTGAACCGCCAGCCATCCGCGCTGTAACGATAGCGGCTGCCCAGCGTAACCCGGTTCCGGTCGCGCAACCGATCGACGGAGGTGTTCATCAACGGCAGATCAATCTGCCGCTCATCCAGCGGGCGATATTCATATTGCACGAAGGGCGTTGCCCGCTGTCTTTCGGTCCAGTCCCAGCGATAGCTCAGGCGGTGGCGGGTATCCCAGAGCAACCGGTTGTAGCCTTCGGCCGGGTGTTCATCCAGGGTGTCGGTAGAGAAATCCGGCAGGGTGTAGTAGGTGTGATCCCCGGTGTAGCGGTGGGTCAGGGTCCAGGGCCCCCAGGAGTCCGATCGGGTCAGCACGAGGCGATTGCGCAGTCGGTAGCCCTCCAGTGGGTCAAACTGGTCGGGTGTCAGGGCCAGGTAGTCCGGTTGCTCCTTGTAGCGTCTTTCCCAGTCTGCCAGGCCCTGCAGTCGCCAGTCACCGGGCAATCGCCAGGGTTGTCGGATATGCAGACCGGGCTGTTCCACATAGCTGAGGTCGCCGGCAGAAGCGGATTCTGCGTAGATATTCTCCTGCTCCAGGTTCACGTCAAAGCGGGTCTCAGTCGGGGTTTCAAAGCCCAGGGTGGCCCGGTTGATCACGGTGGTTTCGAAGTCTTCCCCGAGGTACTCCGGGAAATAGCGTTGATCACTGGCGTCCCGGTAGTCGAGCGTCCATTCCAGTGCTGAATCCCGGCTGCTCAGCGACAGATCATACCCCCACTCGGGTGCCTCACGTTCCGAGGCCTCCCAGTCAGGATAACCCCCATAGACCAGCTCACCCTCAAAGTTTCGGTTGAGGTAGCGCCACTCCTGCCAGACATGGGCCACCTGTGGGGCGTCATCATCCGGGTCTCCGCCGACCATCCAGTCGACCGTGGTGGTGTTGTCGAAATTGGGCGCAATATCCCAGTAGAAGGGTGTACTGATGCGCAGTTGATTGTAACGTGAGTACCAAGTGGCGCTGGGGGCCAGAAACCCGGAGCTGCGCTCCTGGTTCAGGTTGACCCGCAGATAGGGGGTATAGGCCACCGGAACCGGCCCGACATGCAGGCGGGCATGATAGGCGGTCGCAATGTCGGTGTCGGTATCGACATTGAGTGTACGGGCATGGACGGACCAGCCAAAGCTGCCCGGTGCACAACGGGTCAACCAAGCGCTGTTCAGGCGATAGTTGTTGTCGTCGCGCTCGATGCTGGCTGCGGAACCATGGAGGTTGGCCATGTGCAGCACATAACTGGCGTCGTATAATTGAAACTGTGGCCTCTCCGTTTCGGCGGTGGCCGGGCCGGTCAGAATGGCCAGGTCCGGCTGGCGAATCAGGCCGCCTTCGGGCAAACCGATCTGCCCGGACTCCATGTCATAGTTGGCCGTGTCACTGTAGAGACGCAGCACATTCTGGGTGATCTGCACATCTCCGCTGACCCGAACCTGCTCGTTCAATCGCCCGGATTGACTGCCAGCATCAATCCTGGTTTCGTCGTCAGCGAGCCCGGTTTCGGTCCACGGGTCTATAAAGCTGCCGGGGCATTGGGCCGAGATACGCCCCTGTTCAAAGGCGGGAAGATCGTCGTAGAACACCCAGTCCAGATGGCCTCCGGCGGGCTGGGCGGCGACCTGTGTGTTCATCAGCGGCAGGACCAGGGCCGTCAGCGCCAATGATTTTTGCCACCCGATGGGTTTTTCCATTACGCTTTCTCTTCACTTCACCTTGATAATGACAAAGGCGCCTCGCGGCACCTGCGCATGAAGGACGGCCTATTATAGTGCCGTCATGTTATAGAAAGGTACCGGGTGATGCTATGGTTGTGCGTCTATGTGCCCGGTCAGCGGGCTGAACTGGCCGCGACAGACTGTTATGGAGACAGCGATGTTCTGGTGGGGTAAGGCGATCCTTGCGGTGCTGGGGTTCTATCGGGGTGGGCCTGCCGGGCTGGTTTTCGGTCTGGTGGTCGGGCACATGATCGATGTTGGCCTGCGCCGGTGGTGGCTGCGCCGACAGCAGCGCGGACTCAGTGCCGAGGACCGTCAGAGATTTTTCATTGGTACCTTCGAGTTCATGGGCCATCTGGCCAAATCCAAGGGCCGGGTGGAAGAGGTCGATATTGATTTTGCGCGCCGGGTGATGCGTCGGCTTGGGCTGGGGCGGGAGCACACCGAGCAGGCCATGCAGGCATTTCAGCAGGGCAAGACCGCCGAGTTCAATCGCGAGGCGTTGCTCGCGGACCTGCGTGCTCGGCTGAGCCCGGGGTCGCCCCTGGCCCTGATCTTCCTCGAAACGCAGATTGAAGCCGCCTATGCCGACGGGCGTATTGGCGATACGGACAAGGCTTTGCTGGCAGACTTGTGCAAGGCTTTTCGACTGTCACGCCTGCAGTATGAGCAAACGCGCCACCTGGTGCGCAGCCGGCTGGCACGCGAACGCCGAGCTCGACGGCCGGGCCAGCCTGAAGCGGCCATGTCGCGACAACAGGCCCGTGAAATACTGGGTGTGGCACCGGATGCCAGTGCCAGTGAGATCAAGAAAGCCTACCGTCGTGCAATGAACCAGCATCACCCGGACAAGCTGGTGGCCAAGGGGTTGCCGGAGTCGATGCAGCGCATTGCCACAGAGCGGGTTCAGCAGTTGCAAAGCGCCTACGAAATTCTGTCAAAGCGGGGTGACAAAAAGCGGTCCAGATAACTCGGGAACTGGTGGGGACTATTCAGGCTCACCATTGGCGGCCTCCGCCATGGGCTCTGCACCCCGGCGCGCCGGAATACCACGCTGGGTGCCTGCCATATTGGTTCTCAGCCAGCCCCAGGTGCGCCGCGAAACCACCTGTGGCCCGCTGCGGTTGGGTGACGCCCACGCCTGTTCCCGTACCTGGGTCATCTCTGTCAGCCCGGCTCGATTGATGGCCGCACGACGCTGCCGTGCCGCTGCGGTGGCGTGATCGGTCGGCAGGTAGACGTCCAGTACCGGCACGGTCAGAGCGCCCAGCAAGGGCATCAACTCTTCCGTATCACCGGGTCTTGCGCCCACCAGTACCAGTCCGAATCCCTGTTCATCGCCTGCCTGTGCCTGCAGGTCTTCGACCATGATGCGGGTGGCATAGAGTGCGCCGGTACCGAAACCAATCACCACGAGGTTCTGCAGGCCACGCCCCTGCAACTCCTCGATACCGAGCAGAATGCGTTGCGTCACTTCGGGCTCGAAGGCCGGATCAATTTCGGCACCGGCTGCCGATGCGGCCACCGGCTCATCTACTTCACGATTGCGCATCGGGACGGGCGGAGAAGGGCGCGGCGGGACGCTGATCGACAGGGTCGACCAGCCGCTGTCCGGCAGGTGATGGCGCAGATCATGAATCAGCCTCGGCCAGTCGGGATGCTGGCCATCATCGTGCACAATCAATGCACCCCCCTGCGGATTGGCTGTGGTTTGCTCCAGCCACAGAGTAGGCATGGCAATGTCGCCGTCTTCCAGCAGCAGATACTGCCCGGCGGGCAGCAGGGCCTGGTAGCGCCGTTCAAGGTCGCGGGCATGAGCCTCCCAGTCGGGCATGACTCTGTCTTCTGCCTGCTCCTGTTCCTGGGCATGCGCCGGGAAAAACGACAGGGCAGCAAAAAACCATGCGCCCAGCGCCCACATTGTATAAAATGCGCCGCGCCGACAAAGCGTTGACCAGCCGTTTGGCCGGTGCGCTGTGAACTCACTCTGATGCATGTCCGAAAGGTCGCCCATGTCTGATTTCCTGATTGCCCCTTCCATCCTGTCCGCCGATTTTGCCCGCCTCGGGGCTGATGTCGACGAGGTTCTGGCCGCCGGTGCCGATGTGGTCCATTTCGATGTGATGGACAACCACTATGTGCCCAATCTCACCATGGGTCCGATGTTCTGCAGCGCGCTGCGCAAACACGGCATCAAGGCACCGATCGATGTGCACCTGATGGTGCGCCCGGTCGATCGCCTTATTGGTGACTTTATCGACGCCGGTGCCGATATCATTACCTTCCATCCGGAAGCCAGTGACCATATCGACCGCAGCCTGCAACTGATCCGCGATGGCGGCTGCAAGGCGGGCCTGGTGTTCAACCCTGCAACACCGTTGCATTATCTGGACCATGTCATGGACAAGATCGACCAGATCCTGATCATGTCGGTCAATCCGGGCTTTGGCGGCCAGAGCTTTCTGCCCTCGGCACTGGACAAGCTGCGCGCTGCGCGGACAAGAATTGCCGCTTCCGGCCGCTCAGATATCCGCCTCGAGGTGGATGGCGGCGTCAAGGTAGACAATATTCGCCAGGTCGCCGAGGCCGGGGCCGACATGTTCGTTGCCGGCTCTGCCATCTTCGGTGCAGACGATTACCATACCCGGATCGCCGAGATGCGCGCCGAGCTCGCCGCGGCCAAAATCGATTGATCACCGTTGCAGGCCGGCCGGTGTGATTGGTCGGCCTGCAATCTGCCCCTTGCACCTGTTTTGACAGTTCAGTAAAGTTCTGGCCTTGCCCGATGACTCTGAACAGAACGAAACAACGTCAATGATCACTTCGCTTCCAACACAAGAGCCTGCCGTCCACACCGTGGGGCGATGGCGCTGGTAACAGTCAAGACTGACCCTTCAGGATATACCGCCGAGTTGTCCGGCCCGCAGGTCGGATCATCTGACAGGACTGTTAACAGGATCAAGATACAATGGAAGCCAACGCCTATTATGCGCTCGCCGAGCAGGGTTATAACCGGGTTCCGCTGACCCGTGAAATACTGGCCGATCTCGAGACACCACTCTCCACTTACCTGAAACTGGCCCGCGGCCCCTACAGCTATTTGCTGGAGTCGGTGCAGGGGGGCGAGAAGTGGGGCCGTTATTCCTATATCGGGCTGCCGGCCCGCGAACGCCTCGAAGTGCGTGGCCGCCAGGTTCGCGTATGGCGCGATGACGAGGTGATCGAGGAACATGCCGATCACCCGGACCCACTGGACTTTGTCGAAGCCTTCAAGGCCCCGTTCAAGGTCGCGGACCATCCCGACCTGCCGCGTTTTGCCGGTGGGCTGGTCGGTTATTTCGGTTATGACAGTGTGCGCTATATCGAGCCGCGCCTGGCCGACTCCTGCCCCGAGGACGACATCGGCAACCCGGATATCCTGCTGCTGGTGTCGGACGAACTGGTCGTGTTCGACAACCTCAGTGGCAAGCTGCAGGTCATGGTGCATGGTGACCCGCATGAGCCTGGCAGCTATGAGGTGGCGCAGCAGCGCCTGGATGCACTGGTGCAGCAACTGATTGATGCCCCCGTACCTCACCTGCCCCTGGGCAGCGCTGAACCCATCACCGAAGAAGCCTTCGAGAGTCACTTCGGCGAGACCCGTTTCCATGCCGCGGTCGAGCGCATCCGCGAGTACATTCTTGCCGGCGACGTGATGCAGGTGGTCCCGTCGCAGCGCCTGTCGACGCCCTTCCCGCATGAGCCGGTGCATCTGTACCGAGCCCTGCGCAGCCTCAATCCTTCACCCTATATGTACTTTCTGGACATGGGTGACCATCAGGTTGTGGGCAGCTCCCCGGAGATTCTGGCCCGCCTGGAAGGCGACGAAGTGACAGTGCGCCCGATTGCCGGCACGCGCCACCGTGGCCGCACCGAAGAACTGGATGATGCCATGGAGAAGGAACTGCTGGCCGACCCGAAGGAAATTGCCGAGCACCTGATGCTGATTGATCTGGGGCGCAACGATGCCGGCAAGGTGTCTGAAATCGGCTCGGTTCAGGTGACTGAAACCATGGCCGTGGAGCGCTATTCGCATGTCATGCATATCGTGTCCAACGTCACCGGCAGGCGCCGTCCTGAGGTGACGGCCATAGATGTGCTCAGAGCCACCCATCCGGCCGGTACACTCAGCGGTGCGCCGAAAATCCGCGCCATGGAAATCATCGATGAACTGGAACCGGTGAAGCGAGGCATCTATGGCGGTGCCGTGGGTCACCTGGGCTGGAATGACAATATGGACCTCGCCATTGCCATCCGCACGGCAGTCATTCGTGATGGTATTCTGTATGCTCAGGCTGGCGCCGGTGTGGTGGCAGATTCCGTGCCGCGACTGGAATGGAAAGAAACCATGAACAAGGCACGTGCCCTGTTTCGGGCGGCTGAAATGGTCAGCCGCGGCCTGACAACCCAATAAGTGAAGGAGACTGACATGCTGTTGATGATCGACAATTACGACTCCTTCACCTACAACGTGGTGCAGTACCTGGGTGAGCTGGGTGCTGATGTACAGGTGGTGCGCAATGACGAGCGGTCTCTGGCCGAACTGGTTGAGCTGAAACCGGAGCAACTGGTGATTTCTCCGGGGCCTTGCACACCGTCGGAAGCCGGGGTCTCCATAGAGGCCATTCAGCACTTTGCCGGCAGAATTCCGATCCTGGGTATCTGTCTCGGGCATCAGGCCATCGGCCAGGCTTTTGGCGGCAAGGTGGTGCGTGCCGGGCAGGTGATGCACGGCAAGACCAGCCCGATTTTCCATCGGGACACGGGCCTGTTTCGGGGTCTGCCGCAGGGCTATCAGGCCACGCGTTATCATTCGCTGGTCATTGAGCAGGCAAGCCTGCCGGATTGCCTGGAAGTCACGGCCTGGACACAGAACGCCGATGGCAGCCGAGAGGAAATCATGGGCGTGCGCCATCGCGAGTTGCCCATTGAGGGGGTGCAGTTTCATCCCGAATCGATCATGACCGATCACGGTCACCGCCTGCTGGAGAATTTTCTCTCCACCAGTCCGGTAGCGAGCTGAGGAGACAGACATGCTGGACATCAAGAGCGCCCTGTCGCGCATTGCTGAACACGGTCATCTGGACCAGGAAGAAATGCAGGAAGTCATGCGTCAGATCATGACCGGTGAATGCACTCAGGCCCAGATCGGAGCCTTTCTGATGGGGCTGCGCATGAAGGGCGAAGCCCTGGAAGAAATCTCCGGTGCCGCCCAGGCCATGCGCGAGCTGGCTACCCCCATCCATGTCGACAAGACCAATCTCGTGGATACCTGCGGCACCGGTGGCGACGGCCAGAACCTGTTCAATATATCCACGGCGTCTGCCTTTGTGGTGGCGGCCGCCGGAGGCCGGGTGGCCAAGCATGGCAACCGGGGCGTGTCTTCCAAATCCGGCAGTGCCGATCTGCTGGAGCAGGCGGGCGCCCGTCTTGATCTGACGCCGGAAGAAGTGGAGCGGGCCATCGACACCATCGGTGTCGGTTTTCTGTTCGCCCCGGCCCACCACAGTGCCATGCGCCATGCCATCGGGCCGCGCAAGGAGCTGGGCATGCGCACCATTTTCAACATGCTCGGGCCGCTCACCAATCCGGCCGGAGTCACCCGTCAGGTGATCGGGGTCTTTTCTGATGCGCTGTGCGAGCCGCTGGCTCGAGTGCTGGGCCGGCTGGGCAGTGAGCATGTGATGGTGCTGCATGCACGTGATGGCCTGGATGAAATCAGCTTGGCGGCGCCCACGCATATTGCGGAACTGAAGGATGGCAAGGTGACCTCCTGGGAATTGCGCCCCGAGGATGTCGGTATTGAAACCCAGGTGCTGACCGGACTGGATGTGGACGACCCGGCTGCCAGCCTGGCCCTGATTCAGGGTGCCCTGAGCGGTGCCCGCAATGGCGCGATTGAGCGCAAGGCGATGGATATACTGGCGCTGAATGCCGGTGCTGCCATCTATGTCTCTGGCATCGCTACGGATCTGCGCGAGGGTGTGCTGATGGCGCAGGATGCCATGGGCAGCGGACTGGCCGCCGAAAAGTTGCGCGAATATGTCGCCTTTTCCCGCGTCCATGAAGGCGAGGAGGGCGCAGGATGAATGCCAGCGACACGGCTACACCTACCATCCTGCGCCGTATCCTGCAGCGCAAGCAGGAAGAGGTCGCAGCAGCCAAAGCCGGCATGAGTCTGGCCGACCTGCAGGCTCAGGCTGCGGAAGCGGATGCGCCGCGCGGCTTTGTCCAGGCTCTGGAAAACAGAGTTGCTGCTGGCGACCCGGCCATTATTGCCGAGATCAAGAAGGCGTCGCCGAGCAAGGGCGTGATTCGTGAAGACTTTCATCCAGCACAGATTGCGCAGTCTTATGCCGTACATGGGGCTGCCTGCCTGTCTGTGCTGACGGATGTCGACTTTTTTCAGGGCGCCGACCGCTACCTGCAGGAAGCGCGCGCCGCCTGCGAATTGCCGGTGATCCGCAAGGACTTCACCATTGACCCCTGGCAGGTCTGGGAGGCCAGGGCGCTGGGAGCGGACTGTATCCTGCTGATCGTTGCCGCGCTTGACGACGAGCAACTGACGTCACTGAATGATCTGGCGCGCGAGCTGGGCATGGATGTGCTGATCGAAGTGCATGACGAGGCAGAACTGCAGCGTGCACTGCCACTCGACAGCAAGCTGATCGGCATCAACAACCGCGACCTGCATACCTTCTCGGTCAGTCTGCAGACGACGCTGGACCTGCTGCCGCAATGTGCGGGTCGTCTGGTGGTCACGGAAAGTGGTATCCTGCAGCCGCAAGACGTCGATCTGATGCGCAACCATGATGTGCATGGCTTTCTGGTCGGCGAGGCCTTCATGCGTGCGGCTGAACCCGGCGAGCGAATGGCTCAACTGTTTTTCAACGGAGATAGATAATGCCCGCCATCGTACAGATTATTCTTGTCCTGTTTCTGGCCCTGGTCGTGCTGGTGGCGCTGACCAAGCGGTTCCCTGTTCACCTGTCGCCCAAGCAGGCAAAGACCATGAGCTATGTGGCAATGGGTGGGGTAGTCGTTGCCATCCTGGCCGGTCTGTTCAGAACACTTTGAGGGTGTTCTGACCGGCTATTCCTGCTTGCGAGTGCTGTAGTTTTCCAGCGGTGAGTCCATATTGCCGCGCGCGCCAAAGATCACCATGGTCTTGCCTTTCACCGAGATCAGCCCCTGTTCTTCCAGGGTTTTCAGAACCCGCCCTACCATTTCCCTGGAGCAGCCGACAATCTGGCCGATCTCCTGACGGGTGATCTTGATCTGCATGCCATCCGGATGCGTCATGGCTTCGGTGTGGCGGCACAGGTCGAGCAGGGTGCGGGCAACACGTCCGGTAACGTCCAGAAAGGCCAGGTCACCGACCTTCTGATTGGTTTTGCGCAAACGGCTGGCCATCTGCTCGCCGATAAAATAGAGAATTCTCGGATCGCGGTTGGCAATATCCCGGAATCGGGAATAGGAAATTTCGGCGACTTCACATTCGGTGCGTGTGCGCACCCAGGCAGAGCGCTGTTCCACACTGTCGAACAGGCCCATTTCACCGAAGAAATCACCGGTGTTCAGGTAGGCCATGATCATTTCACGGCCATTTTCATCTTCGATGCTGACTGCCACTGTGCCCTTGACCAGATAAAACAGCGAATCGCTGCGGTCGCCGGCATAGATCAGCGTGGTTTTCGGGGGGTGACGACGACGATCACACTGGGATAAAAAATATTCCAGATGTTGCTGATCGAGATTAACATTCCTCATGACAGGCGGATCTCTGAATTGAATGACTTCCTTGCTTCAGAGGCTCTCTACGACTCAAGCTCTCAACCCAATAGAGTGCATGAAAAGCCGCTGTTTAACAAGTTCGGTCAGGGCGACAGCCGTCTTCTATGCTAAACTCGCGGCGCTGAATCAGACAATCAAAGGAGCGGACATGCACGCGACAATCCGTTGGAATGGCGGGGCCAGTTTTACCGGTACCTCAGGGTCAGGTCACGATGTCATCATGGATGGGCCTCCGGACCATGGCGGCCAGAATGCCGGTGCCCGACCCATGGAAATGGTGTTGATGGGGCTGGGCGGTTGTTCGGCTTTCGATGTCATGTCGATTCTGCAGAAGGCACGACAGGACGTGACGGACTGCGTGGCTGAAATGACCGCCGAGCGGGCCGATGCCGTACCCGCCGTGTTTACCCATATCCATCTGCATTTTGTCGTGACCGGTCGCAACCTGAAGGAAAACCAGGTGCAGCGGGCGGTCAGCCTGTCGGCTGAAAAGTACTGCTCGGCCTCCATCATGTTGGAGAAGGGCGGCGTGAAGATCACGCATGACTATGAGATCCGGGACCCGGTCGCCAGCGCTTAAGCCGTCATGATGCCAATGGCTCGGGAACGTCAGGGCATGCTGTTCGGGCTGCTGGCGGTGCTGCTCTGGTCCACAGTCGCCACCGCCTTCAAGCTGGCGCTGGATGTCTGGCCTCTGCATGGTGTGCTGTGGTTGGCGGCTACCGTCAGCCTGCTGTTTTTTGCCGCTGTGCTGGCCCATGCAGGCGCTCTGCCGGGCAGCCTGCGTGTGTTGCGCCGCTACTGGCGCCGGGCCGTCTTGCTCGCGCTGCTGAATCCTGTTGTCTACTACTTCACCCTGTTCGGGGCCTATGACCAGTTGTCGGCGCAGATTGCCCAGCCGATCAATTACACCTGGGCGTTTGTGCTGTCGCTGGTGGCGGCTCTGTGGCACAAGGCCCCGGTGCGTGTGCGCGACTGGCAGGGCATGGTGCTGGGCTATCTGGGGGTGGTGGTGCTGGTGCTGGGTGGTCAGGGGCGTCTTGAGGTGACTGGCCTGGGTGTCTTTCTGGCCATTCTCAGTACGCTGTTCTGGGCCGGTTACTGGGCTATCGGCATGAAAGACCGGCGCCCGCCACTGGTGGCCATGTTTCATCATTTTCTGCTCGCCTGGCCGGTGCTGACCCTGCTGATGGTGTGGTTCGGGACGGATTTCCTATTCGAGCGCGCGGGCTGGGGCCCGGCGCTTTATATCGGGCTGTTCGAGATGGGGCTGGCGTTCCTGCTCTGGATGACGGCATTGAAACAGGTGAGCAACACGGCGCGAGTGGCTAATCTGATCTTCATCGCGCCGTTTCTGAGTCTGGTCTGGGTCACCTGGATTCTGGACGAACCCATCGTTTTCACCACCCCCATCGGCCTCGTGCTCATCCTCGCCGGCCAGTGGTGGCAGCATAGGCGTTGAAAATCTGCCGCTCTTCGCAGGGTGCCAATGCCGCCTGATGGCGGGGTGCACTTACCGCAGACACGCAAAAAACGTCATCCCTGACAGCTCGACTCCGCACATCCCTGT
>NZ_JAIUMC010000065.1 GCF_022565775.1 Natronospirillum sp.
GTCAGTGTGATCGGTGGTTCTCCGGATTAACAGATGCTGATTCTTTGGCGCTTACTCTGAATCTATCCACCGCTTCAGTGGTCCAATTTCCGTTGGCAGTGGCTTATCCCAAGTCCATTTTAGGTAGTGAGAAGCCTCCGGGGTCTGAATGTAGAACGAATTGGATGCGACTATTTGCTGGTCAGGGGTGTCTGTCGGATCAACTGAAACAAATAGTAGTTCAGCATTGTCTTCCGGGCCAGTGCTCAAAAATTGACCTTTCAGGGTGCGCCCTAGGGCGTCTTGAACAGTAATTTCTGGTGGGCTAGAGGAAATGAAGTTGCTTTTTACTACTGGTAGTGAGGCTGTGGTGTCGAACTGCTCTGGCTCGTTGTCACCTCGAGCAATTTTCTTAATCGACGTTAGAAACGGCAAAGGTTCAGATGAATTTTGTAATTGGGAAACGGCGGCTGAAATTGCATTGGTGACTTCGGAGAAACTCGCTCCTTCATGGGAGAGCCTAGCTTTCACTAGCTCCATGAGTGCAGACACCGTTTGCCACTTTTGACGCTCGATGCTGTTTATCGTGAGGTACCTGGAAGCTTCGGCAATATTGCGGTCTACATGCGTGCCGTAGTGGACCATTCGCTCTGCCGCCTGGAACATCAACCAAAGTCTTAGAGTTTGAAGCCAATGCCTCTCTATTGAGATGTCTCGACTCGCATCAAGATGCTGAACCACAAGTGCTGCTAATGAGGTAGGGTTTCGTCGTACCTTAAAACGTCTTTTAATGCTTGTGGGATCCGACCCAACGTGAAGTGGAGGGTATAGCCCTTCCATTTCAGGTGCTAATCTCAGATCGTAGGTGAAGTCAACTACCTTCTTGATGAGGCTGTTCGTTGTCCAGCCATTCAATATTTTCACCGACTCGGGTTTGTTAAGCTCCACATAAAAATTGCCAAAACTTGGGTCGGTAGCAGACATACCGAAGATGGCGTAGAGGATCCAAAACTCAGAAGTTTGCTCATTGGCATCAGCCCATTCGTATAGTGGCAGGTAAGGTGGCTCTAGCCTTACGGTCATTTTGGGCTCATGATTATTGTGGGCCTTGTGCCCAAGGTTGGAGTTGTTAATGGTCATAAATTGGTGTAATGTCCGCCACCTTAGTTAGACAGGAAGTCTAACAGTAGTGGGGTTTGAGTCAATTAATGACATTTTTCCACACAAGATAGTGTGGAGGTAGCATCAGTCTCATAACCAAATCCTGCCCCCGCTACCAAATTAAAAGAACCCGGTTGGTTAATTCCAACCGAGTTTTTTGTTGGGCGAAGAAGCGGTCTGGTAGCTCGTCGGGCTCAGCTCTTTATCCGGCGCAGCCGCTGAAGGTCGAAGGTTCAAATCCTGCCCCCGCTACCAAATTTCAAGAGGCAGATCGGGTAAAACTGATCTGCCTTTTTTGTTGCGTGAAGACGAGGTCTGGTAGCTCGTCGGGCTCAGCTTTCTATCCGGCGCAGCCGCTGAAGGTCGTAGGTTCAAATCCTGCCCCCGCTACCAAATTAAAAGAACCCGGTTGGTTAATTCCAACCGGGTTTTTTGTTGGGCGAAGAAGCGGTCTGGTAGCTCGTCGGGCTCAGCTCTCTATCGGCGCAGTGACCTTCCAGGCATGGGAGGGCTTGCCGACATGAAACCCCTGCGCATACTGGACGCCCAGTTCCTGCAGGCAGTCCAGGGCTTCCTGGTTGTCAACGAACTCCCCCACGAGTTCCAGGTTGTAACTTTTTGCCACGGCGACCATGGAACTGACAATGGCCTGATGTTTCGGGTTGTTGGCCACATCGCTGATAAACTGGCCGTCCAGTTTCAGCACATTGACCTCGAACTGATTCAGATACTCGAAACTGGCCAGGCCGGTGCCAAAATCGTCAATGGCCACATTGAGACCCAGGCGTCTCATCCCGCCAATGTTGCTGGTTGCTGTTGCTTTGTCTGTAACCAGTTCCGTTTCGGTGATTTCGATCCCCAGATTGGTCGCAGCAATGGCGTAGTGCTCCAGCCGTTCGCCAAGCCACGGCACCAGATTGGGGTCGCCCAGAGTGGCGCCAGATATATTGATGTTGATACAGGCTCTGTCTTCAAGGCTGTCATGCATCTGTTCAAACTGGGCAAAGGTTTGCGCCAACACTGCCCTGTCGAATTCGGTGAGGTAGTTGAAATCATTGAACAGCGGAAGAAACAGTCCGGGCGAAACCAGTTGATCATCAATCCGCAGGCGCGCCAGTACTTCTGCCTTGCTCGCCAGGCCGCTGGTCAGAGCGCGGATGGGTTGTAGCCACAATTCCAGGCCACCTTGCTCCACAGCCGAGCGATACTTCTGGAACTGCAGAATGCGCCGTTCTGCATCAAATTCATACGGTTGCTCCCGCTCCACTTCAATGCGCAGATTGGGCAGTTGAACGGCACGCGCCCAGAGTTCATTGAGTCGACTCAGGTTGTCTGTCATGTCCCCGCTCAACTGGGTAATGCCAGCCAGCGCGCCGTCCAGGGTGAAGCGGGTTTGTCCGAGTTCCATTTCGACCTGCAGCAATGCAACCAGGTTGTCGTCCGAGAGTCCGGCAGATGGAGCAACAGCCAGAATGGTCAGGTCACTGAGTTTGGCAATCTGAGCATTCGGAACCCTCTGACCCAGCAATGTAATCAGGCGTGTCTCCATGGCGCTGATTTTTTCCCAACTGAGACTCCTCTGGTAGATTTCCTTGTTCACCGGTCTGTAAAGCAGCGCCCCGAAACCGTCCAGAGACCTCTGTGTCTCGGCCCAGCGGATCAATCCGCGTTCGTTCATGGCGGGTGCTCTGTTGTCGTGCAGCGAGAGCCACTCGGCTCGCTCCAGCGCCCGGTCCCTGTCAACCCGCATTCCCTGCAGCATATCCAGGGTCAGGTACACGGCGGCCATCAGCAGCGTCAGAGGTGCCATTTCAGCGACGGTATTGACCGCGGCGTAGCCCCCCAGGCCAAAGAAAGCCATGGTAAAATAGCCCAGGAAGATCAGCAGCATGCAATGAGACAGGGTGGGGCGGTTGGCGGTCTGGGCGGTCCAGGTCAGGAAAGGAAGAACCAGAAACAGCGCGGTTTGCGCATAGGTCTCAAGACCAACCCAGACCAGCAATGGGCTGATGAGAACAAGGGCTGCGGTAACGGCCAGATAGCGCCAGTCGATGCGGTGTTCACGTCTTAGCCATTGACTCAAAATGGGCAGAAAAACCAGAGTTCCAGCCAGGTCACTCAGCAAATAGACCAGAAATGCTGCCGCCAGCACCAGGCCGCCTTCTGTGCCGGTTGCCCATAAAATGAGGGTGCCGATCGAGGCTGAGGGCGCCAGAGAGTAAACAACTATCCGGGCCAGGTCGAGCAATCGCTGGGTGGGAATGGAAGCTGCTGGCGCCTGGTGTTTGGTCATCCGGTGGTAGAGCAGCGGGCCTGCCAGAGTCAGCAGGTTCAGTGTGCCCAGCCACCAGCCCAGAGGCCCGAATACACCCCATAACCAAAGACCCAGTGCGACCGACCAGAAAAGGTGGGGTCGGTTTGCCAGCGTGGCAATGGCAAAGGCAGTTGTGGGCCAAAAGAGATAAGCATCTGCGTCAACCGGGGACACCTGCTTGGTCAGCAGCAACGCCAGCAGCAAAAACAGCAAAACCAGCAAATGCTGGCTCAGGATGGCAGCCCTGTTGGGCTGCATTGGAATGCTTGTCTCGGTCATGCTGTTATTACGTCGCAACCTACCGATTGGCTCAATCTATCGATTGAGCATTGCGCAATTACGCCGCCTGCATCGATTGGTCCAGCCTGGCGAAGGCCTGTTCCAGATCGGCTACGATATCGGCGCAGGTTTCGAGACCGACCGACAGTCTAACCAGGTCATCATGGATGCCGTGTTCGGCGCGCTCCTCGGGGCTGAGCACCGAGTGGGTCATGCTGGCCGGGTGCTGGATGAGGCTCTCGGTATCGCCCAGTGAAACCGCGCGGCGGATCAGGTTGAGGTTGTTCATCAGCGACTGCCCTGCCTCCACACCGCCGTTGATGTCGAAGGCCATGATGGCACTGAATCCGGTCATTTGCCGTTTGGCCAGTTCATGCTGGGGGAAGCTTTCCAGTCCGGGGTAATGGACACGCTCGACACCAGGCTGGGCTTCCAGCCAGCGAGCGACTGCCATGGCGTTTTTACTCTGGCGCTCCATGCGCACTTCCAGCGTCTTGAGTCCGCGCATCAGCAGAAACGCCGTAAAAGGCGACATGACGGCACCCGTGTAATCCTTTAGCCCGGTCAGGCGGATGCTGGCCATGTCTTCCGCACTGCCCACCAGCACGCCGGCAACAAGATCCCCGTGGCCCCCCAGATACTTGGTTGCCGAATGCACCACAAAATCCGCTCCCAACTCGATGGGGCGGGTATTGACCGGGGTGGCATAGGTGTTGTCCACCGCCACTCGAGCGCCGTGTTTCTGCGCTATTGTCGCTACAGCCTGAATGTCCACCAGATCCATGGTGGGGTTGGCCGGGGTTTCGAAGTAGACCACCTTTGTTCGGTCGCTGATGGCGCCTTCCAGATTGGTGGGATCAGAGAGGTCCACATGCCGGACCCGGATGCCAAATTCAGCGAGCCCATGATGAAAGAAAGCATAGGTGCAGCCGTAGAGTGTGGTGTCGGTGATCAGTTCATCGCCCGGGCGCAGGATGCTCCACATCAGTGCCGTAATGGCGCCCATGCCGGAAGCAAAGCCAAGCGCGGCCTCGGCGCCTTCGAGGGCGGCCATGCGCTTTTCCAGCAGCTCCACGGTAGGGTTGGAGATGCGAGAGTAGAAGTGACCGGCTTCTTCCCCGGCAAAAATCGCAGCGCCTTGTTCCGCGCTGTCGAACGTAAAGGTGGAGGTCAGGTGCACGGGCGGAGTCAGTGCTCCCTGCTCGTCCTGCGGTTCATAGCCGTAATGGATGGCTCGGGTGGCGAACCCTGTGGTCTTGTCTGCTGACATGGGGCCTCCGGTATTGCCAGGGAGAAACCTTCATTCTATGCTCATGAGGGCGCTATTTTATTGCAAAATATAGCGAAACCTTTAATAAAACTAGCATTTTATGCCAATAGGGCCTGCGATGGACAAGATTGATCGCAAGATACTGCACGAACTGCAACTGAACGGTCGCCTGAGCAACCAGGATCTGGCCGAACGGGTCAATCTGTCGCCCTCACCTTGTTTGCGGCGCGTCCGACAACTGGAGGCGCGGGGTGTCATTCGCGGCTACACAGCCGTCGTCGACCAGGAAGCCTGCGGCTACCCCATCACCGTATTCATCCGCATTACCCTTGAAAGACACAATGTGGAAACCATCAACGAGTTCGAGCAGCGGATTGGCGAGATTGATGAAATTCTGGAGTGCTTCCTGATGACCGGGCAACGTGACTATCTGCTGCGCCTGGTGACGCCCAGCCTCGCCGAATACGAGCGTTTCGTGCGCAAGACGCTGCAAACGATTCCCGGCATCGGATCCATCGACAGCAGCTTTGCGTACGGTGTGGTCAAGAGGGCTGCCGAGCTTCCGACCGGTTAGACGGGGCTGATTGCCTCTGTCTCGAACGGCACTGTGGTATCCTGACACTCTTTGCTCAGAAAGGACATTTGATGACCGATACACTCTCGACACTTCAGAACCATCGCTCCATTCGCAAGTTCACCGACGAGCCTGTTCCTCAGGAGCATCTCGAGGCCTATATCCGTGCCGGTCAGGCGGCGGCCACCTCAAGCTTCATTCAGGCCACCACGGTGATACAGGTCAACGCGCAAGACCAGCGGGAGCAAATGGCGGAATGGGCCGGTAACCAGGCTTACATCGTCAGTGCACCGGTGTTTCTGGTGTTCTGTGCCGACATGCGCCGCCATGAACTGGTGTGCGACATGCACCAGGCCGAGATGTTGAGCGGCTTCACCGAGCAGTTCATGACCGCCACTATTGATGTTGCTCTGTTTGCCCAGAATGTGGTCGTAGCGGCAGAGGCGGATGGTCTCGGCATCTGCTATATCGGCGGGCTGCGCAACAATCCGGACAAGGTGTCCACCGCGCTGGAACTGCCCGAACTGGTGTACCCGGTGTTTGGCCTTTGTATCGGTCATCCGGATCAGAACCCGGAGGTAAAGCCTCGTCTGCCCCTGTCGGTGGTGCTCAAGCAGGATCGCTACGAGGATGGTGCGGATGCGGACACCATCCGTGACTATGATGCTGCAGTGTGGCACTACTACGAGACGCGCACCGGTGGCAACAAGTCCATGACCTGGAGTGAACAGATCTCCGGTATGTTGAAGAAGGAAGCGCGACCCCATATGCTGCCGTTTCTGCAGCAACGAGGCTTCTTGAGGCGATAGAAGACAGCGAGCCGACTTGTATTTTCTCGTGGTGGCCATTATATTAGTAAAAGCTAAAATAATGCGGCTCGCCGCAAGGAGTGACCATGATCTTCCGCCAGCTTTATGATGCCACCTCGTCGACCTATACCTACCTGCTGGCCGACGAGAAAACCCGGGAAGCGCTCTATATCGACCCGGTTTTCGAACATCAGCAACGCGACCTTGCGCTGCTTGAAGAACTGGGCCTGACACTCAAACTGGTGCTGGATACCCATGTGCATGCCGATCATGTCACAGCGGCCTGGGCACTGAAGCAGAAAACAGGAGCGAAGATCGGGTCTGCTGCTGTCAACCAGGTTGAGGATGTGGATTATCCGCTGAATGACGGAGACATCATCGGCGTAGGTTCGATCAAACTTGAAGTGCGGGCAACACCGGGACACACCAGTGGCTGTCTGACCTATGTAACTCAGGATCAGCACATGGCTTTTACCGGCGATACGGTGCTGATTCGGGGCTGCGGACGCAGCGATTTCCAGCAGGGCAATGCAGCGACCCTCTATCAATCGATTACCGAACAGATCTTTTCGCTGCCGGACGATTGTCGCATCTACCCGGCGCATGACTACAACGGCCGGACTCGGTCCACTGTGGCTGAAGAAAAGGCGCACAATCCACGTGTCGGCGGCGGCGCCAACGAGCAGGATTTCGTGCGTTACATGGAAGCCATGCGTCTGCCCCACCCGAAGAAGATCGACGAGGCGCTGCCGGCGAATCTGCGCAGCGGTCGGCCCGAGGATGGCCAATTGCCCCCTGAGCCCGATTGGGCGCCGGTGAGACTAACCTTCGCCGGCGTGCCGGAAGTCGAGCCTGTCTGGGTGGTCGAGCATCGTGATCAGGTGACCCTGCTGGATGTGCGCGAACCGAATGAAATCGCCGAGCCAGGAGAGCAACTGGCCGGTGCCGTGACGATTCCGGTGGGAGAGCTTCATGACCGGGTGGCCGAAGTGCCCACTGACAAGCCCATCGTGGCGCTGTGCCGGTCCGGACGGCGCTCTTCCATGGCAGTGAATATCCTGCGTCAGAGTGGCGTGGACAGGGTGGCGAACATTCGCGGCGGTCGCCTGCGCTGGAAGGAGCAGGGCCTGGACTAGTCCTGGCAGTCACCGGCCGTCAATTCCTCTTGCCAGTCGCGGCATTGAAATCGTCATCCCGGCGGTGCTGATCACGGCCACCAATATGGCGCAGACTGGTCAATGTGGCATAGTGTCGGCTTTCGAGAATGTGCCGTTCGTGAGGAAGTCCCATGCCTGATCAGATCGATGCCCTGTATGCCCGTCACTTGGAAACCCTGCAGGCTCGCTACCGCGAGGTACTGACTCAGGCCGGTATTCATCAGGCGGTGATCACGGCCGGCGATCTTCAGATGCGCTACGAAGATGACCAGGCGCACCCCTTCAAACCCTATCCGCTGGCCCAGCAGTGGCTACCCTTTGTGCCGCCACCGGGCACCTTCGTCATCGTGACGGTGGATGCGCCGCCGATGCTGCTGTTTCCCGCCCAGAAGGATTTCTGGCATCTGACGCCCCAGCTCATGGAAGGCCCCTGGCGCAAGCACTGGCGAATCCAGGAATGGCAGACTGATGTCACCGCCGGTTTGCGTGACCTGACCGGTGCTGTCGTTGCCTGGCTTGGCCCGCAAACCCGGGGTTTGGACGTGCTCGGCGAATCGGCAGCACTCAACCCTGCGGCTGTGCTCAGCCCGTTGCACTATGCACGCGCCGTCAAGACCGACTGGGAAATTCACTGTCTCGAACAGGCGTCCCGGTCTGCCGTGGCTGGCCATCGGGCTGCGGCGGAAGCATTTCATGCCGGGCAGCCGGAAGCCCTGATTCATCATGCCTATCTGTCGGCCAGTCGCCAGGTGGCGGAAGACGAGCCCTACCACAGCATCATCGGGCTGAATGAAGCGGCCGCAACGCTGCACTATGAGCGGCGGCGGTTCGAGGCGCCCGCGGAACATCGCACCCTGTTGATTGATGCGGGAGCCCAGTATCTGGGCTATGCCAGTGACATCACACGCACCACGACCAGCGATAGGGGCCTGTTTGCCGAGTTGCTGCAGCAGGTCGATGCACTGCAACAGGTGCTGTGCCGAAGAGCAGTAGCAGGCATCCGGTATCCGGATCTGCACGACGATACCCTGCGCGGCATTGCCACCATTCTCCATGACTCGGGTTTGTGCCGTCATGATGTCGACACGCAACTGGCACACCGCATTCCCCAGGTGTTTTTCCCGCATGGCCTGGGGCACCTGCTGGGGTTGCAGGTGCACGATGTAGGCGGCCACTGGCAATCACCTCAGGCGGACGTGCAGCGTCCGCCGGAACACGCACCGGCACTGCGCCTGACTCGCATTCTGGAAGCAGGCATGGCGCTGACCATCGAGCCGGGCCTCTATTTCATTCCCATGCTGCTCGACCGGATGGTGAAGGACAACGCCGACCACGGCTGCGACCTTGGTCTGATCGAATCGCTGCGACCTTTTGGAGGCATCCGGATCGAGGACAACCTGATCATCGGTGACGGCAAGAGCCGCAACCTCACGCGTGAGGCGTTCGCCCTGTAGGCTGTGCCTGATCTGTAGGCCAACGACGTGAGTCGTGCCCGGCGGCGCCAGCCGCCGCAATGGCAACCAGGTTTTACACTCCCGCGCCTTTGCTGGCCGCTTAGTTTGTCACTCTGGCTGGACAGCCAGCACGCCTTGCACAAGTCTATAGAGACAACCATAACAACGGGAAGGCGCACTGGTCATGAGTGTATTCAGTCATCCGGAATTTGATCACCACGAGCATCTGAGTTTTGTTCACGACGAGGCCAGCGGCCTGCGCGCCATAATGGCCGTGCACAATACCCGCCTGGGCCACGCCCTGGGCGGAACGCGATTTTATCCCTATGCGACTGATGAAGAAGCCATCCGGGATGTGCTCCGCCTTTCGCGGGGCATGACCTACAAGAGTGCCATGGCCCGGCTGCCGCTGGGCGGCGGCAAGTCCGTCATCATCGGCGATCCGCGCAAGGACAAGACCAAAGAGCTGCTGCATGCCTTCGGACGCGGCCTGAATGCCCTGGGTGGGCGCTACATCGCAGCCGAAGACTCGGGTACCACCTCGGAGGACATGAAATGCATCCACCAGGTCACCGAATATGTGACCGGCTATCATGACAAAGTGGACTTCGAAGGTCGGACCCACTCCGGTGAGCCTTCGCCGGCCACCGCCTATGGCTGCTATATGGCCATTCGCGCCGCCGTGGAGCATCATCTGGGCAAGGACTCGCTGAATGGGCTGACCGTCGGTATCCAGGGCATGGGCAGTGTCGGCTACCGCCTCGGACGGCTGCTGGTGGGCGGTGGTGCCCGCTTGATTGTCGCCGACGTCAATGAATCAGTGCTGGCGGAGGCGCGCCAGGAACTCGATGCCGAGGTGGTTTCCACCGAAGACATCTATGATCAGCCGATGGATGTGTTTTCACCCTGTGCACTGGGTGCCACCATCAATCAGGAAACCTTGCAGCGTCTGCAGGCCAGCATCATCGCCGGTGCGGCCAACAATCAACTCGATCGGCCCGAGACCGGGCAGGTACTGTTCGATCGTGGCATCTGCTATGCGCCGGATTATGTGGTCAATGCCGGCGGCGTTATTGATGTGTATTATGAGCAGTCCGGCCAGTATGATCCGGAACGGGTTCAGCGGCATGTGGGGGGTATCCACAGCACACTGACCGAGATTTTTGAGCGCTCGCAGCGGGAAAAGAAGCCCACCAGCGAGATTGCCGACACCATAGCCCGGGAGCGATTGCGCTGAACGATACTGCTGACTCGATTCGACTGACACAACTGCGGGCCGGCCCGCTGAGCATACCGGACTGGACGCTGGCGCCGGGCGAACACTGGACGGTGCTGGGCGGGGTGGGCAGTGGCAAGAGTCTGCTTTCACGCCTGCTCACGGGTGAGAGCGCGCCGGATGCAGGCCAGCTCCAGGGCCTGCCCGAGCGGGCCATCTGGCTGTCGCTCGAGCAGCAGCAAGACCTCTATGAACGTGAACTGTCCCGCGACGAAACGGACCTGACCGATATTCCGGATCAGGGCACTCCGGTTCGTGAATTGCTGACAGAAATCAACACCGATCCGGCAGCAGTGGCAGCAACGGCGGAATTGCTGGGGCTGACCCGCTTGCTGGATCGCGGCTACCGACTGCTCAGTTCCGGCGAAGGCCGTCGCGTCATGCTCGGCCGGGCTCTGCTGGCAAAGCCGGATCTTTTGCTGCTGGAGGAGCCCTTCGAAGGCCTTGATGCCGCCAGCCATGTCGAGCTCAGCGCCGCCCTGGGTGAACTGGCCGCCACCGGCTGGCGTTTGATACTGCTGGTGGGTCAGCGTCAGGATATCCCGGCCTGGGCCACCCACATCGCCTTGCTCGACCATTGCCGGCTGGCGTTGACCGGACCCGCCGAGGAAGTGCGTGCCCATCCCGACTGGCAGGCCACCACCGAACTGCTCCAGGCACCGGCGCCCGAGTTGCCGCCCCGGCAATCCGAGTTCCAGTTGCCGCACTGGCCGGCTGATGAGCCGCTGGTGCACCTGATCAACGGCCGAGTGGCCTATGGCGACACCCTGCAGTTCGAAGGCTTCGACTGGGCGCTGTATCCCGGCCAGCATACCCAGATCATGGGCCCCAATGGCTGCGGCAAATCGACGCTGCTCAAGCTGGTCAATGGCGACCATCCGCAGTGCTATGTGAATGACCTCACCGTGTTTGGCTATCGGCGCGGGCGCGGCGAGAGCATCTGGGATATCAAGAAACACCTGGGCTATGTCTCGACCGATCTACAGCGGGATTACCGGGTGTCGGGCAATGTAGTCACCGCCGTTATCTCCGGTCTGACTGATTCCATCGGGCTGTATCAGGCCACTGGTCAGCAGGAACTGGATCTGGCCCTGCAGTGGCTGGACTGTGTCGGTCTGGCCGACAAGGCGCGCCATTCCCTGCGCAGCCTGTCCTCCGGCGAGCAGCGCCTGGTGCTGATTGCCCGGGCGCTGATCAAGCAACCTCCGGTGCTGATACTGGATGAACCGACTCTGGGACTGGATGACCTCAACCGGTTCCGTGTGCTGGCTGTCGTGGAGCGGCTGCTGTGTGATGGCCCCACGACCCTGTTGTTCGTCAGCCATCGTCAGGACGAGCAACTGGCGCTGATTCGCCGGCGCCTGATCTTTGAACCCGCCTCTTCAGGGTGGCATATTCGACAAGAGGCGATGACAGAAGGAGAGGCCTGATGAGCTGGCTGATTGAACCTGAATCACTGCAGACTGAACTTGATTCTGAAAGCTTGTTGATTCTGGATTGCCGCTTTGACCTGACGAACCCGCTGGCGGGTCGTGAGCAGTATGCGGCCGGGCACATTCCCGGTGCCGTCTATGCGCATCTGGACGACGATCTGGCCGGACCCGTGGTGCCTGGCAGCACCGGTCGCCACCCCTTGCCGGAGCCCGACGCCTGGCAGGCTATTTTGCGCCAATGGGGCGTTGACGCCGAAACCCGTGCCGTGGTGTATGACGGCAGCAATGGCATGTTTGCCGCCCGTGCCTGGTGGATGCTGCGCTGGGCCGGCCTCAGAGATGTGCGGGTGCTCAATGGAGGCTTCAAGGGTTGGCTGGCGGTCAAGGGCGCCACCAGCATCGAAACCCCGCAGCCGGGGGCCGGGGGCATCGAAGTGGACTGCCCGCCGGATTGGACAGTAGGTGCCGACGACCTGATCGCCGATCTGTCTGCCTGGCATTTGCTGGATGCCCGAGCCTGGCCGCGTTTCAGCGGTGAAACCGAGCCTCTGGACCCCAAGGCCGGCCACATTCCAGGTGCGGTTTGCCTGGATTTTTCCCGCAACGTGGACAGTGAAGGGCGTTTCCTCCCTGTGCCGGCCCTGCGTCAGCGGTTTGCCGATGCAGGGCTGGTTAGCGGGCCGGAGCCCAGCAGCCCGGCCTGCAGCGCACCGCCACCAACCCCTGTCAGCTATTGTGGGTCCGGCGTAACGGCCTGCCACAATATCCTTGCCATGATGCTGGCGGGACTGTCACAACCCAAACTCTATCCCGGCTCCTGGAGCGAGTGGGTCACCGATGATCAGCGGCCGGTGGAACCCAGCCACTGACAGACTTCAGTCTTGCAGCGGCCTCCCGGCCAAAAAGTCTGGCCAGTTGGCCATATCGGGATTGTCCGCCCGAATCTGCTCCAGAAGAGCTTCCTGTTCAGAGGGGCTAATGCCCACAAAGCGCCGACTCTGTGTACCGTCCTCGCTGCGCACCACCAGGCGATAGGGGTACAGATTCAGATGGCCACTGCGGACAGTTGTGAAGCGGTTCAGACCGTGGTCGTTGACGCGATTGGTGTTGCGCGAACGGGAGTTCCAGCCGTTCAGGTTAAAGCGACCACCATTGTCCAGCACGATGATCTCGTACTCGACTCGGTTGCCCGGGCGCAGAAAGAAAGGCTTTCGCTCGCCGGTGTCCCGATTCTCGGCAAATATCTGATAATCCCACCAGATACTGTTGCCTGGGGCCGTGCTGGTTTGCATGGGAAATACCAGCAAGGCCACGTCGCCGTCAGGTTCTGAGGGCAGGGAACTGCAGGCTGACAGTGCGAACAGGGCGGAAGCGAGCAGAGCGGACAGTCGATAATACATGACGGTTATCCTTTTCGTTACAGCTGAATGGCGTACCTTGACGGTATCATGACATTAGCTTGTTAGCGTGGTTTTCGCACTCCAAAATTTAAAATAGCGAGACACTTTTCACATTAAGGCTCTGTTGCCCGGATAACCCGGACTGCAGGCAGGCCTGACCTCTCCGCCAGCCGGCCAATGACTGTGAAGGTATCGGGCAGGGTTGCGATATCGGACACTGCCGCCAGCAAGCCACCCGAGGTCTGCGGGTCCAACAGCAGATGACTGAGTGCCGGATCAATACCCGCATCGATCTGACAGTGGTTCAGGTAGGGCAGCAGGTGGGGAACCAGGCTCGATTGCCGGCCGACAGACAGCAGATCCAGAGCACCCGGCAAAACAGGCAGCGCATCGGCCTGCAGCTCGGCACGCAGCTGCGAGTCCTGCAGCATCTCCAACAGATGACCCAGCAAGCCAAATCCGGTGACATCGGTCACAGCGTTCGGCTGCTGTTGCTTCAGTGCCTGCCAGGCTTCCCGGTTCGACCGCAGCATGCTGTCCCAGGCGGCGGCCATCGAGCCGGCTGGCGCGTCGCCCGTCATGTCGGCGGCCAGAATAACTCCGGTGCCCAGGGGTTTGCTCAGCACCAGCCAGTCGCCGGGCCGGGCGCCGGTTTTGCGCCAGATTTCATTCGCAGCGACTTCACCATTGGCCGTTACCGACAGATGCGTCTCCAGGCCTTCCGTGCTGTGCCCACCGGCGAGCACACAGTCGTTGGCGACCAGGGCTTCGGCCACTCCACTCATCACCTGCCGGAAATCGCCCGCCTGCAGTCGTGCATGACCGAAGGCCAGATTGATCCAGACCTGCGCCGAGACCGGCGTTGCATTCATCGCATAGAGGTCGCTCAGGGCATGATGCACACTGACCTGTCCGACCCGGTAAAGGTCATCGGAAAAGGCCCGAAAGCCATCCACGCTCTGTACGATCTGCCGGCCGGGCGTCGGCGTCCACAGGCTGGCATCCTCGGCCTTGCCCAGCGCCGGCAGCACAGACTCTTTCTGTACCTGTGGCAGGTCCGCCAATGTGTCTTGCAGAAGGTCGGGCCCCAGCTTGCTGCCACAACCGGCACAGTGCATGGGGGCTGGCGATTCGTCGGTCTGCGCCATGCCGGGGTTGAATTCGTTTAGTGCGTCCATGAACCGGCGGTCAATGCGGTCCTTCCAGCGCCAGACCCAGCGGCCGGTACAGGCCAGACCGTTGCGGCTGCCGGTGGCTTGTTGGTCACCCAGTGACAGCAGGGATAGAAAGTGTCGCTGCAATCGCAGCGGTTCCAGTGGCTGCTGCCGGAACCAGCGCTCGATATTGTGATGCAGCGTCGGTGCCTGACGCACGGCATAAACACCCGCCTTGGGGCGGGGGTCTTCCACCATCTCGGCGACGTCGCCGGCGGCGAAGACTGTAGGATGCGAGGTCGACTGCAGATATTGGTTGACGGCGATGAACCCGCCATTGGCCGTATCCAGCCCGGCTTTGTCCGGCCAGTCCGGCGCTGACGCCGGCGTACAGAGCACGGTGCGGTCCAGGGCTATGGCCTGACCCGCTTCGAGTGTCACGCCGTCTGCCGTCACTGCGGCAACCCGTGCCCGGGCATGCAGGGTGATTCCCGCGGCCTTGAGTGCCCGCTCTGCGGCCTTGACCACACCCTTCGGATAGCCCGGCAGAACCTGTTCGCTGCTGAAAATCAGATGCACGCGCAGTCCGCTTTGGTCGCGCAGACGATGCGCCATGGCCAGCACCAGTTCCACGCCACCGGCACCGGCTCCGACCACCCCCCAGTGCATGGGCCGGCTCGATGACTGTTCCAGTTGGTTCAACAGCCGGGTCCATTCGTCATGAAAGTGGCTGACCGGCTTGACCCCAACGGCATGCTCGCGGGCCCCCGGCAGGTCAAGGTTCGGCGTGGACCCGGTGTCGAAACTGACCAGGTCATAGCGCAAATCAGGCCGCCCCTGAATCTGCAAGCGGTGGGCTTGCGGATCGAATCCGGTCAGTCGCCCCTCGACAAAGCGCACACCGCAACGCTGACAGAGTCTGTTGAGATCAATATGGGTTTCGTTGAAATGGTAGTGACCGGCCACCAGGCCGGGCAGCATGCCGGAATAGGGGGTCATGGCGCTTTCGGAGACCAGAGTCACCCGCACCCCAGGCACCGGGCGCATGCCCAGGCGACGTATCAGCAGAGCATGGGTGTGTCCGCCGCCGACCAATACCAGATCGCGCTCGGCCTCAGCAGCCGTCGGTCTCATGCGTGCAGCGCCCCATCCTGTTCGGCCAGCCAGGCCAGGACTTCGTCGTGCGTGCCGGTAAACGCCAGTGGACGTTGATAGCGGGTCAGCTGGTACTGATACATGGGGTCATAATAGTCCTGCAGTAGCGAGCGGATGATGTCATCGAAACCGCTCCAGTCGTCGTGGTCACGCAGTGCAGCAACCGCTTGCGGGACAGAGGCGAGCAACGCCTGATGGCGGGCACCGCCAAGACGCTTGCGGATACGGGTCAGGTTGTCACCTATGTAGGTCGCCACCTGTTCCCAGCAGTGTTCAGGCTCGGTGTCCTGATAGTGCCGCACAATGGTCATCACATAGTCTTCGCGCAACCGCTGCACGCGCTCCTGCAGGGACGCCTGCACGCGAACCTCGGGTGCGGTCTGTAACAGGGTCTGCAGTTCCGGCGACAGAAAGATGCGACCAATCAGGCGGGACTCGTCTTCCAGCAGCAATGGCGCAGAACTGTTGTTGCGGCGGCGCAGCCAGTCAATGGTCAGTGCATGCTCCCAGTCAATCTGGCTGGGCTGCGGAACGAACTCGCGACCAAAGGCGCTGCCCTTGTGCCGGGCCAGCCCTTCCAGGTCAATGCTGTGTGGCCAGGCGTGAATCACCTCCGTCTTGCCGCTGCCGGTCGGGCCGGCGAGAGTGCGGATATTCCCCTGGGCGATCAGCGCCTGCAACTGGTCCAGCAGAAAACGCCGCAATGCCTTGTAGCCGCCCTTGACCAGCGGATAATCCAGACCTTCAGCCTGTAGCCATTCCTGCGTAGTGCGCGAACGCAACCCACCACGGAAACAATACAGGGCGCCTTCAGGGTGCTGCTCGATAAAACCGGCCCAGGCGTCAAGGCGGGCTTGCTTGATGTCGGGTGTGGCCAGTTCAATACCCAGCGCAATGGCCGCTTCCTCGCCGGCCTCGGCATACCGCAGACCGACCTGATGGCGCTGCTCGTCATCCAGCAGCGGCAGATTCTGTGCGGCCGGAAAGGCACCACGCGTGAATTCCACCGGCGCGCGCACATCCATCAGCGGGCGGCCCTGCAGCAGCAAATCAGCGAAGTCTCGGGGATGGATGATCATGGTGAACCATTACTTCAGACAAGCCGGCATTATGGTGTGGGTGAGCGGTGGATTGCAATTCAGCAAACCAGTGGTTATCTTCCGCTGCGTTGTTTCTCGATCAACTCACGAGCCAACTGCATGCGTCTGAGTCAACGCCAGCACCGACATTCCGCGCCGCTCGCCTGGGTGGCCTGGCTGTTGCTGGTGTGGGCGCATATCGTGCATCCAGTGCACAGCGCGCAACTGCTGACGGCCCCTGAACCTTCGAACATCACCCAGATCGAGCAGTCCGCCGAGCACGAATCGCACTCGATTGCGCGCGGCCCCTATGACTGCCCGCATCATGCCGAACACCAAGACTCCGGCCACGAACACGTTGCGGTCAACCACCATCAAGCGCATGCCGAATCGGCTCATGATCATGACCTTTCTGCCCACTACTGTCCGCACTGCACCGTCGCGGGCCTGTTCTGGCTGCCTGCCTCCGACTCCTCTCATCCCCCAATACTGCAGCAAAGTGCAGGCGAACAGCTTCTGCCTGCCACGCCCTTGCTGTTATCCAGCTTTTCCCATCCTCAGCAGCCGCGGGCGCCGCCGGTCTAATACTGCGGTCGTTCCTGCATGGCCCAACTCTCGATTTGCCTGTGTCGGGTAAACCGGCCTGCAGACACGCAAAAAACGTCATCCATGACAGCTCGACTGCGCACATCCCTGTGCGCA
>NZ_JAIUMC010000066.1 GCF_022565775.1 Natronospirillum sp.
TCGTTCACGTCCTCGGCCAGCCAGACCTTGATCAGGGACTGGTAGGGCATGTCCCGTTTGTTGGCTTCTATCTTGATCCGGTTCAGCAGAGCTTCCGGCAAGCGAAGCGAGATGGTTTTTGTTGAGGGTTTCAGCTTCGGGAAAGAGGCTGGAGCTGCCTGCTTCCAGTCCACATACTCTGACGAGTCATGCGACTCCCAGAACGAGCGTTCTTCTGCTTCAGTTTTGAATTCAGGAATTGTTTTTGGCTTGCTCATAAACAGCCCTCTCTTTACGGTGCATGTCGCGAGCAGAAATCACGCGAATGAGTGAGTTCTGTTGTCTTAATGTGAATGTGAGGTGCAGTCGCCTCCCGTCATCCGTTTGACCGAGGGCATGGAAACGGGTTTCAGTTTGACTGTGGTGAGTATCCGCCAATACCAGCAAGGGCTCATTGAAGAAGACAGCCTCCGCTTCATGTTGGCTGACCCCGTGCTTTTCCGAATTCTTGCGAGCGTTGCCCGTGTCCCAGTCAAAACCGGTGACCTGTGCCCAGTTGATCATTCTTGTATATTACCAAGATATACAAGAATGATCAATCTTTGTAGCTGCGTTGCAATTTCATGCAAGGTGATGGGCTGAGTGACCGCAGCCAATTGTTCAGCAGCACCTTATTTTGCCACAATAGGCGCCCGCCTCGGAACTGGACAACCGCACGGCCATGGCCACACCCAAGTCACTGCTGTTTCAGTTGCACCGGCACTGGGACCTGATCGAACACCTGACGCGCCACTCGCGCACGCTGCCTTCATTCGAAGAAGAGCAGGTGCTGGCGCTGATCGGTCGGTTTTCGCCGGAGGCCGATGAGCATGAGAAGGGTGCCCAGTTGCGCAGCCTGTGCAATGCGGATGTGCTGCAATGGCTGAGTCGCAGCAACAGCCTGCAACTGAACCCGCTGGTGCTGGAGTTTGCCCGCGGTCTGACGCGGGAGCATGAACTGGGGCTGTCGTCGGTGCTGAAGGCTCGGGTGGAGGCGATTCGCTCGGCCACTGAGGCACTGCAGCAAGGCCTGGAAGAGCAGGACAACGACCGCCTGCGCCAGGCGGCCACCCAGCTGTCGGAACTGTTTCGCCAGATCAGCCAGCAACTGGATCAGGACCGGCACGCCATCATGGAACTGGCCGAGCAGGCCAAGGCCAAGGACGCCGCCATGCCTCTGGCCAAGCGCTACCGCGCCGTGCTGGAAGCCTATGACCAGTATGTCGAACCCATGAACGAGATGATGGACAGTGGCCTGGGTGGCACCTTCTATCCGCATCTGGAAGCGGCCGAACGGGCGCTGGATCAGGCCACGGAACAGCTCTCGGTGCGGGGCGCGCTCTACAGCCATCGCCTGCAACTGCGTCAGGTGGCCTATCAGGCCAAGGAACTGCGCCGCATGGGGCGGCTGGTCGCCCAGCAGTGTGCCGAAACCCTGCTGCCGCTGCGCGAAGAGGCGCGGCAGCACAATCAATTGACCACAGCGGTCAGCGCACTGCTTGGACTGGTACGCAAACAGGGGCTGCGCCGCGCACTGCGCAGCCCGGGCCTGCACGCCCGGCTGCCGCTCTGGCTCACCAGCCGCCAGCGTCGGGTCAGCGTCGGCGACGAAGTGAAAACCATCATGGCCGAGGCACGGGATTTCGAACCGGTGCGTCATGACTTCCCGGAAGAAGCCAGCGCCGACCCCCTGCCCCTGACCGAGTGGGTGGACGAGCAGGCGCTGAAGAGGGCACTGCAGGAAGCCCTGCCGGTCGACAACCCGCTGCACTGGCTGCAGCAGCGCTACCCGCAGTTGCCGGATGTCATCACCCTGAGGCTCTATCATGACCTGGTGCGCGACGACCAATGGGCTGCCCTGCTGCAGGACGATGAAACCCGCACCCCGCTCAAGACCGTCCGGGTGCGCTATCATCCGCACCGCCTGCAGCCTTTGACCGAACCGGAAGGATCGTCTGCATCATGACTTCAGCACCGGTGAATCTCGACAAGCTGCCGTCCCTGGATGAACTGTTTCGCTGGTTCAACAGCGGCAAGCACCTGAATCGACAGGCGGAACCGGCGCTCTGGGTCGAACTGGACAACAATCTCGAGGCCTACAAGGCCCTGTTCAGTGCCCTGGGTTACGAGCTGCGCCTCGATGAGCGCGGCTTCGCCTGGTTCCACACCGAAGAGGCCAGCGGCACCACCAGCAAGACCACCCGCCAATTGGCGCTGCTGTTCATGATGATTTTCGACACCCAGGCCGATGCCGGCAAGGCCCTGCTGCGCTTCGACGAATGGCGGCTCGACACGGCGTTTCTGCACCAGTTGATGGAACAGCATCAGAGCCTGCTGGAAGCCGAAGGCCTGGACCAGGAGGGCCTGAAAAGCCTGCTGGATGCAGCCGTCCGCTTCGGGTTTGCGCAGTACGAAAACGGCCACTGGCGTTTGCTGCCGGCTGTGTGTCGGTATCTGGACCACTTCGAGGCGCTGGCCGACCATCACCACGAGCAGGCGCGCGCCGACACCCTGTATGAAGAAGACACTGTCCCCGAAACCAACAACGCGCAGGACGAGGACGAGACATGATGCAATTCGGCTTTCAGCGTCTGGTCCTGCTCGGCAGCGCCGGCTATCAGCGGGCGGAACTGCCGCTGGACGATTCGGTGTCCCTGATCGCGCCCAACAATACCGGCAAGACCAGCCTGATCAATGCGTTGCAGTTTTTGCTGATCATCGACAAGCGGCGCATGGATTTTGGCGCCCATGAGTTCGACAAGACCCGCCGCTTCTACTTCCCCAACAACAGCGCCTATATCCTGCTGGAAGTGAGCCTGCCGCAGAGCGGAACCGTGGTGCTGGGCTGTGTTGGCAAGGGCGTGGGGCACGACTACGAATACTTTGCCTATCAGGGCCCGTTGGTGGTGGAGGACTATCGCCTGGACGACGGCCGGCTGGTCGGCCAGCCGCAACTGATCGAACATCTGGCCTCCCGTGGCCGACTGGTGTATCGGTACAACTCGACCGAGTTCGCCGAGCTGGTCTATGGTGGCCGCCGGCAGCGGGCGCAGGGCGAGCCGGATTTCACCGTGTTCAAGCTGGAAAACCCGTCGGACGCGCGGGCCTTCCGCCAGGTGCTGACACGCACGCTGCGGCTCGACAAGCTCAACTCCCGGGACGTCAAAGCCTACCTGCTGCAGATTTTCAAGCGCGACCTGCCGGATGCCAACATCGACTTCAAGCAGGAGTGGGACAAGGCCTTTGCCGAGGTCAACGCCGACCGCGCCCAGTACGATGCCGCAAAAAAACAGCAACGGCGCATTTCAGAGCTGGAAGGCCTGTATGAACAGCGCCGCGAACTGCGCGGCAAACTGCTGGACTGGCGCCCCCGGATCGACCAGGGCCTGGCCGACTGGCAGGCCTACTATGAACAGCAGAGCGCCGAGTTTACCGGGCAGGAACAGCGGCTGCGGGAACAGGAAAAGCAGCAGACCCGACAGGACCGGGAACTGACCGAACAGCGCCTGCAGCACCGCCAGCGCCTGGGTGAGCTGCTGGCGCAATTGAACGAACAGCAGCAATTGGCCGACCGGTTTGCGCTGGTCGCTGAGCGCAGCACACTGGAGCAGCAGGCACAGGCGATTCAGCAGGCGCTGGAGGCACAGATCACCCTGGTCAATCAGGCCAGCAGTCGGCCCGCACAGTCGATTCGCAGTGAACTGCAGCGCAACCAGCAGGAGCTGTCTGCCCTGCAGCAGACCCTGGCCAACCTGGATGACAACCTCTATCTGACGCTGGCCCGGCACCTGAGCGAGGCCGAGCTGCAGCGGCTCAACCGGGTTCTGAGCCGGGGCGCCCTGACGCTGGGCAGCGATCAGTTTCAACTGGATCCACAGACCCTGAAGGCCACACTGGCCGACAGCAGTGATGAGCAACTGCATCTGGTCGGGCTGACCTTGAGGTTGGACGAACTGAACGCCCAGCACCACCAACTGAGCCGTACCGAGTTGCAAGGCCAACTGGAGGATCTGAGTCAGCGTCAGGAGGCGCTGGCCGAGCAACTCGAGGCCGCCGAGGCCATGGACGCGGCGCGGGCGAAAAAGCAGCAACTGGAAAAAGACCGAACCGCCATCGAGGCGGATCTGGCGAGTTTCGATCGGCTCGCCGAGCTGACCACCGGTGCCGAAGCGCGCGATGCCGAGCGTCAGGGTCTGGAACAGCAACTGGCCGAGATCGAAGCGCAACTGAGCGAGTCGGAAGCCCGCGCCGAGCAACTGCGGCAGGCGCTTTATGACGTTCAGCAGCAACAGAACCGGCTGGATGACAAGCACCGTCAGATTGCCCGTATTCGGGAACAACGCGGTGACGACGGCGAACCCTTCACCTTTCTGGCCGATCTGGATCATCAGCCCTGGCTCGGCGAGCCGGACTGGTCGCTGGAAGAGCTGGCCGACAAACTGGGCGAATACCAGCAGGGCTGTCGACGCCTGCTGGATCTGGACCGGCAACTGCTCACCGGGCTGGCGGAACTGCATGCTGCGGGGCTGACCAAGTTCCAGTTCAGTGACGACCGTGACACCGAGCTGCAGCGCATTATCCGCTTCAGCCACCAGCTCGAACAGGAGTTCGAAGCGCTGGAGAAAAAGGCCCGCAGCGCCGTGGTCAATGTCACCGCCAGCCTGCGTGAGCTGCGCGATGGCCTGTTCGCCTTCAAAGGCAAGATGCGCGAGTTCAATCGGCTGATTGGCCACCGCCAGTTGTCGGACCTGAAAACCTTCAAGATCGAACCGATGGATGAACCGCAACTGGTCGAAGCCATAGAAACACTGATCGACACAGCCTCGCGGGTCGACAGTGGCGACACCTTCGAGCTGTTCAACCACGGCAGCGTGCTGGACGACGCGGATCTGGACCGCGCCAAACAGCGGCTGATCGATGAAGGCAATGCCCGCCAGGGCCTGCGCGTGGCTGACCTGTTCCGGCTGGTGTTTGTGGTGGGCAAGGTCGACCAGCCGGAAGAGGCCTTCGATGACATCGACAGCGCCGCCTCCAACGGCACCGTCCTGATGGCCAAGCTGGTGACCGGCCTGGCCATGCTGTATCTGATGCAGGACAAACGACACCCGGTGCGCACGCTGTGCTATCTGGATGAGGCGCTGGCGCTGGATGCCCACAACCAGCGCAGCCTGATCGACACCGCCAGTGAGTTCGGGTTTGCGCTGATCTTCGCCTCGCCCGCACCGCTGACCACGGCCCGCTACTGCGTGCCCATCCAGCACAGAGACGGCAGGAACCACATCAGCCGGCAGAGCTGGCAGATTCTGGAATCGCTTGAGGCTGAGACATGAGCAAAGCCCTGGCTGCCGCGCTGGCCAAGCTGAGCCGGGCAGACAACGGCGTGCTGGCCGGTTCCAGCCTGACCACGGCCCAGCGTCGGGCCGCCGACGACTTTGCCCGCCGTACCGGCGCCGTGGCGCTGCAGCGCTCGGGGCGGGGCACGGTGTATCGCATACTGCAACCGGCGGTGGTCGAGCAGCACTGGCGGCATCTGTCACCGGATGGCCTGGCGTTCGACGGCCAGTCGGCCCCCGAAGACCAGCCGGCAAGAGCCGGGCATATCGGCCAGTTCCGCGACAGCAAGGGCGGCCAGCACGGCCATGAGCATCACTATGTGCTGCTGAAAACCACCCGCCCGGATCTGAGCTGGCAGAACGAGCAGGGTGAGCAAGTGGCGCTGGGCGAGCAGACCCGACTGCAGGGCGCCGCCGCCCTGGATGTCAGCCTGCCAACCGCCTGGCAGTGCCCGGGACCGCTCTGGCTGGTCGAGAATCAGGCCCTGTTCGACCGAACGGACTGGCTGCCGGATGACTCCGCCAGCCTGATCTATTACCGGGGTCAGCTCTCCCGCGCACTGCTGGCCTGGCTGCAACGGCTGCAGATCGGCGGCTCGCTGGTGTTCTTTCCCGATTATGACGGTGTGGGGCTGAGCAATTACTGCCGGCTGCACGAAGCGCTCGACCCGCCGCCGCAGTTCTGGCTGATGCCGCACTGGGCCAAGAAACTGCAGCGCTACGGCCAGCCCCAGCTCTGGAAAACCCAACTGGATACCTGGTTGTCTGCCGAGCAGTATTTGCGGGCGCATTGCTCAGATCCGGAACTCATGGAACTGCTGGCGCAGATGAAGGCACTGGGCCTGGCACTGGAGCAAGAGGCGGTTTGGTTATAGGCGTGAACGCGAATGGAGCGGGCTGAGTTATTGGGTTACAGGTGCCAATGAAGATTTGAGTGGCAGAAACAATCGGCGATCGTGCGATTCCAGAGGCACAAAACCAAACTGCTCATAAAAACGCTGGGCATTCTGATCAATGGCATCGACAACCATCGCATAGATGGCGATGTCATCGCTGACTGCCAGAGTTCTCTTGAGCGCATTAGCCAGTAACATCCGACCTACTCCCTGGCCTTGGGCGGTATGGCTGACCGCCAGCCGGCCGAGTAATGCTGCCGGTATTGGGTGGCGGGGCAGTTTACGTGCGACCTCTGTTGGCAACAGACTGAGTTCGATAGAGAGCGAAGATAGTGTGTAATAGCCCAGTATCGACGCTGAGTGTTCTGTTTCAGTGGCCACAAACACCTTGCTGACGCGCCGTTTTACATCCTGTTTGGCCTGCTTTTGGATGTACCGGTTCAATGCATCATTGCCGCAATTGAAAGCTGGCCGGTCGTGCTCACTACTCAGTGGTTGGATGACAAGATTCGGCCGGGAGGTCATCTGCTGGTTACACGCTGATCATGCTCTTCGAAGGCATCCAGCAGCTTTTTATTCAGTTGCACCGGCTTTGACAGGGCCTCCAGAAAGGCTTCGGAGTCTTTTGTATTCAGGCGCATCACCTCATGCTCTTGAACTGTTTTCTCTGCCGTCGTCATAGCGCTGGTCAGAATAAAACTGCTCACCGTCTTGCCTTCAAAGCTGGCAGCACGCTCCAGCAATGCCTTGGCTTCCGGTTTGAGGCGCAGGTTGATGCGTTCCTGTTTGATATCTTTGATCACGCTCATGGTCAATACCCTCCGCAAGGGTTAATTCATACAGCCAAATGTACGTCAAAAAGGTGCCTTTGTAAAATTCATTAGTCCTGAAAAAGCTTGGAGACAGTCACACCTCTATTGACAGCCACCGGGTGTGAGTTAGCATGGACCTTCATCGTTCAGGTGCCCCTAAGGCAGTTCTCTGCCAGGGGATAATCGGGAAGTATGGTGCGGCCGGAGGCCCTGCAGTCTCCGCCAATTCCATCGCTGCCCCCGCATCGGTAATGGACAGTTACTGATCTTCTGCACAGGCCACTGGCTCCATGAGCTGGGAAGGCGCAGAAAATCGAGTCCAAGCCCGAAGACCGGCCTGAACACGCAATGTCTCTGACAGGGTACGGTGGGTGCCCGGAGGATAAAAATCGTGTTCAACCCCTATGGTCCTGCCCGCTCTCGGCAGGTCGGTTCGACGTACCCGCATGCAGCGGAGAGCCCGGCAGCATGCCTGGGTGATCGGACTTCCAATCCCTTGTTCCAAGTTTTATTTGGCGGTGCCCCTGCAGCCACAGGTGATGCGCAGCGGCCGACTGTTTCCCGACAGGTGTTGAGAGAGAGGTTGTTATGTTATAACATAACAAATGATACAGAGTCTCAATACGGCATGCACGGAGGCCGCCCCGCATGACACAAAGCACTGCAACAGACGTCAACCCAGGTGAGTTCACCTCGCCCGACTTTGTGCTCTTCGTTGTCTCCAGCTACTCCGTCAGTCGCCGCCGCATCGAGCAGTTGCGCGCCACCGTGCGTGATCATGCCGGTGTAGCCGCCGATCTGATTCGGTTGGATACCAATGGCCCAGACCTGCTGACTGCACTGGATGATCGGGTGGCTCAAGGCTACCGGAGCATCCGCGTGCAGCCCCTTGGCCTGCCGCTGTCCGACAGCTTGCTTAACTGGTTGCCCGGCGTGCTGTCACATTGGCGGGATACAAGGTCTGCCGCTGCGCAGATTCTGCTTGGGTCCGATCAGGCCGCTCAGCAGGCCGGCTGGGGTGAATTTCTCTCGGCCATGCTGGCTGAACCCGCCACCCCCATCGAAGACGACATACAACCCTCGCTGGGCAAACCCGGCTGGACCGACGTGCCCGCCTTCCGCCATCACCTTCTGGTGTGCACCGGCCCGCGCTGCCAGATCCATGGCAGCAACCCGCTGCTGCAGCAACTTCAGGAGACCTGCCGAAGCCAGGGCGTGTATCAGGACTGCCTGATCACCCGCACCGGCTGCATGTGCCCCTGCAATCAGGGCCCGCTGCTGGCCGTGTATCCACAGGGCGGCTGGTACCGGCTGAGCGATACCCAGGCCGTGGAAGATTTTGTGCGAGAAGTGCTGGTCGAGGGCCAGGAATGTGCCCGCCTGCGCGTCCATCAGACTGAAACACCGACACCGAATTCAAAACCAATTTTCAGGGAGAGCACCATTGAAACCGCTGCACCGACTGATTCCGACTTCGACACTGGCTCTGGGGCTGACATTGGCACTGACACAGGTCTCGTTGGCCAATACTCTTGAGAGCTGTGGTGGCAGCTTCACCTTTGATGCAGCGCCTGAGCGCGCCATCACGCTGAACCAGCAGGCTACCGAAGTCATGCTGGCGCTGGGTCTGGAAGAGCGCATGGTCGGCACCGCCTACATGGATGACGAGATACCGGAACAGTGGCGCGACGCCTACGATCAGATACCGGTGCTGGCCGAGCGCTACCCGGCCGCCGAAGTGGTGCTGTCTGCCGATCCGGATTTCCTGTTTGCCGGCTTCGCCTCGGCATTCTCGCCCGACAACCTGGGCTCGGAGAGCGACTGGCATGATCTGGGTGTGGGCACTTACATCGTGGACGCCTCCTGCAGCGACTGGCACGCGGCTGATGAACCCAAGACCACCGCGTCCATCTACAACGACCTGCGCGAAGTGGGTCGGGTGTTCGAGGTATCTGACCGTGCCGAATCCCTGATCGAGGACATCGAGCAGCGCCTGGCTGCGGCCACAGAAGGCCAGCCGGGCAACAACCGCAGCGTGTTCGTGTATGACAGCAACCTGGACAGCCCCTTCTCGGTGGGCTGCTGTGGCGGCCCGGCATTGCTGATGAACCTGGTGGGGTTGGAAAGCATTTCCGCCGGGGAAGAGGGTAACTGGGCCACCCTGTCGTGGGAGTTCGTGGTTGAAAACGACCCGGAACTGATCGTGCTGATCGAAGCCGACTGGTCCACCGCCGATGAGAAGCGCCGGCACATGGAGTCCGATCCGGTGCTGTCCGAGCTGACGGCCGTGCAGGAAGGCAACTATCTGGTCATTCCGTTCTCCGAGACGCTGCTGGGCATGCGCTTTGTCGACGGGGTTGAACGACTGGCTGCGGAACTGGAGGCGCTGGATTGAAGTCAGCACCACTGACACTGGTGTTGCCGCTGATTGCCCTGGGGCTGGCCGCGGCCATGCTGGCCGGTGTGTTCTGGGGCACGGCGGCCATAAGCTGGCCGGACCGCTGGAGCATCTTGCTGCGTGCCGACACGGCACCGCGCAACCTGTCGCTGATTGTCTGGGAGTGGCGCATGCCGCGCGTGCTGCTCAGCGGGCTGGCCGGCGCTGCTCTGGCCCTGGCCGGCGTGCTGATGCAGACCGCACTGCGTAACCCGCTGGCCGACCCCTATCTGATGGGGCTGTCGTCTGGGGCCTCTGCGGCCGCCGTGGCCGCCATCATCTGGCTGCCGGGCGGGCTGGTAGAGCAGTTGGGTGTGCCGTTGATCGCCTTTGTCGGGGCGCTGCTGGCGTTCGGCATGACGCTGGGTTTTGCCCATCGGCCGGGGCGCGGCATGACGCCGTTGATCGTGATTCTGGCCGGGGTGGCGGTATCGCTGATGTTTCAGTCGGTCACCGCCTTTTTGCTGTATTTTGGTGACCCGCACGCCACCCGCAATGCGCTGGGCTGGCTGATGGGTACTGCTGCCGGCAGCCGCTGGGGCGATGTGCCCCTGCTGGCCACGGTGGTGGTGATACTGGGGATTGTGGCCATGCTGGGCCGGGGCGTGCTGGATACCCTGCTGCTGGGCGACGAGCGGGCCCAGGCGCTGGGGATATCGCTGCCGCTGGTGCGCCTGTCGATCTATTCCGCGGTAGCCCTGCTGACCGCTTTGACCGTGGCCAACCTGGGCATTGTCGGTTTTGTCGGGCTGATTGTGCCGCACATGGCGCGGCTGCTGGTGGGTGGCCGCCATGGCGGGCTGATCCCCGTGGCCATGCTGGCTGGAGCCGTGGTACTGGTGCTGGTCGATCTGGCCTGCCGCCTGCTGCTGGCCCCGGAAGAGTTACCGCTGGGCGTACTGCTGGCGCTGCTGGCAGCGCCGCCATTCATAATATTGTTGAGGCGAGTCAATCATGCGCTCTGAACCTTTGCTGCAACTGCGCGAGCTGACCCAGGTGGTCAACGGCAAACGGCTGGTCGACGGCCTGAGCCTCTCGGTGCGGCCCGGTGAGTTCCACGGCCTGCTGGGGCCCAACGGAGCCGGCAAGACCACCGCATTGCGCTGCCTGTACCAGAAGAAGATGCCAACCTCGGGCGAGATACTGCTGAACGGGCGCCCCATGGCAGACTACAGCCGCACCGAATGGGCCCGCCGCACCGGTGCGCTGATTCAGGAGAACGCCCCACTGCACGGCCTCAACGCTACCGACGTGGTGGAGATCGCCCTGCTCGGCATGCGCCTCACCCCCGCCCAGCGCCGCCGCCGCGTGCACGAAGCACTCGACCTGTCCGGCCTGACCGAAGCCACAGACCAGCAGGCCAGCGAGCTCTCCGGTGGTGAACAGCAGCGCCTGCACCTGGCCTGCCTGCTGGCCCGCGACCCGGAAATCTACCTGCTGGACGAACCCACCAACCACCTTGACCTGCACTACCAACTGCGCCTGCTCGACGCCATCCGCGACCGTGGCCGCACCGTGCTCGCCACCCTGCACGACCTCGCCCTGGCCAGCCGCTACTGCGATCAGGTCACCCTGATCGACCACGGCAAACAGGTCGACCAGGGCCCGCCGCTGGACGTACTCAGCACCGATAACCTGCGCCACACCTACCGCGTGCAGGGCAGCGTCAGCAAGCAGGGGCTGCACCTGGTGGCGGCGGTCTAAGCACCCCGCTGCCAGAACACTCCATACAAAAGCAGACTGGACGCACCCTGAACCTTTGGCTAGGCTGTCAGTTATGACCACTGTACGGAGCACGACCACACTCAGGGACTGACACACCGCAACACCTGTTCCATCCTCCAACGTCAGCCCCAACCTTGGAATGCCAATTCACCCGGACGGGCGGAAGCGTGTCCGAAGGAAGCCCCCATGTAGGCGCGTGGCTTGCCCGCGCTTGGCGCTGAAGGCGCCCCATGTAGGCACTACACCCAACCACAACCCCCTGTAGGCGCGTGGCTTGCCCGCGCTCGGCGCCGCAGGCGCCCATGCAGGCACTACACGCAAATACAACCCCTGTAGGCTGCGGCCTTGGCCGCGCATGGTGAGCCAGGCGCAAGGACCAGAGACTGCTGCCGCAGAGACCCATCTCTTCAAACTGCCGCCCACCACCAAAAACCCGGCTCACAGATCGTCCAGCGGACTCTTAACCCCGCGCTCATGGGAGCCTATAACATGGGTGTAAATGGACGTGGTGTTGATATCGGAATGGCCCAGCAATTCCTGAATATTTCTCAGGTCTGTTCCAGCACGCAGCAGATTGGTCGCAAAGCTGTGACGAAAGGTATGGCAACTGGCTTTCTTGTAGATGCCAACCTTCTTCACGGCGGTTGATACTGCACGTCGAACCTGTTGCTCATCGATATGGTGACGGCGAATGACCTGACTCCTCGGATCTACACTGCGTTTTCTGGCAGGAAAGACGTATTGCCAACCCGGACTTGTCGGCGTGTTTGGGTACTTGCGCGCCAGCGCACCCGGCAAGTAGACCGCTCCGTAACCCTCTGCGAGGTCCTGCTGGTGCAAAGCCAACGCCTTGTCGACCTGGGCCTTTAACCGGCTGGTCAATGATTGAGGCAGGACTGTGCGACGCCACTTTTGGCCCTTGGCCTCTCGGACAATGAGGCAACTTTGGGCAAAATCGATGTCCTGGACCCGAAGTCGAGTTGCCTCCATTACTCGGAGGCCCGATCCATAAAGCAGACTGGCGACCAGTCTGTTCTCGCCTTCAAGGCAATTGATCACAGCCATCGCTTCCTCGTGCGTGAATACCGTTGGCAATGTGCGAGCCTTGGTCGTTCTGTCAAAATTTAGCGGGGGCAACTCCCGACCCAAGAACTGTTTGTACAAAAACACAATGGCATTGAGCGCTGACTTTTGGGTGTTGATGGCAATATTGCGATTGTTAGCCAGATGGCTCAGCCAGGCATCAATCTCTGCAGCGCCCATTTGTTCGGGGTGCTTCCGGCCGTTGAAACGGATGAAATCCCGAACCCAGCCGCAATAGGCTTTCTCGGTGCGATAGGCCAAGTGTCTGGCGCGCATGAAGGCACGCAGTCGATCCATGAAGCGGGTGGGCTGCTGAGGCAGTGGTGGCGGTACGTCATACATGAAGAGTTTTCCAGAATGCTGTTTGTAATTACAGTACTCTGCTGTGACAATGGCTCAACTGTTCCCAGGTGTAGAAATGATCATTCTGATCGTCATTTGGGTTGGCGGTGCGAGAATTGAAAGTAACACCGAGAAATCAGCAGGTTACGAGGTAAGCGTCAAACTGGGATAGTCATCAAAGTGATTATATTTCCAGGGCCATCTTGGAATGGACGACCCAAGGAGAGTTTATGGGATGTGGCTCTCAGGGCATTATAGAGATAAATTCAACAGTGGATAGTGGTCAATGAAATATGATCACTTTGACGACTATATTAATGTTATGTTGTCAAGGTCGGGTATGGAAGAAATTAGCGAGCTATGGCTCAGATATAACGAGTATTCAAACAAGCTGGCAGACGCCCTTGGACGGACAAGCAATATTGTTGGGGAGTACGCCGAGTATCTTGCGTACAAGTATTATGGCGGTAGGCTTCTTGAAATATCTGGATGCAGTGCAGATATTGAATCCGAAGATGGCACTCTGTATCAAGTCAAGTCCAGAAAAGTCAAGGGTACACCTACAACACAGCTTAATGTAATTAGATCTTGGGATTTCGATTTTCTGGTTGTTGTCTTGTTCGATGCAAACGGTGCGCTTACAAAGGCTCTAGAGGTCCCGGTCGATGTTGCCAAAGAATACGGAGCTTCCAACAGCCACCAAAATGGTTGGGTTATAACGACCACCAAGAAGTTCCTGAATGATCATCGATCAAAGAATATCACCGTTGCACTGGGAGCTTACAACAAATGAAACATAACCAAGCGCATCACTACGCAGCCTTCGGCTGCCGGACGCTCGCAAGCTCGCGCCGGTGTGCGCGGCGTTAAATTTCTGAAGGAGGCGTAGATGGAACGTCAGTATCCTCAAAGGGTTAATAATCACCAACTGGAAGAAGCCTCTGAGAGATTTTTCCGTAATCTCCTTCCTAGAAATTGGACTTGTGAAAAACCTGGCCAAGATTACGGGGTTGATTTGAAAGTTGACCTCTATGATGAGCAGGCGGCAACAGGGCTTGAACTTTTAGTGCAACTGAAAGCTTCAGAAGATGGTGAAGGCGGAGAAACTGAGATTATCAGATTGCGAACAGCAACCTATAACCACCTTTGGGATAAACTTCAGGTGGTCATGCTCGTTAAATATATAGAATCAGAAGGTACAGCATACTGGCTGTTTCTGAGCGAAGTTCCAGAGCCAGACCAAGCTCAAGAGACATTTTCCGTCCATATTCCAAAAAGAAATGTTTTGAGTGAGGTTGATTGGGACCAGATTTACCAGCATGTTCGCGAGGTAACAGATGAGAAACTGGCGATGCGTCGCAGAGACCGGCTTCAGAGAACTGAAATTTAACAAAGCATTACAGCGGACAAGCCGCTGAATGCGGCGTTATGAGTATCCGAGGGAGTGATAGCCAATGAACGACAAACAGTTCACGAGAAACTTACAATCAGTTGGGCAGTCCTGCTTCGTGAAATACTTCGATGATTTCGCGTCATCTACCATGCCCAGAGAAGATGTCATTGAGAAGCTAAAGTCTGAAACGAATTACACAGAGAAGTCCTGCATTTCTCGAACAGGTCACGCCAGAAGCATCATTGCCGCTGGCTTGGCAGCCAAAGCGCTTAGAAAGGTAATGAGTTCAGATTCAGCTATGGTATCTGAAGAAACTAGGGAAAGAGCCAATGAGCTACTTAAGCGCTACAACACATAACCATGCGCAGCACTACACAGCCTTCGGCTGTCGGACGCTTGTTCCTCGCGCCGGTGTGCTTGGTCGTTATATGAATCGAGGATTGAGCTAAATGGGAAGGGATCTGACCCTATATTCAAAGAAGGCAAACAGAGCTGACCTGAAATGCTATTTGGAAGGGTTGGGGTTCAAGAAATGTTTGCATTTTTGGGACTGGCCGAAAGGAACTCTCAACTACTCTTGGTTTGATTACGAAGATTTTCGGTCAATCGATGGTGTTTCGGCAGATGTTTATCCCGTTTCAGGCGAAGAGCTAGAGGTTACCGGAAACGAGTGGGCTTTACATGTCCGCAACCTATATAGCGCTAGTTGGCATGATGTAAAAATGCTAAACGATGTACTCCGAGGAGCGCGAAAACGCTTCGGCGGGACTATTAAGGGAGATTACGGAACTAATCGTTATGCGCCATTGTGGGAGGATGACAGCACCCCGATTAGTAGAGGGATTTCTGCAACGTACAGCCATGTTCAGCGAGAGCTCTCAGCAGTACGGTTTGCCCTGCCAGGTCCCTCCGCCCATTTTGCCGAGCCAACAGGTGGAAAGATTGACGATTTTATTGAATATACTCAAACATTAGATCCCAGCAGGGTTTTGTATAATGGCTTAGTGCCTTTTTCTGTTGCAATGTTTGAGTATTTTTTCTCCCAAGCTTTCCAGATTTTGATCAAATACGATAATTTTGCGCTTGAAAAGCGTCAGTCCCATCGGCAGAAGCTTGATTTTGATACTCTTCTTGAAGTGGAACGGAAAGAGGAGACAGTCGAGAGTGTCATAGCCAGGAACTATACATTTCAAAACATCGATCAACTGAATAAAGCCTACAAAGATTGGCTGGGAATTGATGTAAGGAAAATTCTGTACAAAAAGAAAAGAATCGGAAGTTCGGTTACTTTTTTAGAGAATCGGATTGCAGACATAATCCAGTACAGACACGGCATTGTGCACCACTTTGCAATAGATAGATCTCTGACGCAGCAGGGATATATTCATATTCTCGAGGCTGTCGAAAAGGCTATAGCCGAGTTTATTGCCTTCATTGAACGTAGATATGACTTCAAAGTTGATGACCACTTATAAATCATATAACCAAGGGCTGCAGCCGACCGCTTTTCCGCTGCCGCTCCAAACCGGCAGCTGAGCCCAAGCGTTATGTGTGCAGGTGCACTTGCCACTCAAAGGTGTTGGAATGAAATTCTCTGACGAATTAATGGTCGCTCTAGCCAACTGGCAGAAAGGATGGCGAGAGGATCAAGAAGAACGAGAGCGCCTTTCTCGTGAGTTACTATCGGCCGTTGAAACTCTCGATGAAAAATTCAAGCGTGTCTCCAAGCCATGCTACAGAAAGCGCTTTCTTCATCATGGCGAATTAGTCGACATTGTACTGAAAGACGAGAAGCATGAAGGCGTGGTTAGTTGGACTACAAACCAAGAGTTTGCAGAACGCTTCAAGGGGTTACAAAAAACTGATGCAGTATCGGGGGCGATTTTTGAACATACCCCAAGCGAAGAAGAGGTCATCGTTAATATTTGCGAGTTATGGAGAAATCCAGACTTCATTGATGCTGCTGAGAAATTTGAAGCGGAACACCCTGATGTGGCGAAGCCGTTATTTCATTTCAAAGACTCCCAAGGTGAAGTGATTCTAATATCTCCATTGAAAGCTTCCGAAATTATCGCGCTTACTGGAGCATCAAGCCCTTTTGATGATCTGTGTGACAGAGAGGGTATTCCGGAGGAGCAAAGAGATGATATTTTTAAAAAACTGGTGGGTAGCGGTCAAACTCCTGGAGAGCTGAAGTATACCAGCAGAGAGAGCGCTCAACGGATTATTGACAATACTATCCGGAGAATCCACGACAAAGTTAAAGCCTATAAAGCAGAGCATGGTGGCGAGTAAGACACATAACCAAGCAATCAAGTTCGCTCCCTGCGGTCGCCGGACGCTCGTTCCTCGCGCCGCTTATTGCGAACGTTATGCGTAATGAGATCCAAATGAACTATGGCGAATAATTGGAATATTCCAGCATGGCTAGAAAAGGAAGTCCGAGAGCGGGATGCGGTCTGCGTGTATTGCGGCAATGAATTTTTGCCACACAAGGAGTCAGCCAAAGCATCAGTAAGTTGGGAGCACATTATCAATGATGCAAAAATAGTCACCAGAGAGAATATCGCTCTCTGCTGTCGCGGTTGTAATGCAAGCAAAGGGCAAAAGCAGCTTTCAGTTTGGCTACAAACTGCCTATTGCAAAGAGCGCGGCATTACCCCCGAATCAGTTGCACCAATTGTTAAGCAGGCAATTAAAAATGGGCAGTAGAGTCACGCATAACCAGGCGCATCACTACACAGCCTTCGGCTGTCGGACGCTCGTTCCTCGCGCCGGTGTGCTTGGTCGTTATACCTAGTGTCCCGAGTGGTTAATTAGTATATTTAATGATGATATAATCATCGCCCAT
>NZ_JAIUMC010000067.1 GCF_022565775.1 Natronospirillum sp.
CACTAGGTGATTGTTGGCGCCCCTGAGCCATAAACTTGGCTGCCAGCGGGCGCCATACCATGAACGAGGTTCATGGGGGTAAATCTGAGCCTTGTGTCTCCTTTGCCCGTCCTCAATCGGGCCACTGTCGGTGCCTGCCATTGACAGCCAGCCCCCATCTGCGCTCCCATGAGATCGGAGGCACGATTGCAGCCTCACTCTCCTTGCATTCACTCAGCGACAGGAGACCCTCATTGGAAAACAGATCTTCAACAGTTCCCGCTCTCTACCCGGAACGGATTGCCCTGGTTGAAAAACACGGTGCCAGGCTCACTCCGCTGGCGCCCATCGGCGCTCAGGTCGAGGGCAATGATCTGACTTCGAAGCAGGCACCGCCGCCCGAAGTCTTGCAGGCTCTGGAGCAGGAAATGGCCAACCGTGGTTTCCTGGTATTCAGAAACGATAAGCAGCTTGAAGTCGACGACTTTCTGCGCGCCAGTTGCTGGTGGGGCGGGAAACAATTGCACAGCACGCACGGGGTTCACCCGGCGACACCGGATGGCAATGTGCACATCTTTCGCTTGTCCAACGATCGACAACATGGCATCCCCGGCGTCGGTCCCCAGTGGCACAATGACGGCAGTTTCAATCCGGATACTTTTTCCCATTCGGGCTACCACATAGTCCGGCCCGCCGAGAAGGGCGGCGGTACCTATTTTGCGCATCAGGGTGCTGCTTTTGATGCCCTGCCCGGGGAAAAGCAGGCTTACTGGCGGCGGCTGTCGTCGGTCAATTCGGCTTCCGGCATGATACACCCGCTGGTGCATGAGCATCCGCTTTCAGGGCGTCTCTGTATCTGGCTGCATCTGGGCATGACCGGGGCCGTGATCGAGAAACTGCCCGACCGGGATGGCTTCCGTTTGCTCAACGCACAAGAGCTGAAACAGCTCTGCCATGACTACAATGACATTCTCGATGCCGGGCTGACCGAGGGCTACGCGGGTCTCTATGAGTATCGGGAAAACGACTGTGTCTTTATCGACAATCTCGCTGTGGCTCACCGGGCATCACCGGAAGCCCATTTGTCGACGGAACAGCAGGGTTTGCGGATACTGCACCGCAGCACGGTGCGTGGCGTGGAGAATCTGGCGCCCGATTTCGGCCTGCCGCAACAGGTCAACATCCTCGGGCCCAGTCCATTCGGTGAGGGCGTCTGGCAAGGAGGCGGTATCGGTTTTCGCTGGGAAGACGGCATCCCAATGCAGAACTAGCCTTCGACGGCAGGCTTGAACCAGTTGAGCCTGAGATGCAGTTTGACCACCTCGCCGACAATGATCAGTGTCGGCGCCTTGATGTCATGCTGCGCAACCAGATCCGAGATGGTGTCGAGTGTGGCGGTGAATACCCGATGCTGCGGTGTGGTGCCCTGCTCCACCAGCGCGATCGGCATGTCGGCGGAACAGCCATGCGCACAGAGTTGGCGGGTAATTTCGGGGAGTGCCACCAGGCCCATGTAGAACACCAGTGTCTGCCCGGGTGCCACCAGTTCCGACCAGTTCAGGTCGCTGGTGTTGTTCTTCAGATGGGCGGTGACAAAACGCACCGACTGCGAATAGTCGCGGTGGGTCAGCGGAATGCCGCTGTAGGCGGCACAGCCGGAGGCGGCAGTGATACCGGGCACGACCTGAAACTGGATGCCGGCGTCGGCAAGCTGTTCTATCTCCTCACCGCCACGGCCAAAAATGAAAGGATCGCCGCCTTTCAGGCGACAGACACGTTTGCCCTCCCGGGCATAACGAATGAGCAGTTCATTGATGCCTTCCTGTGGCACGGCGTGATCACTGCGCCTCTTGCCGACGTAAACCAGCTCAGCATCACGACGCACAAGAGCCAGTACCTGTTCGCTGACCAGGCGGTCGTAGAGCACCACATCGGACTGCTGCATCAGGCGCAGCGCCTTGAAGGTCAGCAGGTCCGGATCACCAGGCCCGGCGCCGACCAGATAGACTTCACCATGGCTGTGATCACCCTGCTGGAAGTGGTCCAGAGTTTCTTCCAGAAGGCGGGCTGCTTCATCGCCCTGCCCTGTCATTGCCCGGTCTGCAACCACCCCATTCAAAACACGCTCCCAGAAGCGCCGGCGTGCCGTGCTGCTGTCCAGGGTCTGCTGTACTTTCTTTCGGTAGCGGCCCACCAGCTCAGCCAGCAACCCGTAGCCGGCCGGAATAATGCTTTCAATGCGCCCGCGCATCAGGCGGGTCAGTACCGGTGCGGCACCACTGCTGCTCACTGCCGCGACGATGGGCGACCGGTCGATGACCGCAGGAAAGATGAAGGTGCCGATATCCGGATCATTGACCACGTTCACCGGCAGCCTGGCCTTGCGGCTGTCCGCAGCGACCTGATGATTGACTGCCCGATCGTCGGTGGCAGCGACCACGATATCCGCTTTCAGCAGCAAGGCGGGCTCATAAACGGAGGCGGTCCAGGACACCATGGCTTTGTCCACCAGGGCCTGGGTGGCGGGCGCCAGATCGGGGGCAACGATATGCACACGTGCCTTGGCTTCCAGCAGGAGTTGCGCCTTTCTCGCAGCCACAGGGCCGCCGCCGACAATCAGCGCCGTCTGATTCCTGACCTGGTGAAACAGGGGCAGAAAATCCATATCAGTTGCCGGGGGTCATCTGCACCTGCCCACCCATGTAGGGCCTCAGCGCGTCCGGTATCAGCACGGTGCCGTCTGCCTGTTGATAGTTCTCGAGCACAGCCACCAGAGTACGCCCGACCGCCAGGCCGGAGCCATTCAGCGTATGCACCAGTTCAGGCTTGCCGGTTTCCGGGTTCCGCCAGCGGGCCATCATGCGCCGGGCCTGGAAGTCGGTCATGTTGGAGCAACTGGAAATCTCGCGATAGGTGTTCTGGGCCGGCAACCAGACCTCAAGGTCATAGGTTTTGGCTGCGCCAAAGGTCATGTCGCCACCACACAGCGCCAACTTGCGGTAGGGTAATTCCAGTGTCTGCAGAATGGATTCGGCATGGCCGGTCATTTCTTCCAGGGCTTCCCAGGACCGGTCCGGCCGGGTGATCTGCACCATTTCGACTTTCTCGAACTGGTGCTGACGGATCATGCCCCGTGTGTCCTTGCCGTAGGAGCCGGCTTCACTGCGAAAACAGGACGTATGGGCGGTAAGGCGCAACTGGCCATCGGCAGGCAGATCCAGGATTTCTTCACGAGCCAGGTTGGCCAATGTCACTTCACTGGTCGGAATCAGATAATAATGCGACTGCCCGAAAGGTATCTTGAACAGATCATCCTCGAACTTGGGCAGTTGCCCGCTGCCATAAAGGGAGTCTGCATTGACCATCAAGGGCGTAGAGACTTCTTCATAGCCATGTTTCTGCGTATGCGTATCGAGCATGAACTGGGCAAGCGCCCGGTGCAGGCGCGCCATATCGCGGCGCATCACGACAAACCGGCTGCCGGTCATCTTGCTGGCGGCATCGAAATCCAGTCCGCCCAGCGCCTCACCCAGATCCACGTGGTCTTTGGGGGTAAAGTCGAACTCCGGGGGCGTCCCCCAGCGGGCCAGTTCGACATTGTCCTCTTCGTTCAGGCCGTCAGGAACCGACTTGTGGGGCAGGTTCGGCATATCCATCATGAATTCATTCAGGCGATTCTGAATGTCTTTCAGCCGCTGGCCCAATTCTTCCAGGTTCGCATCCAGCCCGGCAGTTTCCCTGGCGACCTGCTCCTTGGCGTCTTCGACCCGGGTACCCTGCTGGATCAGTTGACCAATTTTCTTGGACAAACGCTTCTTTTCCGCCTGACTTTCTTCAGTGGCGACCTGCAGTGACTTGCGCTGGGATTCCAGCTCCTGAAACCTGGACACATCGAGGGTGTATCCCTTGCGGCGAAGTTGCGCGGCAACGGTTTCAGGGTCCTGGCGCAGGGCCTTGATATCAAGCATGGTGTTACATCCTTTGTCGGGATAACGATGATTAATCGATCAAAACAGCAGATCTGGAATCCGGACAAGCCAACGGAGGCTCAATCCTGGTAGCGTTGGCGCCCGGATTTCCGGTTGAGTTCTGCGAGATGGTCCAATTTTGCCCGAATTTTACTCTCCAGACCACGGTCTGCGGGAGAATAGTGATGCAGATCCTTCAGCGGTTCCGGCATATAGCTCTCGCCGGCGGCAAAAGCCTCCGGTTCATCATGGGCATAGCGGTAACCTTCTTCCATGCCCATGTCCTTCATCAGGCCGGTCGGTGCATTGCGCAGGTGCATGGGGACTTCATAGTCGGGGGTGTCGGCCACTGTCTTGCGCATGGCATTGAAGGCACTGTAGACGGCGTTGGATTTGGGCGCGCACGCCATGTAGATCACCGCCTGAGCGATGGTCAGTTCACCTTCCGGCGAACCCAGGCGGGTCTGCACATCCCAGGCATTGATGGCGATCTGCAGGGCCCGCGGGTCTGCATTGCCGATATCCTCGGACGCCATGCGCACCACCCGGCGCGCCACATAGAGCGGATCTGCTCCCCCTTCCAGCATGCGGCACAGCCAGTACAGCGCCGCATCCGGGTCACTGCCGCGCACCGCCTTGTGCAGCACGGAAATCTGTTCGTAAAAGACATCGCCGCCCTTGTCGAACCCCTTGATCTGCTCACCCAGCAGTTCAGCCAGGCGATCCGTCGTGACCGGCCGATCATCGGACAACTGGGCGCAAACGGATTCCAGCGCGTTCAGGGCTCGCCTGGCGTCGCCCATGGCGGCGCGGGCCATCACCTGCAAGGTCTCGGTATCAAACTGCTCAGCCCGTGACATAACCTGAGCATCTTCTTTTAAAGCTCTTTCAAGAACGGCTGTAAGTTCAGTTTCGCTGAAGGGCTGCAAGCGGTAAACGGTAGCCCGCGACAGCAGCGCTCGATTGAGCTCGAAAGACGGATTCTCGGTGGTTGCGCCAATGAAGATGACGGTGCCGGCCTCGACATGCGGCAGGAAGGCATCCTGTTGTGACTTGTTGAAGCGGTGCACTTCATCGACAAAGAGCACTGTTATCCTGCCCCGCTGCTGGGCCATGCGTGCCCGTTCGATAATGTCCCGGATCTCCTTCACCCCGGACATGACGGCGGAGATCTGCATGAACTCGGCGCTGACGGCTTCGGTTACCAGCCGTGCCAGTGTTGTCTTGCCAACGCCCGGCGGCCCCCAGAGAATCATGGACTGCAGTGTGCCCTGTGCCAGCTGCTGGCGAATAGGGCCTTCCGCGCCAAGCAGATGGCTCTGGCCCAGGTAGTCATCCAGCCGTGACGGGCGCATGCGCTCCGCCAACGGCTGATAAGGGGTGGTGCCGCCGAACAGATCGTCCTTCATTGGCCCATCTGTTCAATCACATCGACATGGTCCGGCGGGTCGAACACGAACTTTTGATCGTCCAGTTCCACATTGCGTTCCAGGCCTTCAAAATTGACCACGGTGGTCTGATTGAAGCTGTCCAGCAGGCGCAGGCTGACCGGCATCTGGCCGTCAAAGGAGATGGACAGGGATTCCACAGAGCCCCCGCCGGCCCGCGGTTTCAAGGTGAAGGTAATGTAGTCGTCGCGGCGCGAGGTCTGTTCGACCTGATACCGGTCATCAATCTCTTCGCGCGTACCGGTAAGGATCAGAGCAGGCGACTGCTCCCACTGGTCGGTCACTGGCTGGCGGGTTGCCTGCTCGAGATCGGCATCATAGTTCCAGATGATGTCATCGTTGACATAAAGGGCCTGCTCATAGGGCGGCTCTGTATACCAGTAGAGGCGGTCCGGACGACTCAGTTGAAACTCACCGCGCTGGCTCTGAATCCGACGTTCCGAGCCATCCAGTGTGCTCTGACGAAAACCACCGCGCAGGGTCTCCAGGTCCCCCAGACGCTCCATCAGCTCCTCCAGATCGTCGAGGTCACCGTTAAGGCTGTCGGCGTTCACTGTCGATCCGGCGGCCAGCAGGCCGGCAAAAAGGCCGAAGACCAGGGCACGTTGCAGGGCGCCGGTACTGCACTTCACTCGCATAGGAACTCCTGTTGTCATCATCGATCCGGTGGCGGCGGAGCCAGCACCTCTCGGCTGCCGTTGTGACCCGGAGGTGACACGATGCCCGCCGCTTCCATGCCATCTATTAAACGGGCTGCGCGATTGTATCCGATACGCAATTTTCGCTGCACTGACGAAATCGAAGCCCGTCTGGATTCGGTGACACAGGCGACCGCCTCGTCAAACAGCGGATCGGACTCGGTGTCATCACCGCCCTCCTCTACCAGGCCGGTCAGCATGCCGGAATTTTCCTGTTCGCCGGCGGTGATCTCTTCGACATATTCAGGCTCGCCCCGCTTCTTCCACTCGGCAACGACGCGATGCACTTCGTCATCATCCACAAAGGCGCCATGCACCCTGATCGGCAGGCTGGTGCCCGGCGGCATATACAGCATGTCACCGTGACCGAGCAGCTGCTCGGCACCGCCCTGATCAAGAATGGTTCGGGAGTCGACCTTGGAAGACACCTGAAAGGCAATACGGGTTGGCACATTCGCCTTGATCAGTCCGGTAATGACATCCACCGAGGGACGCTGCGTGGCGAGGATCATGTGGATGCCGGCCGCCCGGGCCTTCTGGGCGATGCGTGCAATCAGCTCTTCCACTTTCTTGCCAACAATCATCATCATGTCGGCAAATTCGTCGATCACCACCACCACGTAGGGCAACGGCTGGAGAACCGGGGCTTCCTCTTCCATGCTGAGTTCTGGGTTCCACAAGGGGTCGCGCAGCGGACTGCCGGTCGCAGCGGCATCCCGCACCTTCTTGTTGAAGCCGGCCAGATTGCGCACGCCGAGCTTGGACATCAGCTTGTAGCGGCGTTCCATTTCAGCCACACACCAGCGCAACCCGTTGGCGGCATCCTTCATGTCGGTGATCACCGGTGTCAGCAGGTGCGGAATGCCATCATAGACCGACAGCTCCAGCATCTTGGGGTCAATCAGTATCAACCGCACCTCATCGGGCGTGGCTTTGAGCAGAATGCTGAGCAGCATGGCATTGACACCCACCGACTTGCCCGAGCCGGTGGTGCCCGCCACCAGCAGGTGCGGCATGCGCGCCAAGTTGGCCACCACAGGCGTGCCGGAAATGTCGTGCCCCAAAGCCAAAGTTAGCGGTGACCGGGCTTCGTCATACTCCTTCGATGCCAGCACCTCATGCAGACTGACGATGGCGCGGTTTTCGTTCGGCACCTCGATACCGATCACCGACTTGCCAGGGATGATCTCCACCACCCGCACGCTGATCATGGCCAGTGAGCGGGCAAGATCCTTGGCCAGATTGGAAATCTTGCTGACCTTGACCCCGGCCGCAGGCTGAATTTCAAACCGCGTGATCACCGGGCCCGGGCAGACCGCGACTACCTCTGCCGTCACCCCGAAGTCCTTAAGCCGTTCTTCCAGCAACCGTGACATGCCGGTCAGCGCCTCTTCCGAGTAACCGGCCTCCGGTTGATGCGGCGGCGGGTCGAGCAGCGACAGACTGGGCAAGGTGCCCTTCAGGGCATCGTCGAACAACGGCTGTTGACGTTCGCGCTCAGCGCGGGCGGAGGTTTGCGGCTGCTCCGACTGGAGGGGCTCGATGCGCACCGACTTGCCGCCACTGGCTTGCGGCGAGGCGGTTTCAGTGGCCTCCGCGGTGGCTGAGTCGGCAGGCTTCCGGCGCTTTTGGCGCAGGGTGTAGGCGGGCTTGCGATCCGATCGCGCGGCCTGCTCGGCCGGGTCTTCGATATAGGCTTCAAGGTTGTCCCGTCGCTCCTGCACTTGCGCTCGGGTGGTATCCCGCTCCGATTGTCTTGACCGGCGACCGGCCAGCATCCGATTGATCAAGGCCAGTACAGCACTGCCCACCCATTCGCAGACCGTTAGCCAGGACACACGCGAGGCCAGCGTCAGGCCCACCAGACAACAGGCCAGAGCCACCAGAGAGGTGGCCAGCAACCCCAGGTACAGATACCACCATTCACTGACGGCAATGCCCAGGTAGCCGCCGGCGCTAAACCTCAGATCGGATGAAAAATGCAACGTCAGCAGGGTACAGGCACCCACAGCGAACAGGACCACCCCCGCTATACGCAGACTCAGCAATGGCCAGAACCAGAGTTCATTGCTGCGTCGCAGGCGAATGATCGACCAGGTCACCAAGCCCAGAAAGGGCGGCAGCAGATAGGCCAGCCAGCCAATCAGTGAGATCAGCAGGGAAGACACCCAGGCACCAGCCTGCCCTGCCCAGTTGTCGATGGCCGCACCCGCCCGCCCACTGGTATCCCAGCCGGGATCCGCAGGACTGTAGGAATACAGCGCCAGTGCGGCAAGTACAGTGACTGCTGCAAGCACTATGGCCACCCCCTCGTTCAGGAAACGGTGTCGGGTCGACCGGTATTCTTTCCGGGGGTTGAATGTCATTCCGTGGCCATCATGAAAATACGCAATTGAAACAAGGGGTTATGTGATTCGCCAGAAGGTACTACTATATCACCATGGTGACGACAGGCATAACCCAAGATGACCCTATTCTGGCTCGACCCAGCAGGCCCTCCTGCCTTCCCCCCAACTCGCCTGGCCATGGACGACCCCAATGGCCTGCTGGCTGCCGGTGGTGCTTTGACGCCTGACTGGCTCGTCACCGCCTATCGCCAGGGCATTTTTCCCTGGTACAGTGAGCAGGAGCCCATTCTCTGGTGGTCCCCTACCCCACGCTGCGTCTTTCTGCCCGGGGAGATAAGAGTCTCGCGCCGCCTGCGTCGAACCATCCGCCAGCAAACCGATTTGCGTATCACTCTGCATGACGACTTTCCCCGAGTGCTGGCCGCTTGCGCCGAAATAGAGCGCCCGGGCCAGCCCGGCACCTGGATCACACCGGAGATGCGCGCGGCCTATCTGAGACTGCATGAAATCGGCCTGGCCACGGCTATTGCTGTCTGGTTCGGAGATGAACTTGCCGGCGGACTTTACGGCGTAACCCTGGGGCAGGTACTCTTTGGAGAGTCCATGTTTTCAGCTCATACCAACGGGTCCAGCATCGCGTTGGCAGCCATTGACTGGATGTGCCGCCAAGGGCGCTGGGCAATGCTGGATGCCCAGGTGGAAAGCGATCATCTGATGCGCATGGGCGCGACATTGCTCGAACGGGAGCGTTTCGAAGCGCTTCTCGCCGAGAGTTCCGATACACTCAATGCTGAGCACTCTCAGGAGTTCGATCTGCATGCGTTTCTTCAAGACCTCACCGCATGATTGCAGCTACCTGGCCGATCGCCAGGCATCGACGATTTTCCTCGATCCGGCGGTGGAAGTGCCCCTCGAACTTTATGAAAAGCTGAATCTGATCGGCTTTCGCCGCAGTGGCGGTCATTTCTATCGGCCCGACTGTGCCCAGTGCCGAAAATGCCAGTCGATACGTGTGTTGACCCGTGAATTCGAACCACGACGTAGGCACCGACGCATCAGGCGGAAGGCACGCCATCTGCGCTGGCAAGCGGTCCCGGTGCACTATGAAGAGCGCTACTGGCAGTTGTATGAGCGCTACATAGAGCAGCGCCATCCGGGTGGCGACATGTACCCACCCAGTCAGGAAGATTTCTACCGGTTTCTGCTGCAACAGACCCAATATGGCTTTCTGCTTGAAGCCTGGGAAGACAGCCAACTGGTGTTGATTGCCGTTATCGACCAGTTCTCCACCGGGCTAAGTGCCGTCTATACCTTTTATGACCCCGACTTTGCGCGGTATTCACCGGGCACCCTGTCCATTCTGCGGCAAATTGAAATCTGTCAGGAACTGGGCCTGCCCTATCTCTACCTGGGGTACTGGATCGACAGTGTTCCCAACATGAATTACAAGGCCGATTTCAAGCCGGTTGAGGTCTATCGCAATGAACTCTGGCAGCCTCTTGTCGAGCAGGTGGTTGCGGAGCGCGAAGACACTGTCATTGCGGGCGGATAAGTTTTGCACTTTACGGACTTTTGAGGCAGAATTTCGCGCCACACATCAAACCCCGAGGTTTATAACACTCCATGGCGAAAGAAGACGTCATCGAAATGGAAGGCGAGATTCTCGACACCCTTCCCAATACCATGTTCCGTGTGAAGCTGGAGAATGACCATGTCATCACGGCTCACATTTCCGGCAAGATGCGTAAAAACTATATCCGGATCCTGACCGGTGACAAGGTCAAGGTTGAACTGACGCCTTATGATCTGACCAAAGGGCGGATTGTCTACCGATCCAAATAAGTCGGGGGTTCACCCCTGCCTTTTTCTAGCACCGGGAGGTGTCACTGTTCAGCGCAGCCAGTTCAGGCGCCCTGACCAACACGCCAGAAACAAAAAAGGGCCGCCCTCCCGGACAGCCCCCTCTGAATCACCACTGCGTCAATTCGCGTCTTCAAGCCTCTTCAAGTACCTTGCCTGTCTTGGACTCCTTGAACATGAAGTGCAGCTGGTCATCACGCACGGATACGTCGACCTCGCCGCCAGAGCTGAGTACACCAAACAGCAGTGCATCAGCCAGCTTCTTCTTGATCTCGTCCTGAATCAGGCGAGCCATTGGCCGCGCCCCCATGGATTTGTCATACCCATGCTCTGCCAACCAGGCACGCGCATCGTCCATGACCGTCAGTTGTACCTTCTTGTCATCCAACTGCGCCTGCAGCTCAACAATGAACTTGTCGACCACAGAGAGAATGACTTCGGTCGGCAGCGGCTTGAACTGGATCACGGCATCCAGGCGGTTGCGGAATTCCGGCGTGAACATCTTGCGGATGGCCTCGATACCGTCGGTGGCATGATCCTGCTTGGTGAAGCCCATCGAACGACGGCTCATGTCTTCAGCTCCGGCATTGCTGGTCATCACCAGAATGACATTGCGGAAGTCCGCCTTGCGGCCATTGTTGTCGGTCAGCGTGCCATGGTCCATCACCTGCAACAGGATATTGAACACCTCGGGATGGGCCTTCTCGACCTCGTCCAGCAGCAACACTGAATGTGGATGCTTGGTCACCGCATCGGTCAGCAGGCCGCCCTGGTCATAACCCACATAACCCGGGGGCGCCCCGATCAGACGGGATACCGTGTGCCGCTCCATGTACTCGGACATGTCAAACCGGATCAACTCGACGCCAAGCGCTTCCGCCAGTTGTCGGGTGACTTCGGTCTTTCCGACACCCGTCGGACCTGCAAACAGGAAGGAGCCGATAGGCTTGTTGCCTTCCTGCAGGCCGGCACGCGCCATCTTGATGGCACTGCTCAGGGTGCCGATCGCTTCGTCCTGTCCGAACACCGTCATCTTGAGATTGCGTTCGAGGTTCTGCAGTACTTCCTTGTCATTGCTCGATACCGTCTTGGGCGGGATGCGCGCAATAACGGCCACGATTTCCTCTATATCTCCGACACTGATCACCTTCTTGCGCCGACTGACCGGGCGCAAACGCTGCGCCGCGCCGGCTTCGTCAATGACATCAATGGCCTTGTCCGGCATATGACGATCATTGATATAGCGAGCACTGAGCTTTACGGCAGTGCGCAGGGCCTTGTCCGTGTAGCGGATATCGTGGTGCTCTTCGAACTTGGACTTCAGCCCCTTGAGAATCTGGTAGGTGTCGCTCTCGTTGGGCTCGATCACATCAATCTTCTGGAATCGACGGGTCAGCGCACTGTCTTTCTCGAAGATGCCACGGAACTCCTGGAACGTGGTTGACCCTATGCAGCGCAATTCGCCGCTGCTCAGCATTGGCTTGAGCAAGTTGGAAGCGTCCATAACGCCGCCTGAGGCTGCGCCGGCACCAATGATGGTATGGATCTCATCGATGAACAGAATGGCCTTGGGGCGCTTCTTGAGCTGTGCCAGCAGTGCTTTCAAACGCTTCTCGAAGTCACCGCGGTACTTGGTGCCCGCCAGCAGGGACCCGAGGTCCAGAGAAAACACCTCGGCGTCCAGAATGATCTCCGGCACGTCACCGTCGACAATCTTCTTGGCCAAACCTTCCACGATGGCGGTCTTGCCGACACCGGACTCGCCAACCAGCAAGGGATTGTTCTTGCGCCGCCTGGAGAGGATCTGCACGACTCTCTCCACTTCCTTGTCGCGTCCGACCAGGGGATCAATGCGACCTTCTCTGGCCTGGTCATTCAGGTTGGTGGCAAAGCCTTCCAGACCTTCACCCGTTTCGGCGTCGACCGGTTCATCCACAGGGGCTTCCGGCCCTTCGCTGGAACGATCTTCAGCACCGCCCTCAACCTTGGAGATGCCGTGCGCGATGAAGTTGACCACGTCGATGCGCGATACATTCTGCTGGCGCAGCAGATAGACGGCCTGACTCTCCTGCTCGCTGAATATGGCGACCAGCACATTGGCTCCGGAGACTTCACTTTTCCCCGAAGACTGAACATGGAATACGGCCCGCTGCAGTACCCGCTGGAAACCCAGCGTGGGCTGTGTATCGCGATCGTCATCCTGCTCTGGAATAATGGGCGTAGTAGCATCGATGAACTCTGTCAGCTCACGGCGCAACCGATCCGAATCAACGGCACAGGCACTGAGCACCTCATTGGCGGCAGCATTGTCGAGCAACGCCAGCAACAGGTGTTCGACGGTCATGAATTCATGACGCTTGTCACGAGCCTCTTTGAACGCCTGGTTGAGCGTACCCTCAAGTTCTTTGCTTAACATAAGCCACCTCGCTCACTAGTCCAAAGGTTCGACTTCACACAACAGTGGGTGCTCGTGATCACGCGCACACTGATTTACCTGTGTAGCCTTGGTTTCAGCTATGTCCTTAGTATAGACACCGCAGACGCCCTTGCCCTTGGTATGTACCGCCAACATGACCTGGGTCGCCTTTTCCCTGTCCATGTTGAAGAAAATTGTCAGAATTTCCACCACAAATTCCATGGGGGTATAGTCATCATTGAGCAAGACAACCCGGTACATGTCGGGTTTCTTGAGCTGCGGGTCTGCTGTTCGCGGCTTGATGGCAGGGCTGTCGGTCTCACGACTAGCCACAATACTGTTACTCCGTTCTGACATCTTGATATTCACTGTTACGTTCAGATTTAAGGGGTCGGCTCCCGAAAATCAATGTCCTTCGGGAATATTTACTCAGAAAAATGTGGTCTGGATCATATTTCACAAAGCGTAACTTGACACTTTAGCCCCCCCGCTCCTAAATTAAGAGTGTTGGTCAAGATTTGAGCGATGGAGAAAATCGACCAGCCCGTAGTTTACACCAGACCGTTGTACAGGAGTGAAGTTATGCCCGCAGGGAAAGTCAAATGGTTCAACAATGCCAAAGGGTACGGGTTCATACTCGCAGATGGTAGCGAGGAAGACCTGTTTGTTCACTATTCATCTATCGTCATGGACGGCTATAAGACACTCAAAGCTGGTCAGCCAGTGGCCTTCGATACCATGCAAGCCTCGAAAGGCATTCATGCTGTCAATATCAGGCCCTGCGATTCTGAAGAAGAGGCAGTGCAAACCGCATTGGAAATAGAACAATCGCAAGACGAAGCACCGCTTAACGTCGAGTCAACCGAGACCGAGAGACAGCGGCGCACCGGTAGCGGCTGAAATGCGGCAACCGGGCGCTCTCTTTCCGGAGGGCAGGTTGCAGTTGGAGCGCGTTAAATGAAAAAGGGGCCATTCGGCCCCTTTTTTAGTGCTTTCAAACCCTTACATGCGGTTTATGATGCACTGTCCGAACTCGGAGGCTTTCACCAGTTCCGCATTGTCCATCAGGCGATGGAAATCATAGGTCACCTTGCCGTCTTCAATGGCGCCTTCGGTGCCCTTGATGATCAGGTCTGCGGCTTCTGTCCAGCCCAGATGACGCAACATCATCTCTCCGGACAGAATCAGTGAACCCGGGTTGACCTTGTCCTGGCCGGCATACTTGGGGGCCGTACCGTGAGTGGCTTCAAACACGCCAACTTCATCAGACAGGTTGGCACCCGGTGCAATACCGATACCGCCGACTTCTGCTGCCAGGGCATCTGACAGATAGTCGCCGTTCAGGTTCAGAGTGGCGATGACATCGTACTCAGCCGGACGCAGCAGGATCTGCTGCAACATGGCATCGGCGATCACATCCTTGACCACAATGTTCTTGCCGGTCTTGGGATTCTTGAACTGCATCCACGGGCCACCGTCGAGCAGTTCGGCACCGAACTCATCTTGCGCCAGTTCATAGCCCCAGTCCTTGAAGGCACCTTCGGTGAACTTCATGATGTTGCCCTTGTGTACCAGCGTCACCGAGTCACGATCGTTGTCGACGGCATACTGGAAGGCCTGACGGACCAGGCGCTTGGTGCCCTCTTCCGACACCGGCTTCACACCGATACCGCACATGTCGGTGAAGCGGATGTTGGTCACACCCATTTCTTCGGTGAAGAACTTGATGACCTTTTTCGCTTCCGGAGTACCGGCCTTCCACTCGACACCGGCATAGATGTCTTCGGAGTTTTCGCGGAAGATCACCATGTCGACTTCGTTCGGCTTCTTCATCGGGCTGGGTACGCCGGTGAACCAGCGCACCGGGCGCTGACAGACGAACAGGTCGAGCTTCTGGCGAATGGCGACGTTCAGGGAGCGGATGCCACCGCCTACGGGCGTGGTCAGCGGGCCCTTGATGCCCACCTTGTAATCTTTCAACGCTTCCAGAGTTTCTTCCGGCAGCCAGGCGTCGTCACCGTATACGCTGACCGCCTTCTCACCGGCGTAGACTTCCATCCACACCAGCTTGCGCTCTCCGCCGTAGGCCTTCTCTACCGCAGCGTCCAGAACGGCTTTCATCGGTGGTGTTACATCCACCCCGATGCCATCGCCTTCGATAAACGGAATAATCGGATCATTGGGTACATTCAATGCACCGTTGGCACCCAGGGTGATTTTGGTACCTTCGGCTGGAACCTGAATTTTCTGATAGGCCATGTGTCGCTCCATGTTTCGAAATAAGGGCGTTTTACTGGCCGCGGGAATCTAGCCTGAGCTGATCCCGGCGGTGGTCAAATCGGGTGCGGAGTATACCGAAAATTGCACAGGTCGGATAGCATCCGGGCAATCACATCAGACTATGGTCTAGGCTCTGCTCGGCCAAGCCGGTCTGCACGCGCCACTGGGCCGCATAGAGGCCATTTTGTGCTTTCAATTTTTCATGCGTGCCTTGCTCCACCAGCCTGCCCTGGTCGATCACGGCAATACTGTCTGCATGAACAATGGTCGACAACCGGTGCGCAATCATGATGATGGTGCGCCCGTGGGCGATGTTGAGCAGAGAGCGCTGTATCGCCGCCTCGGTTTCGTTATCCACAGCGCTGGTGGCCTCATCAAGCACCAGAATGGGCGGGTCCTTGAGCAGCGCCCTGGCCAGTGAAAGGCGCTGCCGCTGCCCTCCGGACAATCGCACGCCTCGCTCACCAACGGCGGTATCCAACCCTGCCGGAAGGCGCTCTATGAAGTCCCAGGCCTCAGCGGACTGCGCGGCCTCGATAATCGCCGTGTCTGATGCTTCCGGGCAGCCATAGGCGATATTGTCGCGGATTGATCCTTCAAACAGGAAGACGTCCTGACTGACCAGCCCAATCGCCTCGCGCAAGCTGCGCAGGGTCAGATCCTCTACCGCAACGCCATCAATGCGCAGACTGCCCCGAGTCGGGCTGTAGTAGCGCAGCAGCAGCTTGATCAGTGTCGACTTCCCGGAGCCGGTCGCACCCACCAATGCCAGCGTTGTACCCGCCTCGGCGCGCAGGGAAATGCCATCAACACCGGCGCCGGATTGCGGGTAGTGAAAAGAGACCTGGTCGAATACCACTTCGCCGCGAATCGGGCTGGGCAGAGTGCGACGACCATGGTCGTGCACCGAGCGCTCCACGGCAAGCAGGTCCAGGATTCGGCGGGTGCTGGCCATGGCCCGTTCAAACAGGTCGATGGTCTGAGCCAGACCCGTCAAAGGCCACAGCAGGCGCTGGGTCAGGAATACCAGCACGCCGTAGGCACCGACATTGAGTTCCCCGCGCAGGGTCATCAGCCCGCCAATGACAAAGGTAGCGAGAAAGCCTGCCAGAATGGCCATTCGGATGATGGGGATAAACGCGGAGCTGATGGCAATCGCTCGCCGATTGGCCTGCACATAGGCTTCGCTGTCGACGCGCAGGCGCTCGGTTTCACGAAGCTCAGCGGTAAAGCTCTTGATGGTGGCCATACCGCTCAAATTGTTGGACAGGCGGCTGCCCAGCACACCCACCCGACGCCGCACCTCGTTGTAAAGGGGCGCGGCACGCCGCTGAAAGTAGAAGGCACCCCACACTATGACCGGTATCGGGGTAAACGCCAGCACGGCAATTAGCGGGGAAATAACAAAAAACACGGCCCCGACTGCGACCACCGTGACGAACACCTGAATCAGGTCGTTGGCCCCACCGTCGAGGAATCGTTCCAGCTGGTTGATGTCATCGTTCATGATCGCCACCAGATCGCCGGAACTGCGAGCCTCGAAAAAGGCCATATCAAGACTCTGCACATGGCTGTAGGCATCAAGTCGCAAATCCGACTGCAGTCGCTGTGCAAGGTTGCGCCAAAGAATCATGTACAGGTATTCGAACAGCGATTCACCGGCCCAGATGAAAAACGTCAGTACAGCGAGAATGGCTATTTGTTGCTGCGGGGACTCGAAACCCAGTTGGGCGACAAAACTGTTGTCCTGATTGACCACCACATCGATGGCAATGCCAATCAGAATTTCCGGTGCAATATCGAAGAGCTTGGAGGTGCGGCGCTTTTCTTGGACTGTTTTATGCTGCAATCCCCAGGCTCGCT
>NZ_JAIUMC010000068.1 GCF_022565775.1 Natronospirillum sp.
TGGTGCAGGCCACGCCACAGGATGAAATGGCCATTATCCGCTTCTGGTTTGATGGCACAGAGCAGGAAATCGAATTGGATACCGATGTGCCCGAAGGCGAGCGACGCAGTCCCCCTCCCGGGGACGCAGGGCCGCGGGTCTGACCGGGCCGGCGAGCCTGGTCATGGTCAGCGGCCACCGGGACTTGGAATGAGTGTTGATTGGATGATAGAACAGCCGCCTTTCGGCATTGAGCAGCTCGACCATATCGTGCTTCGCGTGCGTGATGTGGATGTCATGCTGGAGTTCTATCAGGATGTGCTGGGCTGCACGCTGGAAAAAGTGCAGTCCGGACCGGGGCTTTATCAGTTGCGTGCCGGATCAGCACTGATTGACATGGTCCCGGTAGATGGACAACTTGGCCGTCAGGGTGGCGCTGCTCCGGGCACAGAGGGCCGCAATCTCGACCATTTGTGCCTCAGTGTGTCGCCGTTCGACGGGGATGCCATCATCGCCTACCTGCGCCGCAAGGGTGCCGAGCCTGGTCCGGTGGAGTCCCGTTATGGTGCCCAGGGTCAGGGGCCTTCCATTTATGTCCCGGATCCGGAGAACAATGTGGTGGAACTCAAGGGGCCGCCAGCAGAGGCGCCGACAGAACAGGGGAGTGGTCGTTGAAGATCTGGGTTGATGCAGATGCCTGTCCGAATGTGATTCGAGAGATTCTGTTCCGTGCCGCCGGGCGCTGGAAGGTCGAGGTCACTCTGGTGGCCAACCAGCCCCAGCGCACACCGAACTCCCCCTGGATCAACGCAATCCAGGTCGCTCAGGGGTTTGATGTTGCCGACAATGAAATCGTGCAGCGCCTGTCGGCCGGTGATCTGGTGATCACGGCGGATATACCCTTGGCGGCAGAAGTGATCGAGAAGGGTGGTACGGCGCTCAATCCACGGGGGGAAAGGTACACGGAACAGAATATCCGTGCCCGACTGAACATGCGTGATTTCATGGAGACTCTGCGCTCCAGCGGGGTACAGACCGGTGGCCCGCCGACACTCAATCAGTCTGATCGCAAGCGGTTTGCCGATCAACTGGACCGCTTTCTCGCCGGGCATCGCCGGCAGACGTCCTAAAACTTCAGACCGTACTTCAATGTCAGCAACTCGGTGCCCGGATTGTCGTCCGACAGCGAGGCGTTGGAGATATGGCTGAACCATAGCCCAATCCGTGTGCCATCGGGAAACTGGTGATCAACCCCCACACTGGACATGAATTGCAGCGGGAAACCCAGGTCGGTATCGCTGTTGCCGCCATGCAGGTAGAGCCCGGGTGCTAAACCGACATTGAGTGCAGGCCCTTCGCCGGAGCGCATGAAGGCAGTGCGTCTCTGGATGCCGCCATAGACCATATGCGAGCCATGGCGGGTGCGCAGCAAGCCGGCTACTGGCTGTAGGTCGAAGCCGGTCCAGCGCAGTGCGGGCAGCCATTCGACACCATATTGCGAATCCGCCTGTGGCCGTCCCACGTCAACCTGCCCGATAAAGACCTGCACATAGGCTGCCGGATCGCTACCGCCGGTTGCTGCCTCTGCCGCCGCAGCCGGCGCGCCGAGCAGCCCCATGGACAGCAGACTGGATAGCAGCGCAGTACGGGTCCCGATCATCAGGCGGCCTCGTTGGCCAGACGGGTGAGGATGTCGCGAAACGCCGCAACAGGCTGGCCGCCACTGATGCTGTAGCGCTGATTGATGATGAAGTTGGGCACTCCGGTGATGCCCAGTTGCTGGACCTCCTGCAACGCTTTGACCGTCTCGGCCCGGTAACGGTCACTGCTCAGCACCTCGCGCAGATCGTCTGCTGCAAGACCAGCACTGGCCGCTTCCCGAACCAGCACTTCCGGATCGCCCGGGTTTTCACCCTGGGTAAAGTAGGCCGTGAACAGGGCCTCCTGCAGCGCCGTTTCCCTGCCCTGATCCGCAGCCCAGAGCAGCGCCCGGTGCGTGTCGAAGGTATTCCAGGTCTTGAAGTCATCGGTAAACCGGAACTCGAAGCCGGATTCGGCGCCCAAAGCGGTAATTCGTTCGCGCATGGCTCTGGATTCGGCCTCGCTCGACCCGTATTTCTTGCGGATATGCTCAAACAGGCTTTCACCCTCCGGCGGAATGTCCGGATTCAACTGGAAGGGTCGCCAGCGTATATCGGCACTGATCTCGGGTGCCAGTTCGCGCAGTGCCTGCTGCAGATTGCGATAGCCGATCACACACCACGGACACACCGTGTCGGATACAATGTCGATACTCAAGCGTGTCTCTTTCATGGCGGTCGTCTTCCAATTGGGCGTCTGTGTAGTGTAACGCAAGCACTCCAGCCAGGCACTCACCTTGCCGTCTCCAGCCCCCTGATTCCGGCTGGCGAATCCGGTATGGTTGTAGCTCCCCAATCAGAGTCGGCTGCCAGTTCAGTCAAAAGGAATGACCATGCCCCCGGAGCAACCCGTCGCAACCTGCCTGACCCGAGCCGGTACTCTGGATGGGTTCAAACGCATGGCGCCGCTCAGTCTGTTCGTCGTCATCTTCGGCCTCGCCTTCAGCGTCGCGGCCCTGCAGGCCGGGCTCAGTGGCCCCCAGATCATGCTAATGAGTGCTGTGGTGTTTGCCGGGGCCTCGCAGTTCGGCGTGCTGGAGGTCTGGTCTTCGCCGATTTCACTGGCCACGGTGGTGATCATCACCTTTGCCATCAATTCCCGCCATCTGCTGATGAGTGCCTCTCTGTATCCCTGGGTTCGCGAACTGCCGACGCGCCGCGAACGCTATGGCACGCTGTTTTTCCTCAGTGACGCCAACTGGGCCATGTCGTTCAACGACTATTACAAGGGCGCGCGCGATGTCGGGCTTCTGCTGGGCGGCGGCATGGCCCTCTGGGCTGCCTGGATGATAGGCACGGCGATTGGCATCGGTCTGGGTGCCGGTTTCGATGATCCCGAGCGCTGGGGCCTGGACGTGATCATGAGCTGCTTTCTGCTGGTGATGATACTTGGGGGCAGCAACAAGAAACGCATGATTCTGCCCTGGACGGTGGCCGCTCTGGCCACTGTGGCGGCGCTGCAGTGGCTGCCGGACAACGCGCATGTGGTGGTGGGTGCTTTGGCCGGCGGGCTGACCGGGATATTTATCCGGGGGGTGGACGAATGATGAGTATTCCGCTGACCGCACTGACCGGTTTCGGGGTTATTCTGCTGATGGGGCTCGTGGCCTACATGACGCGCATTGGCGGTGTGCTGATCATGTCGCGCATGAAGATAGGGCGCCGTGCCGAGCGCTTTATCTACGCCATGTCCGGCTCGGCCCTGGTGGCTATCGTGGTGCCGCTCGCCGTAGAGGGCGATCTGGCCGCTCGGCTGGCGCTGGCAACCACCGCCGTGGTCATGCTGACAACGAAGAAGACACTGGTGGCCATAATGGCAGGTATCGTGATGGCCGCTGGCTGGCGGGCGTTTTTCTAGCTCGCCTCCGGTTCCGAGCGCGTCTGGAACAGAAACAGCCGCGCGGTCAGCATCAGGCTGGCGCAGATCAGCCCCACCGTCAGCCCGACCCAGAAGCCCGGTGCGCCCTGTGCCGGTAGCAACCAATCGGTGAAGGTCAGTGTGTAGCCAAGCGGCAGGCAGACGCCCCAGAAAGACAGCAGCATGATCAGCAGCGGCACGCGGGTATCGCGGTAGCCGCGCAGCGCACTGATCGCTGTTACCTGAATGACATCGGCAATCTGGAACAGTGCCGCAAACAGAATCAGCTGCGCCGCCACCCTGCGTACGCCATCCTCCTGCGAGTAGAGGGCAGCGATGGGCTCTCTGCCAACAAACAGAAGGCTGGCGAACAGCAGCGCCACTGTCATCCCCAGCAGCAGTGAAGATCTGGCCAGCAAACGCGCCGTGTCAGGCGTACCCGCCCCCAGCAGATAACTGATGCGCAGGGTCAGCGCCAGGCCCAGACTGAGCGGCACCATGAACACCACCGACACCACATTGAGAGCAATCTGGTGGCCGGCGACGATGGTCGGCCCCAGGGGTGCCAGAAACAGCGCGATTACCGAAAACATGCTGGCCTCCACGAAAATGGTGACCCCGATGGGTACGCCAAGACGCAGCAGGCGTTTGATCTCGGCCGGATTCGGCCGCTGGCGCGCCGGCCAGTAGTGAAATTGACGGAATATCCGGCTCCGGTTGAGGTAGATCAGCAGGGCGCCCAGAGCGACCCACAAAGAGATAGCTGTTGCCCAGCCACAGCCGATACCGCCCATGGCCGGCACACCCAGTTTGCCGTAAATGAAGATGTAGTTGAGCGGCAGATTGATGCTGGCCTGCAGCAGAGAAAACACCATGATGATCCGGGTATGACCCAGACCGTCGGTCAGGCCGCGAATGGCAATCATCAACAGCAGCGCCGGAATGCCCCAGGCAAAGGCCCGCAGATAGCCCTGCGTGATGCTGGCACTGGCCGGGTCGAGCTGCAACAGGTCGAGCACGGGCCTGACCTGAGTCAGCAGCAGAATCATCAGTACGGAACAGCCCAGCGCGATATAGATGCCCTGCCAGGCAACCGGCATCACCTTGTCGGTGCGCCGCGCACCATTGTGCCCGGAGATAATGGGCTGCAGGGCGTTGAGGGTGCCCATGAAAAGCAGGAAAAGCGGCGCCCAGAGGCTGGACCCAATGGCCACACCGGTCAGGTCGGTGGCACTGGCATTTCCGGCCATCACGGTATCGATTACCCCGTTGGCCATCTGTGCGAGCTGCGCGATCAGAATGGGCCCGCCCAATATCGCCAGATTGCGCCATTCGGCCAGGGTGCGTTGCACCAGTGTGCCCCGGGTTTCCGGCGGAGGTTGCTCCGTGTCGTCATGGGCGGAAGCAGGCGGCAGGCTGCTCGGGTCGTTGAGAGTGGTTTGCTCGGTCATGTCGGGATTGATGGTTTGCGCAGTTTGATCAGGCGAGTGGTTATGGCCGTGCCAAGCAGTGTAATCACCATGCCGATGACCATTTGCAGGGTCAGCACTTCACCCAGCAGTACATAGGCCCAGATCAGCGCTGTGACCGGTACCAGAAAGGTGACCGTAGAGGTCGCGGTCGCCCCGGCACTGGCAATCAGGCCGAAATAGAGCAAAAAGGCCACTGTGGTGCTGAACACCGCCAGCCCCAGCGCGTTACCCCAGGCCAGGGTGCTGATCGGCTCGGCAGGCCACAGCAGAATGCCGGGAACCACCAGAATCAGCGAGGCCATGGCCACACTGCCGGCGGCCAGAACTCGGGCAGGCAGGTGCGGCAGGCGTGTTTTGGAGTAGTTGGTGGCGATGCCATAGCAGACGGTGGCCCCCAGCGCGGCGAGGATAAACCAGCCGTCACCACCGACCGAGAAGTCGAGGCGGTTGGCGGACAGTATGTAGACACCGAACAGGGCCAGCGCCAGGCCGAAATACTGCTGGCGGGTGACCGGTGTGGCAAAGATGAGCGCACCGATCAGTGCCGTGAAGATGGGCGTCGTGGCGTTGATCAGAGATGTGAAGCCTGCTTCCAGTTGCGTCGTGGCCAGGGCCAGCAACGTGAAGGGCATGGCATGATTGATCAGCCCCACGACAAACAGACCGCCCTTGTTGTCCCAGAACAGCTTCAGGTAACTCCTGCTCATGAACAGCAGAGGCGCCAGGCACAGAGCGGCCACGCCCATGCGGACGAGGATCAGTGGCATGGGTCCGAACTCCGGTACGGCCACACGCATGAAAATGAACGAGAGGCCCCACAGGCTGGACAGCAAGACCAGACGCAGTGAATCAGTGGTGGTCATTTCATTCCTTGGGTTCAGAATATCCCTTAATCGGGCAGGCAGATTAACGCCAAAAAGCCTGTGGGGAAAGTCGACCTGTCAGAGTCGAAAGCCGGAGCTGTAAAGCAGCAAGGACGGGTTGCGCAGGCGTTCAGCGCTGCTGTCCCTTCGAGGCTGGCCACCAGTAGCGGTAGGGATAATCCGTGGTGTCATCACGGACTGGCAAGTGCTGGAGGCCGAGCCGATTGAAAAAGCCTTTCGCGGAGCTGTGGGCCTTGATCAGGACACCAGCAAAGCCGCCATCGCGCGCCAGGTGCTGGGTGGCGGAGACAGCTGCTCGGCCGAAGCCCCGACCATGATACTCCGGGTGGATATAAAGGCCGTGCAGGAGCAGCACGCGCTCTGCACAGCCGGCTTCTTCACCCGGATAATCCTCCACGGCCAGCATGCCGACAGTTTCCTCGTTGTCGTTGTCCAGCAGGAACAAGCGCATGGTCTGAAAATCGGCGGCTTCATACTGATGTGTTCCGGCAACCAGACGCAGCAGGCGAGGTGGCATGTCCCAGCTCTGGATGGCCGCGACCACAAGCTGATTCGCCTTGTCCAATTCAGAAGCTGATATCTCACGCAAATGAATGTCGCTCACGCTGCCTCCCGGGTGTCCGTTCTGCGCACTACAATACGAGGCCACTGACTCGGCGGACCTGCGTACTGACTGCTTCGCGAAACAGTCCGGCCTCTCCCGCGATCAGCGAAAAGCGGGCTCTGGCCCGGGTAATGCCGGTGTAGACCAGTTCGCGGGTCAGCACCGGGGAGCGTCGGGCTGGCAGCACCAGGGCTGTATGACTGAACTCGGAGCCCTGAGACTTGTGCACGGTCATCGCATAGACGGTCTCGACAGCCTGCAGGCGACTGGGCAACACCCAGTGGATGCTGTCCGAGCCGTCGCTGGCCGGAAAGGCAACGCGCAACTGATACCCATCGCCCGTGCCACCGAGAGTTGGCCCGTAAAGCGTCATGCCGATATCACCGTTCATCAGGCCCAGGCTGTAGTCGTTGCGGGTAACCATCACCGGGCGCCCGGCGAACCAGCCATGCTCTGCCTGAACCAGACCGGCCTGATGCAGTGCCCGGGTCAGGTGCTGGTTCAACTGGTCGACCCCCTGGGGCCCGCTGCGCACCGCGCACAGCAACTGGAAGTCACCGAGGCGCGACAGTACGGTTCGTGCCCACTCATCAAAGGTGGCCCGGTCCGCATCAGGGGCAGGCTGATGTTCGGTCTGCCAGGCCAGGGTGGGCTGCAGTTTTCCGACCCACCAGTCGAGCAGGGCAGTCGTGTCCCGGCCCAGTGCCTGCGGCCACTCGATATCGGACGTTTTGCCGGCCTGCTGCAGGTGCTCGGCAGCCTTCTTGCCGTCGCCCTGATTAACCGCCCGAGCCAGTTGGCCGATGCCGCTGTCGGCCCCGAAGCGATGGCTGACACGCAGCATGGTAACCGCCTGATCGAGCGGTCGGCCGCCTGCATCCTGCAAGTGATCGGGTATCCGTCCGCCGGTGACCGCCTGCACCCAGGTCGCGACCTGGGGTTGATAAAACGCCTGCTCGGCACGCTGACACAGATTGCCCAGCACGGCGCCGGCTTCTACCGAAGCCAACTGATCCTTGTCGCCGAGCAGTATGACCCGAGCAGTGGGCGGCAGTGCTTCCAGCAGGCGGGACATCATCTCCACATCCACCATGGACGCCTCGTCGACTACCAGCAGGTCCAGATGCAGCGGGTTGCCCCGGTGATGGCGAAAATGACGGCTGTCGGGGCGTGCACCCAGCAACCGGTGCAGGGTAGTGACCTGATCCGGGATATGGTCGCGCAGGCGGTCGCTGCCGGGCAGCCCGCTGAGATCCAGGTCTTCGACCTGGCCCCCGATGGATTCGTTCAGTCGCGCCGCTGCCTTGCCGGTGGGTGCCGTCAGGGCGATGCGCAGAGGCGATTGCTGCTGCGCGAAGGTCTGTGCCTGCAGCAGTGCCAGCAGACGCACCACGGTCGTGGTCTTGCCGGTGCCCGGGCCGCCCGTGATGATGGCAAAGCGCTGGCGGGCAGCCAGCGCACAGGCGATGCGTTGCCAGTCCGGTGCATCTGCCTCGGGAGGCGGGCCGAACAGGGCGGCCAGGCCCTCGGACAGTACCTGATCATCCACCGGTACCGGCCTGTCCAGACGTTGCTGGAGAGCCGATTCGATCTGGCGCTCATACTGCCAATAGCGGCGCAGATACAGCAGCGGGGTGCCGTTGGCACCGTCATCCAATACCAGGGGCCCCTGGTCTGCGCCAGAGCTGCCGAGCAGACCGGATTCATTCAGCGCACGGGTGCAGTCCTGCACCTGCAATCCGTGCAGCAGGTCAGCCGGCGTCGGCGGTGTCTCATCGGGAGACAGCTCATCCGGTGGCAGAGACAGAACCCGTTCCGGCTGTGCCTGCAGATCGGCCAGATCCAGGCAGACATGACCTCTGCCCACCTGGTGGCTGGTCAGGGCCACCAGCAGCAAGGCCAGAGGTGAAGCCTGAGGACACTGTTCATGACAGAAGCGGACCAGGGCGCGATCCAGTGAGCGCAACCAGCCGCGCTCCGTCCACTGGGCCAGCAGAGCCAGCAATGCATGGGCATCACCGGGCAGAGAGGGTGCAGGGGGAGGGGGGCTGGTACCGGGTACCCCCTGCGGCTCTGGGGTGCCGAACAGATCCGGGGTGTGGGGGTCTCCGTTCATGGTCGGTCCTCCTGCGGTGCATCAGAGTCGCCGCGGAACAGGGTGTCGAGTTGATCCAGCAGGGCTGCAGGCGGTCGACAGGTCCACAGGCCCCCGGTGGGTGCTTCGACCCCGCGCAGAAACAGGTAGACGGCACCACCCAGGTGTTGCTCGGGATCATAGTCCGGCAGGCGCACGCGCAGCAGACGATGCAGGGCCAGCGTGTACAAAACGGCTTGCAAGTCATACCGCTTGGACATGACGGCAGTTGTCATGGCGTCGGTACTGTAGGCGCTGGCATCCGGACCCAGCCAGTTGGATTTCCAGTCCGCCACGTAATATCGCCCCTGCCAGTTGAAGACCAGATCGACAAAGCCCTTGAGCAGTCCGTTCAGTTGCTGTTCTCCCAGTCTGGGTCGGCTTCGTTCCGGCATCAGGGCGGAACTGACAAGGCGGTCAATCTGCGCCGCGCTGACGTGCCGGGCAGAGAGCCAGAACTCCAGTTCCGGCTGCTGCTCCCGGATATCAATCAGTCTGGGTGTCGGAACTGCATCAAGACTGTCCCAGGGGCGCTCGAGCAGCGCTACCAGCCACTTGTCCAGTGTATCGGTCCATGCTTCCCAGCCGCGCAGACGGCATCGTTGTTCAATGAAGGTGCGGCGGCCAGCATCATCCTGGCGGGCGGCCGCGAAGCCGTGTAGCGTGCCTTTTGGGTTGGTGAGTCGATGTCTGGCAGCCCATTCCAGCAGATTGTGCAAAAAGGTTCCGGGTTCCGGCCCACGGGGAAAGCGATGCAGGCCCGTCATCTCTGCTGGTGCCTCGTTACCTGAAGCGGATTCAGTGCCAGCGATGGCCTGCCATTCCTCTCGCTGCAGTTCGTCCAGAGCGATCTCCGGCTCGGCGGGTTGCAGAGGCTCGACACCCTCGGAGTTGAGCAGGCCCGGGCTGCCCAGCTCGGCACTGAGCGCCGAATAGCTGGCTACCCACCAGGGTTCGAGTCGGGCTCTGAGTACTTTGCGTGCCGGCTGCCAGGGCATGAGGGCGTCAGGCTGCCAGACGGTGTTTTCGGGCTCCGGAGGTGACGTAACGCTGATGGTGGCGTCAGAGAGTTTCTCCAGTGCCTGGTCAAGCGCTGCCGGGTCCAGTTCGTCGCCTCCGCCCAGCAGGTAACCCAGCGCGCTTTCATGCAGCTTCGAGCTCTTCGTACTACCCCGGTTCAACGCGCCAACGCCCATCCAGACGGCATGGCGGGCGCGGGTCAGGGCCACATAGAGCAGCCGCAGGTCTTCCTTCAGCCGTTCATCGTCGGCCTGTTGCCAAGCGCCCGGCGCAATCTTGTTACCGGCAATCTCCAAGGCCATGCCGCCTTTCCAGGGGACGCTGACCATGGGCGTCTTGCCATCCACCATGCGCCAACTGCTGGCAAAGGGCAGCATGACCAGCGGATATTCCAGCCCCTTGGATTTGTGGATAGTGACCACCTTGATCAGGTCGGCATCACTTTCCAGGCGCAGTATCTGCTCGTCGCCGGCACTCTGCGGGACCTGAATCTGCTCGCTGAACAGACGCAACAGGCTTTGCTCTCCATCCACCTGGGCGCTGGCCTGTTGCAGCCATTCGGCCAGATGCAGCAGATTGGTCAGGCGTCGTTCGCCGTTGTCGCGCTGCAATAGACGGGCGGGCAGGTCATGGTCGTGCAGCAGACGATGCACCATGGACAGGACGCCCTGGGTGCGCCAGCGGCGGGCGTAGTCACGAAATCGCTGGCTCTGCGCTTCACGCAGCAGTTCATCCTGATTGAGCCGGTCCAGTTCACTCAGAGACCAGTTCAGGCTGTCGGTTGCCAGCGCCGTGCGCAGCAGGCGTTCATCGCCCGGCTCGGCACAGGCCTGCAACCAGTGCAGCAGGTCGATGGCCTCCTGGGTTTCAAACACCGAGGCGCGGTCCGACAGATAGACACTGGGTAGCTGGCGTCGGCTGAGGGCCTGACGCACGGCCTCGGCTTCGGTGCCGCTGCGTACCAGTATCGCCACATCGGCCGGGCGCAGGCGGCGCCAGCCCTCGGGGGAGTCGAAGCCGCTGTGTTCGTCGTTGAGCCATTGCACCAGGGTCGAGGCCGTGCTTTCGGCCATTTGGCGCTGGTAGCCATTCCGGGACAGCCACTGAACGCCGTTCTTGTCATTTTCGCTGTCCGGGGGCTGCAGCCAGATATTGAGCGGTGTGACAGTCTGCCCCTGTAACTGTAGTTGCTCCTGAGTGCCCTGGGCGTCAACTGGCTGAAACGGCAATGGATTTTTTTCGCCGCTGCGATAACGGAAGGCGCCCTGGGCCCATTCTTCGCCGTTCTTGAACAGCCTGTTCACGGCGTCGACCATGCTGCGCGAAGAACGGAAATTGCGCCCCAGGGTATAGTGTCTGCCCGAAGTGGCGCTGCGCGCATCCAGGTAGGTGCGAATGTCTGCCCCGCGGAAGGAGTAGATGGCCTGCTTGGGGTCGCCGATCATGATCAGCGTGCGGTCCGGTGCACTGGCTTTGGGCTCGTAAATGGTATCGAGAATGCGGTACTGCAGGGGATCGGTATCCTGAAATTCATCCACCAGGGCAACCGGATACCGATGGCGCAGACGCCGGGCCAGAGCTCCTGTTTCATCCTGCTGCAGGGCGTCATCAAGCAGACGAAGCATGTCGTTGAAACCAATTTCGGCGCGGCGCTGCAGGGTCAAGTGCAACCGTTCGGCGACCCAGTCGCGGGCGTGTGCCAGCAGCAGCGTATCCAGGTTGCTGCCGCTCTCCTGACCCGGTTTCCGCTCTTCGTGCTCGATCAGCCGCGCGATAGCCCCAAAGGCCTTGTGCTCGGGCTCAGTACCGGCCTGCGCCTTCTTGACCTTGAAGCTACCTGCTGCGAAATGGGCAAATCCGGCAGGTCTCGGTCCGCCGTCTGCCCAGGTGCGCAAGTGCGCGAGGCGCTCGGCGAAGGACGGTCCTTTGCTGGGGTCGTAGGTATTTTTCAGCAGGTTGGGCTGCCATGCCTGCAGCAACTCTTCCAAGTGGTCGGCGTCCTGCTGCCACTGCTGGCGTGCCTTCTCTTCCAGTTGTTTCTGTTTCAGCGTCCAGTCTTCGAGCGCGGCAAACAGGTCACCCAGGTCGGCGGGTGCCTGCACCGGTTTCCCGTCAAACAGCAGTGGTGGTTGGCTTGCCCCCAACAGGCCGCGCAATCGCCGGGCCAGTGCGGCCGGTTCTGCCAGGGTTTCCGTGATAAGGCCGGCCAGGGTCGGGCTCCGCGGATAGAAGTGAATGCGCCAGTAGTCTTCAACCACCGACTGCAGCAGGTCGGCTTCATTGTGGAGCAGAGACTGGCTGAACAGGCTGCCGGTATCGAAAGCATGTTCACGCAGCATGCGATAGCACCACCCATGAATGGTTGATATGGCGGCTTCATCCATCCAGTCGGCAGCCACCTGCAGCAGGCGGGCACAGCGTGGCCAGTCTGTCGGGTCGTAGTCATGGCGCAGGGCCAGCAACGGATCGGCTGGCCGTGTGCGGGTATCAACGCTGGCCGAGTCAGCGAGAAAGCACTCCGCTGCCTCGACCAGACGTTGGCGGATGCGGTCTTTCAATTCTTCGGTGGCCGCTTCGGTAAAGGTGATTACCAGGATGTCCGGTGGTGTCAGCGGGCGTGCAAAGGCATTGTTGCCGCCGTGTTGCAGAATCAACCGGGCATAGAGCAGAGCAATGGTAAAGGTCTTGCCGGTACCGGCGCTGGCTTCGATCAAGCGACTGCCGTGCAGGGGAAATGTGGGGATGTCCAGCGTGTGATTGGCCTGGCTCATGCGCTGGCTCCCCCGTCGGTATGGACACGATCGCCGTCATCTTGCCGCGGCCGCAGCGTCTGCTGGAGAGGCTTGTACAGCCGCTCTGCCAACTGGCTGAATTCGGTCTGCTCCAGCAACTGACCATAATCGGGCCACAGGCGTCTCAGCACTTCGGATTCCTCAGCTTCTCCTCGGCGCTGGTAGCCGCCCTGATAAGTCTGGGCAGCCTTGTTGGGTTCCAGCAGCCAGTCAAAGCCGGTCCTGCAGGGCAGGGGCATGGGCGTCTGCAGCGCTTCGGCCCAGGCGCTGAGCTGGTCTTTCAGCCAGGCCTCGGCCTGAGTCGCTGCGATGGGCTCCAGTGTCAAGTCAGAGCCAGGCCCCAGCAGGCGTGTATGGGTGGGCATGATCAACTGCGCCGCCAGATGGGCGGGCCAGTAGCGGATCAGGTGATACCACTTGAGCGTGTCGCCCGTGTACAACTGGCTGGGCTGCAGTATCTGGCGCAGGCCCTGCCCAGCGTGATCCAGGCGCAGGTCGCTCAGCCAGTCTTCTAGCACCACTTCAGTGTCCGTGTTGTCAGGCCCAGGCACCTGCAGACGAATTTCGCCCGGGGCCAGTGGCTCGGACTCTGCCAGACCCGTCTGCCAGGCCTCCAGGGCCGGCAGCAACTCGGTGGCCAGGCCTTCAGTCACCGCCTGGTCAAAGGGTGGCAACGGCAAGTCACCGCTGCCACGCAGGTGTTCCACGGCCGCGTCGAGCTGTTGCGGCAGCGTAGACTCTGAATTCTTCTGATCCAGTTGAACCTGGGTGAGCAGACGGTTGTTCAGCTGCCAGCGCGACAGGCCGTCTAGGGCAAAGGTTTCACTGTCGGCAACGGGTGCTTCCGCAAAGCCGAACTGGGTCCCCAGGCGCAGGCTGAAGAAGAGGCTGGCCGGCTGGCGCAGGAACTGGCTCAGATGATTCAGCGTAACCGCACGGTCCGGTAGCCACAGAGGTAGAGCTTGATCAGGTGCTTCGGCATTCGGCGCACCATCGACCCGCGCTGCGGCCCACTCACTCGCATAGGTAAACACTGCGGGTGGCGGGTTGGCATCGGGTCGGAAGTACTGGCGACTGAAGGGCTGCAAAGGATGCAGGGTAGTCAGGGCTTCGGTGATCGACCAGTCATCCTTCGCCTGCCAGCCGGCGCGCAGATGGTCACGCAACTGGCCCACCAGCACCGAGGGCGGTCGCTCCGCATTGTCGCGCACACTGCGTGCAATCCAGCTGATATAAAGCTGCTCGCGGGCCGACAGAAGCGCCTCGAGAAACAGATAGCGGTCGTCCTCGCGCCGTGAGCGATCGCCGGGCCGGTAGTCGTTGCCATCGGGTACGGCACCGGGGCGCATCAAGTCGAAATCCGGCCGCTGCACCGGGCGCGGATAGTCGCCGTCATTCATGCCCAGCAGGCAGATACGGCGAAAGGGAATGGCCCGCATGGGCATCAGGGTGGCAAAATTGACTGCGCCGGCCATGAAGCGTTGCGTCAGGCTCGGCTGATCCAGCGGTGACAGCACCGCTTCGCGCACTACGGTGGCGGGCAATTCGGTGACCATTCCGGCGCTGTGACAGTCTTCCAGCCAGGTTTCCAGGCTGCTGTCGAGCTGTGCCAGAAGCCGGGTGTCCTGCTCGTCCACGGGCAGAAAAAGATCCTGCTGCAGTGTCGACAGGCGCTGCGCCCATTGCGCGGGGCTGGCGGGCTGGGCCAGTTCTGTCAGTTGTCGCTCGAGTCGCTCCAGCAACCGATCGAGAGCGCCGACAAGAGCCGCCTCCAGACCGCCTATCTCGTCATAGGGCTCTATGGACTGCCAGCTCTGGTCGCCGGCCATGTAGCCCAGCAGCATGCGCCGCAGGCCGAACAGCCAGCTGTTCTGCTCGCCGGCAGCACCCAGACCCAAATGGTCGCGATGCTGCTGATGCAGGCCCCAGCGGATATTGGCCCCATGAATCCAGCGCTGCAGCGTGGGCACTGAGTCGGCATCCAGGCCAAACCGGGCGCGCAATGCCGGAATGTCGAGCAGGTCCAGCAGATCGGTGACCGTCAGGCGCAGCTCGTCAATGCTCAGCAGCCGGTCGAGGCCCAGCAGCACAGGCTGTTGTCGGCGCTGGCCCTGATCGGACAGGGTGAAGGGAATAAATCGTGGATCGTCCCGGTCCAGGCGGCCGAACACGGCGCGGATATAGGGCGCATACTGGTCGATATCCGGCACCATGACCAGTATGTCTCTGGGGTTGAGTGTCGAGTCCGCATCCAGCGCGGCGCGCAACTGGTCATGCAGGATTTCGATTTCGCGCTGTGCACTGTGGGCACCGTGAAACACCAGGCTATGATCCTGATTGGTATCGACAGCAGGCCACTTGGCCAGGGATTCCGGCAGAGGACGCAGGTTCAGAATATCGTCCTGCAACTGACCCAGCAGATGTTCGGTATTTGGTGGCTCGAACAGATCGATGGCGAGTTGCTCGGCCTGAAACAGGGGTTCATAGGCCTGTCGTTCATCATGCTCGTCCAGCAAACGCAGATAGTCGCGTCCCTGTCGTCCCCAGGCCGCCAGCAGCGGGTGGGCCTGCGTATGCAGGCTGTGCGCATCACCAAGGTCGGGTGTGACACCTGGTGCGGTCTGCCTTCTATAGGCTATACGGAACAGGTCTCGGCCTTCAATGATGTCGCCCCAGTAAACCTGACAGGGGTTGTGAACACAGAGCAGTATCTGGGTGCTTCCGACCAGGGCAGCGAGTACGTCCAATGTCTGCCGTGGCAGTGATGACAGGCCAAATATGATCACCCGGCGCGGCAGCTCAGACGGGCGATTGTCCGCGGTCAGAGCCTCGGCGGCGCGCAGAAAATCCCGGTGGACCTGCGCCCGGCTTCGGGTGTCTGTCTCCGCTTCGGCCTCGATGTCGGCGACCAGACGGCGCCAAAGCGCGGGCTGCCAGAGTTGGTCATGGGGCAGGGCGGGCCCGTCGACCGTGGATTGGCCGAACACGGGCAACTGGTTCAGACCTTGTTCCCAGGTGGCCAGCCAGTCGGCACGGTATACCTGATACTGGTCAAACAGGTCGGCCAGTTTTTCGGCCAGTTGATGTTGTTTGCGCAGACCCTGATCATCGCGCAGAAAACGTCGCAACGGGGCGAATTCGGGCTCCTGCAACAACTCGGGCAGCAGGCGCATGATACGCCAGGTCAAGGGGCTCTTGTCATAAGGGGAGCGTTCTGGCAAAGCATCGCCGAGCACGGCGCGGTAGGCCTGCCAGAGAAACCGTCCGGGCAGTTGCACGTCGAGAGCGGCGGCTATACCCAGACCACCTCGGTCTTCATCGGCGGCAAGGGCCAGTTTGAGCCACTGTGCGATGCCGTTGCTCTGGACGAGGATCATTTCGTTCTCGAGGGGAGCCAAGGGCTGGCGGCGTGTCCAGTCGACCAGCAGTTGGCGCAAGGCTTCCAGACGATTGCCCTGCAGTACCATGAAACCCGGTTGCAGGCTGTTGGTCTCCGGCTTACCCATACTGACTCCCTGTGTTGACAGGTTCATGGTATCAGGCCAGGTTGCCGCGGCAACTGTTAACGGGGACCGCTTTTGCCTATAATCCGCGCACCTCGAAATTACAACCCGACGGACTCAACAAGTGACAGTACATTCCATTGACGACATCGACCGCAAACTGGAGGCATACAGGGAAAAGTTGGCCCTATTGGAGACTCGACGGCAAGACGCCGAACGACGTGAAGCAGCACTGGATGCTGTACCCCGGATGCTGGATCAGTATTGCCAGACGCATGGTCTGCAGCGCGCTGATCTTTACCAGGTGCTGGAAAAGGATATCGAGAAATGGATCAAATCCCGCCGGGGTGAGGAAGAGGGTATTCATCAGCACCTCAAGTCCTATTTTGCGCGAGTGCTGAGCGAAGGCGACACGGTTGTCTCGCGGCAGGCGCCGCCGGCCGAGCCCAAGCTGCCTGCCGGGCTCTACACCAACCCCTACAGCGGGGAGCAGGTGATCAAGAAAACCAGGGCACCGAAAGAACTGCGCCAGTGGGTGCAGCGCTACGGCCTGGGTGCCGTCGAGACCTGGCGGAAGTAGTCGGATTACCGCAACGGAGGTCGGCTTGGTTGAATACTCTGCATGCTATGCCGCCTGATGGCGGGGTACACTGACCGCAGACACGCAAAAAACGTCATCCCT
>NZ_JAIUMC010000069.1 GCF_022565775.1 Natronospirillum sp.
CCAGTAACCGCAGACCGCACGCAGAAGTTGACGAATTAACCACTCGGGACACTAGGTACCGTGATAGGCCCCCATTTCGGGGCCGAAGCTCTGGCGCAGTTCTTCGCGCAGCCACTGCACGAAATAGCGTACCTTGACCCGCACGAAATGCGCCTCCGGTGCGGTCAGATAATAGCCGCCTTCCAGCTCCAGCTCCGCATCGAAAACCGCCACCAGACGATCCTGTTCCAGCAGATCCTGCACCAGGCTGCGTCGCACCAGCGCCACGCCATGGCCGGACAGTACAGCATCAAGCAGCAGCGACTCGTCGGCCACCGACAGGGCGCAGGGCGAATGGACCTGACGACCCTGCTCTGCCAGCCACGCCGTCCAGCCCAGATCACTGTGGCCCACGGACTCCAGACGCGCCAGTTCCCCCAAATTTTCCAGTGTGGGCTGGTGAGTGCCCACAAACTCCGGCGCCGCCACTACCATAAGACTATCGCGCAGAATCAACTCGCTGCGCAGCCCGGGAAAGCGGCCCTTGCCATAGCGGATGGCCAGATCCATGGTGCCATCCGAGAAAGCCTCCTTGCCGGTGTCCACCTGCACCTGAACCCGGATGTCCGGGTGCAGCTGATGAAAGCCACCCAGACGCGGCAGCAGCCAGCGACCGGCAAAACCGGGCTGCACGGACAAACCCAGCACATGGGGATCTGCATCGTCCTTGACCAGCGTCACTCCGGCGCGCAGCGCCGAGAAGCCCTGCTGTACATAGGGCAGCAGACGCTGGCCTTCCCGTGTCAGACGGACTTCCCGGTTGCCCCGCTCGAACAGACTGACCCCAAGCGCTTCTTCCAACTGGCGGATCTGGTGACTGACCGCTGCCTGGGTGACAAACAGCGCCTCGGCCGCAGCCTTGAAGCTGTGCCGCTCTGCCACGTACCAGAAGGCACGCAGCGAGGTCAGTGGTGGCAAGTCAGCCATAGAAACGGGTCTCCTGTCAGCGGTGATCGCTTTCCCAGTTGAACAGCAACACGCCCAGACTCAGGAACACGGCGGCCATCAGGGCCAGCATGGACAGATGATACTGCACTTCGGCCAGGGATGCGGCATCCAGCATGACCATACGCGCCGCCTCCACAATATGGGTCAACGGGAGAGCTTCTGCGAGCAATTGCAGCCAATACGGAGCGCCTTCTATGGAAAACCAGGCGCCCGAGAGAAAGATCATCGGCCAGGTACTGAAATTGATCAGGCCACCCGTCAGCTCTTCACTGCGCGAGCGGGTGGCAATCAACAGGCCCAGCGAGATCAGACAAAGCGTACCCAGCAAACCGATAAAGGCCAGCAGCCAGAAGCTGCCGACCATGACAATATCCAGCAGCGCCATGCCCCCCAGCAAGAGAGCCGCACTGACCGCCATCACCAGCACCAGCCGCGAGGCCATGTGCGCGGCGAGGAATTCCAGTGTGCTCAGCGGGGTGGCGCGCAGCCGCTTCAGCACCCCGTTCTTGCGATAGCGCACCAGCACGTAGCCCACCCCGAACAGGCATGCGAACATAATGTTCATTGCCAGCACACCCGGCATGGCCCAGTCCACATAGCGTACTTCAAGGCCGCCGATGAGTCGTCGCCGGTATTCCGGATCATGAAAAGCCAGCAACTCCTCCAGCACCTGACCCTCGCGAGAGGTTTCGTTGATCCAGTACAGGCGCTGATCGACATCCAGCACCAGATGCACCTGATGCCGCCGCAGCGCCGCCAGGGCGTCACTCTGCGAGACATAAGGGATGGTGCCCACCTGCTCCGACCGGGTTACCTGGGGCTGGCTGACATAGGCATCCTGAGCACTGAGGATGCCCACCTTGAAGACCGGATTGCTGTTGCCGAAAATCAGCGCAAAGCCGGCGATCAGAATGACCGGGAAAGCGATGTTCCAGATCAGCGTGCTGCGGTCACGCATGAACTCTAGATTGCGCGCGCGCAAGACAGCCAGAAAACGGCGCAGGCTCATATCATGCCCTCAGTGCATAGCCGGTGAGTTGCAGAAACAGGTCATTCAGGTTGGGCGGCTGAACCTCGAGATGGCCGAGCGGCACGCCCTGGCGAATCAGTTCGGCGATCAGTGACTCCACCTCGGTGGTCTGGAAGCGCAGGTGACTGTCCTGCCGCTGGCCGCCGTAACGCGCCAGCAGAGACTCGGGGACGACCGCATCATCCAGGCGCACCATGGCGCCGCTGAAGTGCTCGGCCAGCAGCGCGTCAGGCGCGCCGCGGGCAATGATGCGACCTCGATCCATGATGGCAATGTCGTCGCACAGCTGTTGCGCCTCTTCCATGTAATGCGTGGTCATGATAATCGTCTTGCCGCGCGCCCGGATGGACTCGATCAGAGACCAGAAATGTTGTCGGGCCTGCGGGTCCAGGCCCGATGTCGGCTCATCGAGAAACACGATGTGTGGGTCATTGACCAGGGCCAGGGCCAGCAGCAGGCGCTGACGCTGGCCACCGGACAGGGTGCGGGTGTCCCGGTCGGCAAATTCATGCAGTGAACACAGGCCCAGCAGGTCGTCCATGGGCATGCAGCGCTGGTACAACGAGGCAAACAGGCGCAGGGTATCGCGCACGGTCAGATGATCCTGCAGGGCAGTATGTTGAAACTGGATGCCGATATCCTGATACAATTGCCGAGCTTGCATTGCGCGACCGAAATAAAGAACATGTCCTTGGGTAGGGCGTTGAATGCCCTCCATGATTTCTATAGTGGTCGTCTTGCCGGCGCCGTTAGGGCCCAGCAGACCAAAACAGGCGCCTTCCGGCACGGCGAAGCTGACCTGATCCACGGCGGTCAGGTGCCTGAATTGCCTGGTCACTGATACGACCTCGATAACGGGTTCCATGCGCCTCCGGCGGTGCGGCTTCATAACAAGTGCAAAGTGACAGCAGCCGGCCAGTGCGGGGCCTGCTGGCCCGCATTCTAACGGTCGCATCCGATGAAATACAGCCATTGACGTGCGGCTGACGCTCTGAAAAAGGACATCATGACCAAATCGACCTTTACGTTCCAGTCCCGTCATGCCAGCCAGCTTGGCCTGGAAGCGGCGGTGTTGCTGGCCTTCGTGCAGGAACAGGTCGAACTGCAATCTGACGCGTCAACGCGCCGGCTTGTGGCCAGTGAAAGTCGCTGGCTGGAATGGCTGCCCTTCCTGAATCCGGCCAGTTTCTGGACAGCGGCCGAGACGTTGATCGAAGCCGGCTGGCTGGTTCGTCTGGACACCCCGCATGGCGAACTGGGGCTGGCACCGGGCAAGCGGACAGAGCCGCTGGCCAAATCCACTGGCTCGGGTGAGGATACAACAACCCGGTCAGTTCCGTTGGCCGCGGCCACCAGCCGTTCAGCCTGGCCTGCCAGCAGCGATGACGCGCTGGATGACTATGATATGCCCCCGCCCATGCCGACACTCAGCCCCATGCTCACCGGGTCGGTCAACCGGATCGACCCGAGCATCCAGGCACCCCGACGCTATAGCGATGAACCGCTGTACGCCAGAGATCAGGAAGCCACCGACGCCGACTGCCAGGCCTCTGCGCCAAACCCCAGCGACGAAACAGCTGTGCCATCACGGCGTGAACAATCTGTCATGACGCTGGACTGGCAACCGGGCGAGGACTGCCTTACCATGATCCGCAACCGGGGCATTGAAGCCGAGTTTGCGCTGGCCCAGCGCGAAAGCTTTGTGCTTTACTACCGGGACTCCGGGCAGCGACATCTCAGTTGGGACACCAAGTTTTTCAACTGGGTCAGTCGTCGCTGGCAATACCACCTGAATGACAATCAAAATGACTTCAGAGCCGCAACATCCGACCGCGAGACAGGTCCTCGTCAGCGCCGCCAAAAAGTCCGGGAGCGTCTCCGGGACATCGGCGACATCGACTGGTAGCAACCGTTACCGGCAGGATGTCGACGCCGACGTCAAGATCATGGTGAACATGCTGTTCGCCCGCTTCCACCATATCTATACGCACAAATTCGAAAGTGCCTATGCTGATGACGATACGCTGACCCATGCCAAGCGGGAGTGGGCAATGGCCTTGCAGGCCTTTCCGCTGGAGGCCATCGAGAAAACCATCGATGCCGTGCGGTTGCGCCATGCCTGGCCACCCACCATTGCCGAGTTTCTGAACACCCTGAGCGATGTGGCGCGCCCCGAAGGCCTGCCGGATGCCCGGGATGCCTATCAGGAAGCCTGCATGCATGCCGGGCGCCCTCTGCAGCACCACTGGCGCCATGCCGCCGTTTATCAGGCCGCCAGCCGCACTGGTTTCTTCCGACTGCGCAGCGAACCCGAGCACCATGTCTGGCCGGATTTTCAGCGCTACTATCAGGAGCTGGCGCTCAGCCTCTGTCAGGGCCACGAGCTGGCAGAGCCGGAGCAACCGGCGTTGCCCACGCCTCCGGATACCGGCCCGCCCTTTGATCTGGCTGCCTGGTGCAGGCAGCACGGCGTTGATCAGGGTCAGATCGCCCACCTGTTCCACTACCTTGAATTGCCTGCGGGCAGCACGGTGCGCCATAACTTCCGCGCCCGGACCCTGCAGGCTCTGGAGAAACAGAACCTGCCCAACAAGGACCTGCCGACCTGACTGCCTTTAAGATGGAAGACGCCGACAGCCTCATTCTGCTGTGCCGCCCGGGTTTTGAAAAAGAGTGTCTGGCCGAGGTCACGGCTGCCGCCGCAACTCTGGGCCATGGTGGCTGGGCGCGTGTCGAGCCGGACAGCGGCTGGATTCGGTTCCAGACTGCTGAAGCAAACCGCCTCTACTCGACACTGCCAAGCCTGGTGTTTGCCCGCGAATGCTGGCCGCTTCTGGCGGAACTGCAAGGTCTGCCAAATCACGACCGCATCGCTCCGATTCTGCAGGCACTGCAGGGTCAGGCGCCTGCTGGTCTTCTGTTCTGCGACACCGCCGAGGGCGATGGCTACCGCGCCACGGCACGCTTTGCCGGCAAGTTCATCCACCCGCTGCGCCAGGCCTTGCGCCAGCATGACCTGCTGACCCCGAAAGACAGACCTGATCTATCGGCCTGGCACGCCCTGTTCCTCGACTCCGGCCATGTTCTGCTCGGACTCGACGGACCCGAGAGGCGCCCGGGCTGGCCGATGGGTATCGCGCGGCTCAAGTTTCCACCCCAGGCGCCAAGCCGCAGCACATTGAAACTGGAAGAGGCCTTTCATGTCTTTCTGGGCAAGCACTGGCGCCGGCAGTTGCAGGACAGTTTCACCGCTGTCGATCTGGGCGCCGCGCCAGGAGGCTGGACCTGGCAACTGGTGCGACAGGGACTGCAGGTGCAGGCCATCGACAACGGGCCCATGGATGACGAGTTGATGGCGTCAGGACAGGTCGAGCACTTGCACGTCGATGGCTTTACCTGGGTGCCCGAACACCCGGTCGACTGGCTGGTGTGCGACATGGTGGAAAGCCCTTATCGGGTGGCCGAGCGGATGTTGGACTGGCTGGTGCAGGGCTGGACGCGCAATGTCATCTGCAATCTTAAATTGCCCATGAAAAAGCGCTGGCAAACCTGGCAGGACATTGAGCAGACGCTGCGCGCGCGGCTTGCAGAAACCGGCCAGCCCTGGCAGGTGCAGGCGCGTCAGCTCTACTTTGATCGCGAAGAGATCACGCTCTGCATCAGGCCGGACGCCTGACGGTCCCTTCAGCCGTCGCGGCTCAGCTTCAGGTAGATCCCCAGACCGACCAACAGTGCCACGGCAGCGAGCAGCATCCAGACCGCATTCAACAATTGACCGGCATCCCCGAGCAGCGACTTGAACATCAGCAACAGGGCCTCGATCGACACGGCGATCAGTATGGCCGACATGAAGCGCGAGATAGTGCGCCGCGTGGAGCCGTGATGATTGAGGTTCTTGTCCAGAAAGACCTCTTCCTCAATGATGGTCTTGCCCAGATCAAAGATGGCGAGGGCCAGAGTGATCAGCACCACCAGACCAAAGGATTCTGTAACAATATCGCGCTGCGTGGTCAGGATACCCCACAAGTCACTGATGGCAGCCCAGAGCAGCACACCCGCGATCAACAGCAATGATCCACCGATAACACTGTACACTGACTGAAACATCGGATGAAAACGGGCCCGCAACTGGTCTCCCTGCAAGTACGAGATCAGCTTGTGCAGACTGATGTTCAGCACCAGATAGCCCAGAGGGCCACCGGCGTCATCATCAAACCGGTAAACCGCCGACAGCGCCGGCAAGCGGGTGGCACTGGAGAGATAGGGGTCCGTTACCGTTATCGGGCTGGCGTTAGCCTGCGCCGCAGTAAAGTAGGGTCGGTGGCTGCGATCACTGCCCTCGCCCAATACTCTGTTTCGGCGCTGGCTCACATTGGGGCTGTAAGCCGTATTAAGCAGTTGCCGCCCTTCCGGCGAAAGGCTGTACATCAACTCGAGAAACGGATAGGCCCGACTGAGCTGGCGCAATTCCCGGTCCTGAGCCTCAGGGTCTTCCAGCAGGTCGGTGCGCGCCAGGCAGCCGATGATGGAGCCGATCAGGCGCCTTATGTCGGCACCATAGCGATCGTATTCCGCCAGCAGTTGCAGGTAGTTCCGTGATTGTCCCAGGCTCAACCGACACGCTCTCCCGTCATTATGGGCGTTCCTCTATTCAATCAGGTTGTTCTCGCGCAGTATCTGCTCATAGGTGCCGTTCTCGCGAATGACGGCAAACCCTGCATTGAAGGCGTCGATAATCTCTTGCGCCTCCGGATGTGCCTGTCCCACAGCCACATGCAGCGAATTGCTCATAAGCGGTGTTTCGGAAAACCGGATCTGTTCGATAAAATCCGGGTTGATTTCGTTGATCAGGAAACGGGCCACCAGCTCATCTTCCACGGTAAGGTCAACCCGACGCCCGACCAGGCGGCGGATATTGGTGATCAGGTTTACCGCCGGTTCAGGAATATAATTGTCGGCCTGATTGAACTCGTCACCATAGCCATACCCCAGCACTGTCCCGATGCGTTTGCCGGTCAGATCCTCGATACCTTCAAACTGGAAGTCGTCATCAGCACGCATGATGATACGCACGTCATTGTCGATGTAGGGTTCGCTGAAAAGCAGAAATTCCGCCCGTTCATCGGTGTACCAAGCGCCGACCAGAATGTCGTATTCAGCATCCCGAACCCCAAACAGGGCACGCGCCCAGGGCATGTTCTGCCACTCGATGTCATACCCCTGAGTCTCCATGGCAGCAGAGACAATCTGTACAGCAATGCCATTTCCAGGCAGATCAGGGTCGAGGAACGGTGGCCAGGGGTCTCCAGCGCCGATCAGGGTGCGGCCATTGGCGCTGATGCTGAGCACCAGAGTCAGGCAGAGGGTCAGCAGCAACGATTGGCCACTTTTACAGGTCATGCGGGGCAGCAGAGTGGGTGTCATGAGTCGGTCACCTCCCGTTGGCGGTCTTGCGACTGTTTACAGCAACTGTCACTCATTGGGCTGGATTTTGGAACAGGTCTTATCGGTTATTGTAATAGCTGGACTTGCTTGATGTTATAGATTATCCGAGTTCGGCGCCCGATTACTTGTCAAAAAGCACGAATCTGTTGTCCAGAATCCCGCATTATCCGCCTGAAAACCAAAAAACCCAGCCAGAGCCGGGTTTTCATTGCCAAATGCAGACTGTAGTCGATCAGGCCCTTGCGGGCCTGGTGCAGTGTCAGTCTTCCTTGGGTTCCATCGAGGCTTTTTCTTCCTCGCTGACTTCCTTCATGCTCAGCTTGACGCGGCCGCGCTGGTCTACTTCCAGCACTTTAACCACGACTTCCTCACCTTCCGACAGGACGTCCGTCACCTTCTCGATACGGCGCGCTACGATCTGGCTGATATGAACGAGGCCATCCTTTTCGCCGAGGAAGTTGACGAAGGCACCGAAGTCGGTGATACGAGCCACCTTGCCGCGATAGAGTGCACCGGGTTCCGGATCCAGAGCCACAGCTTCAACCTGGGCCAGGGCAGCGTTGGCCGCCTGCTTCGTCGGGGCATAGATGCGCACACTGCCGTCGTCCTGGATATCAATGTCAGCTCCCGTGCTTTCACAAATACCACGGATGGTCGCGCCACCCTTGCCGATGACTTCGCGGATCTTGTCCTGGTCAACCTTGATAGCCAGCATGGTAGGCGCATTCTCGGACAACTCGGCACGCGGCTGGGCAATCACCTGGTTCATCTCACCCAGGATATGCGTCCGGGCTTCATGGGCCTGCTCCAGAGCCTGCTCCATGATTTCCTCGGTAATACCTTCGATCTTGATGTCCATCTGCAGCGCGGTCACACCTTTGGCGGTACCAGCGACCTTGAAGTCCATGTCGCCCAGATGATCTTCATCACCCAGGATGTCGGTCAGTACGGCGAAACCGTTGTCTTCCTTGACCAGACCCATGGCAATACCGGCTACCGGCGCCTTGATCGGCACACCGGCATCCATCAGAGCCAGGGACGTACCGCAGACCGTCGCCATGGACGATGAACCGTTGGATTCGGTGATTTCGGACACCACGCGAATGGCGTAGGGGAAATCGTCGACATTGGGCAGCACGGCTTCCAGACCGCGGCGCGCCAGACGGCCATGGCCGATTTCACGACGACCCACACCGCCCATGCGACCGCACTCGCCCACACTGTAGGGCGGGAAGTTGTAGTGCAGCAGGAAGTGATCGGTCAGCTTCTTGTGCAGCATGTCGACCATCTGGCCATCACGCAGACTGCCCAGAGTCGCTGCCACAATGGCCTGGGTTTCACCACGCGTGAACAGCGAGCTGCCATGGGTACCCGGCAGGCTGTTGACTTCGACTTCGATCGGGCGAACCGTGCGTGTATCACGGCCGTCGATACGCGGCTCACCGGCGACGACGCGCTGGCGTACCAGACTCTTCTCCAGCTTGCCGAAGGCCGACTTGACCTGTGCTTCACTGGGGCCATTCTCTTCATCGACCAGCGACTCTGCAGCCTCGGTCTTCAGGGCGCCCAGCGCTTCGTAGCGCGCCATCTTGTCGGTGATCTTGTACGCTTCGCCAATACGATCCCAGTAGGCGGCCTTGACCATCTCCAGGGTAGCCGTGTCTTCTGCGGGCGGCGTCCAGTCCCACTTCTGAGCACCGGACTTGTCGACCAGGGCATCCACGGCATCGACGACTTTCTGCATTTCCATATGGGCAAACAGAACGGCACCCAGCATCTGGTCTTCGGTCAGTTCCTGTGCTTCAGATTCAACCATCAGCACAGCATCACGAGTACCGGCAACCACCATGTTCAGCGCCGAAGTTTCCAACGCCGCATAACCCGGGTTCAGGATATAGCCCTGCTCTTCGGTGAAGCCTACGCGAGCGGCACCGATGGGGCCGTTGAAAGGCACACCACTGACCGCAAGAGCGGCAGATGTGGCAATCATTGCGCAGATATCAGGATCGACGTCTTCCTCGGCAGAAATGACGGTCGGGACAACCTGCACTTCATTCATGAAGCCGTTGGGGAAGAGCGGCCGGATCGGCCGGTCAATCAAGCGGCAGGTCAGCGTTTCCTTCTCGGAAGGACGACCTTCGCGCTTCAGATAGCCGCCGGGAATACGACCGGCAGCGTAGTATTTTTCCTGGTAGTGCACCGACAGCGGGAAAAACGGCTGGTCGGGCTTGGCTTCTCTGGCAGCAGTCACCGCGCAGAGCACGACTGTCTTGCCCATGGTGCAGACCACCGCGCCGGTTGCCTGACGGGCTACCTTGCCGGTTTCCAGAGTGACCGTCTGGCCACCATATTCGAACGTATGAGTCACTGGGTTCAGTGCCATAATCAGTATGTCCTCTTGTGTTGCTTGGCAGGCAACCGAGCACTTCTAAGAATTAGTCTCCGTGCGATGCAATCCGGCCTGACACCGGTGCATCGTTGGAGCCCAATTGTTAGAAGCACTCATGCCGAGTTGCCCGAGTACTTGTACACCGCAGCCGGGGCCGGGTGCTTTTAACCGACAGAGGGGCCTGATCGGCCCCTCTGACGTTTTCTCACTTAGCGGCGCAGGCCCAGACGCTTGATCAGGGTAGCGTACCGATTGAGATCCTTCTTCTTCAGATAATCCAGCAGCTTGCGGCGCTGGTTGACCATGCGGATCAGACCACGGCGACTGTGGTGATCCTTTTGATGCCCCTTGAAGTGGGACTGCAGGCCATTGATATTGTGGGTCAGCAGGGCAACCTGGACTTCCGGAGATCCGGTATCGCCAGCTTCGACCTGGTATTCCTTGATGATTTCAGACTTCTTCTCAACGGTCAGTGCCATTGTCTTGCTCTCCATCAACATGCCATCACGAAAACCGGGTCCACCGTGCATGTTTACAGTGGCCCATAATGCTGCCCGAATGGCAGCGGCGCCGCTGAGAGACTGAGCTCGACAGCCAGCGGCGCGCTATTCTAACAGATCTGTATTCACCAGGCGACGTGATTTCAATTCGCCCTGTGTAGAAATCTCGCCAAGACCCAGAAACAGGTCGTCAAAGAAGATTCGCACCTGCCCTGGCTCGTATTCCGGGCCCAGAGGCACCGGATTGCCGTGGCGCACGCGCTTGTACTGAGCTTCGTCCAGTGAACAGTGTGGCAACTCGGCCACGCAGGTGTCCACCGGCAGCAGTTGTGTGATCAGCGATTCCGGAGGTGTCTCCAGAAGGTCAACCAATGGGGTGCAGTCGGTAATACCGAAACGGCCGTGGGCGAGCCGCCGCAGACGGCTTACATGAGCGACCGTGCCCAGAGCCACGGCCAGATCTTCCACGAACGACCGCACATAGGTGCCTTTGCTGCAGCGCAAATAGAGATCCAGCCAGTTGTCCCCCTGGTCCAGCAGACGACTCTCGTACAAGGTGACCTGGCGTCGCTTGACCGGCACCGGTTTGCCCTCGCGAGCCAGCTTGTACAATGGTTGGCCTGCATGCTTGAGGGCAGAGTATCTGGGCGGGACCTGTTCGACCGGTCCGGTAAACTGCGACTGCAGCAGAGACGTCACCTGCTCGGCAGCGATAGGTGGCACCGGCGCTTGCTCTGTGACCTGACCATCGGCATCCGCCGTATCGGTGCGCACGCCGAGGGCAGCACGCGTTTCGTAGGCCTTGTCCGCGTCGAGCAGAAATTGCGAAAATTTGGTGGCCTCTCCCAGGCAGATCGGCAGCACGCCGGTGGCCAGTGGGTCGAGTGCGCCGGTATGGCCAGCCTTGCGCGCCCGAAGATGATGCTTGATCTGCTGCAGCACACGATTGGACGTCATCCCGGCCGGTTTGTCGACCAGGATCACGCCGTGCAGATCACGCTTCTGAGAGGTCATACGGTGTGTCAGTCTTTTCGCTCGTCTTCACTGTCTACCGGGCTTTCGCCGGTAATGTCACCCCGGAAGGCTTCATCACTGCGCCGCGCGTTGTCGATCAGGCGCGACAGTGTTTGCCCCCGTTCGAGGCTGTGGTCATAGTGAAAACGCAATTGCGGCATGACCCGCAGGCGAATGCTGCGCGCCAGCTCTGAGCGCAGGAACCCGGCCGCGCCGCGCAGAATGGATTCTGCCTCGCGGTACTGGGCTTCCGCATCGCCATCCAGTTGGCTCAGCGAGGTGAAATAGACATCGGCATAACCCAGGTCTTTCGACACCCGCACCGCATTGAGCGTCACCATACCCAGTCTCGGGTCCTTGAGTTCAAACTGGATCAGGGTGGCCAGCTCTTTCTGAATCTGGTCACCGACCCGGTCTGTACGCTTGAAGTCACGCGCCATGGCGATCTGCTCCCGTCACTCGATGGTCCGCGCGAATTCCTTCACGTCGAACACCTCGATCTTGTCACCGGCTTTGACGTCCTTGTAGTTGCGTACACCGATACCGCACTCCATGCCCTGACGTACGTCCTGCACGTCATCCTTGAAGCGACGGAGTGACTCCAGCTCGCCCTCATAGATGACTACCTCGTCACGCAGTACACGGATCTTCTTGTTTCTGTGCACAGTGCCTTCGATCACCATACAACCGGCCACCTGACCGAACTTGGGTGAGTTGAAGACATCACGCACTTCAGCCAGACCGACGATTTCCTCGCGCAGCTCGGGCGACAGCATGCCACTCAGGGCCGACTTGATATCGTCAAGCAGGTCATAAATTACATTGTAGTAGCGCAGGTCCAGGCCATTTTTCTCGATGATTTCACGCGCCTGGCCAGTGGCCCGCACGTTGAAGCCCAGAATAACGGCATTGGCGGTGACCGCAAGGTTGGCGTCTGACTCGGAAATACCGCCGACACCACCGGACACGACATTCACCCGCACCTCTTCATTACCCAGACCGGCCAGCTGCGCCTGCAGGGCCTCCAGAGAACCGCGCACATCAGCCTTGAGGACTATGTTCAGCGCCGTGGACTCACCCTTGCCCATACCGGCAAAGAGGTTGTCGAGCTTGGCGGCCTGTTGCTTGGCGAGCTCTTGTTCACGTGCGCGATCGCGGCGGTGTTCAGCCACTTCACGGGCCTGCTTGTCAGACTCCACAACGACGAACTCTTCACCCGCCTCCGGTGTCCCATCCAGGCCAAGTATCTCTACCGGGATCGACGGCCCGGCCTCCTCAATGCTTTTGCCGGCTTCATCCAGCAAAGCGCGAACACGACCTGTCGCATCACCGGCGAGTACGATGTCGCCCTGCTTCAGGCGACCATTCTGTACCAGCAGAGTGCTGACGGCACCGCGGCCCTTGTCGAGCTTGGACTCGATCACCACGCCCTTGGCCGGACCTTCCGCATAAGCTGTCAGTTCAAGAATCTCGGACTGCAGCAGTACCGCATCAATCAGCGCATCTATACCTTCGCCGGTATGGGCGGATACCTTGATGAACTGGGTGTCACCACCCCATTCTTCCGGCACCACCTGCTTGGCAGCCAGTTCGGACGTGACACGCTCCGGGTCCGCGCCTTCCTTGTCCATCTTGTTGACCGCCACCACAATCGGAACACCGCCGGCTTTGGCATGCTGAATGGCTTCTTCGGTCTGCGGCATGACACCGTCATCAGCAGCAACCACCAGAATGACCACATCGGTTGACTGGGCACCGCGGGCGCGCATGGCGGTGAAAGCCTCGTGCCCGGGTGTATCCAGGAAAGTCACCATGCCATGGTCGGTTTCCACGTGATAGGCACCGATGTGCTGGGTTATACCGCCAGACTCGCCCGCCGCCACCTTGGTGCGGCGAATGTAGTCGAGCAGCGATGTCTTGCCATGGTCTACGTGACCCATAACCGTGACTACGGGTGCACGGGCTGTCTTGTCACCCAGATAGGTGATGGAGGCGTTCAGGTCCTCCTCCATGGCATTATCCGAGACCGTGACATAGCGATGCCCCATCTCTTCAGTCACCAGTATTGCAGTATCCTGATCCAGCACCTGATTGATGGTGGCCATAACCCCCATCTTGAACAGTATCTTGACCACTTCCGCCGGCTTGACCGACATCTGGTGCGCCAGATCCTGCACATTGATGTTCTCGCCCAGCTTTACCTCACGCACCAGAGGAGCGGTCGGTTGCTGGAACTGGTGTTCGCGCTGCCCCGTGGACTTCTTGCGCTTCGGCCTGCGCCGTCCACTGCCGCCATCGTCGTCCATCAGACCCATGATCTGCTGATGACGGTTGCCCTTGCCGCGATCCTGTTTGCCGCTCGCAGCCGGCTTGGGCTTCTTGGCCTTGCGCCGCTCTTCAGCTTCTTCATCCGCTGATTTCTTGGGCTTGTGGCGCGCTCGCTTGGCTTCTGCATCCGGGTCCGGCAGGTCCGCCGGATCGGTTATCGTCTGCACCGGCTCCGCACTCTCGGCTGGAGTCTTTTCCTTTTGGCGTGCTTCTTCGGCCTTGCGCTTTGCCGCTTCTTCGGCCAGGCGTTTTTCTTCCTGTACCCGCTGCTGCGCTTCTTCCAGCTTGCGCTGCTCTTCTTCGCGCTGCAACTGATCTTCACGCTTGGCCTCTGCCGGCGGTGCTGTCGCCTCTCCGGTGGCATCGCGCTTCATGTAGGTCCGCTTTTTGCGCACTTCTATGTTGACGGTTTTGCCCTTGCCGCCACCGCCCGCCTTGAGCTGGGTTGTGACCTTGCGCTTCAGGGTGATCTTGTTCGGCTCACCCGCCTTGGCTCCGTGGCTGGTCTTCAAATAGGTCAACAGGGTCTGCTTCTCGCTGTCAGTCACAGCGTCATCAGCACTGGCGTGTTTCAGACCGGCCTCGGCCATCTGTTTCAGCAAGCGGTCTACCGGCGTACCAATGTTATCCGCCAGTTGTTGTACAGTTACATCTGCCATCGTGTCGTATCCTCCCGGAGCCGCTTAGTCTTCTTCAAACCAGGACGCGCGTGCAGCCATGATCAGGCGCCCGGCTTGCTCCTCGTCCAGTTCTTCAATGTCCATCAGATCATCAACAGCCTGTTCTGCCAGGTCATCCAGAGTCACGATGCCCTTGCTCGCCATTTTAAGCGCCAGGGCTCGATCCATACCGTCCAGAGCAAGCAGTTCATCTGATGGCGTTGCGGATTCCAGTTGTTCTTCCGATGCCAGCTCACGAGTGAGCAGCACATCCTTGGCCCGGTCACGCAACTCATTGACCAGGTTCTCGTCGAAACCTTCAATGCTGAGCATTTCTTCCAGTGGCACATACGCCACTTCTTCGAGGGAGGTGAAGCCTTCTTCGATCAGCACCTCCGCCAATTCTTCATCAACCCCCAGGTTTTCGGTGAACAGGGCCAGCAGCCGATCAAGCTCTTCCTGTTGCTTCTGGGTGGCGTCTTCTTCCGTCATCACATTGATGGTCCAGCCGGTCAGCTGACTGGCCAGGCGGACGTTCTGCCCACCGCGACCAATCGCAATGGCCAGATTGTCTTCGTTCACCGCCACATCCATGGTGTTGGTTTCTTCATCCATCACGATGGAGGCGACTTCGGCCGGGGCCAGGGCGTTGATCACCATCTGGGCCGGGTTGTCGTCCCAGAGCACGATATCCACCCGCTCGTTGCCCAGCTCACCGGACACGGCCTGAACCCGGGAACCGCGCATACCCACACAGGCGCCTACCGGATCGATACGGCCGTCATTGGTGGTCACGGCAATCTTCGCCCGCGACCCAGGATCACGCGCACTGGCCACAATCTGAATGACTTCTTCATGAATTTCCGGCACTTCGATGCGGAACAGCTCGGTCAGCATCTCATTGGCGCTGCGGCTCAATACCAGTTGCGGGCCGCGAGCATCCTCACGAACACCCTGCAGTACCGCCCGCACCCGATCACCGATACGGAAGGTTTCGCGTGCGATCAGCTCTTCACGCGGCAGGATGGCTTCGGCATTGCCCCCCAGGTCGACGATAATATTGTCCCGGGTGACCTTCTTCACGTTACCGTGAATGATTTCGCCTTCGCGGTTTTCATACTGCTCTACGATCTTCTGCCGCTCAGCCTCGCGCACCTTCTGCACGATGATCTGCTTGGCAGCCTGCGCAGCGATACGACCGAAGGCTTCGTTTTCCACCTTCTCTTCGTACACGTCGCCCGGCTGCAAGGTGGTGTCTATTTCGGCCGCTTCCTGCATGTTCAGCTCGGAGCCCAGGGTAGCCACAGACTCGTTGTCGACAATAGTCCAGCGGCGGAAGGTTTCATACTCCCCCGTCCCGCGATCAATCGCTACCCGGACATCCGGTTCGCCATCATCATCGAAGCGCTTTTTCGCGGCGGTTGCCAGTGCGAGCTCTATGGCCTCGAAAATGACGTCTTTGGACACGCCTTTTTCGTTGGAAACGGCCTCAACCACCATCAGGATTTCTTTGCTCATCTATAACCCAGCCTCGACTGTCCGTGACCTGCTTCTGAACCTCGGGGCATCCCCTAGTCCTCGAATACAGGCAAAATGTTCGCTTTATCTATCTGTTCCAGAGGCAACAGCAACTCGTGATCATCCACCAGCAGCACTACTGCACTGTCCTCTATGCCCTGGATCACGCCCTTGTAGCGACGCTTGCCTTCAAAGGGGAAGCGCAGCTTGAGATTCGCCCAGTGGCCCACAAACTGTTCATAGTGGTCGGCCTTGAACAATGGCCGATCCATGCCTGGTGATGACACTTCCAGCGTATAGGCAGTGGAAATCGGATCTTCCACATCCAACACTGCTGCCAGTTGGCGACTCACATCAGCGCAATGATCCACGGTGATGCCTTCCGGGTGATCGATAAACACCCTGAGCACACTGTGCTGACCCTGGGCCACGTACTCGATGCCCCAAAGCTCAAACCCCAGCCCCGCCACCACGGGCTGGCATAGTGCGCTGACTGTATCCGCTTTCGCCATAAACTCCGCTGCTTTCGCACTGACGGCCGACTCGGCCGCCATAAACAAAAAGTGGGCCCACTGGCCCACCCTGAATACCCTAACAAAAAGCCCCAACAAGGGGGCTTTCCGACAGGCACTTGGTAGCGGGGGCAGGATTTGAACCTACGACCTTCGGGTTATGAGCCCGACGAG